>NZ_CP022412.2:0-304720 GCF_002222615.2 Bacteroides caccae | reverse complement strand
GTATTCCTTATGATACTCTATCTTCTTTTATGCAACAGGAAGAAATATCTATGAATATTGCTATCAGTAATTATTGGCATGATATTATGGGAATGTCTCCTGCTGCCAAAGCACGAGAACTCTTTAATTTGATGTACGAGAAGATGTGTCGTCCGGAGCTTTGCTATGAGGATTTTGATGAGATTCGTAAAGATGAAATGGAGCGTTTCGGGAAGGAAAGTGTATTGGAACAAATGATGAAACGTGCTTCTGATCGTATGTTGACAAACCGCCTGGATTCTCTAATGGGAAATACGGTACCTCGTCCGGCTCTAACAAAAATGGATCTGGAAAGATTGGATCTGGATAAGATTGCAGATTATTATTGTTCATTATACAGCAATCCGTCGCAAATGACATTCGTAGTAACAGGAAAGTTTGATACGGATAGCATCAAAGAATTGTTAACTGCGACGTTCGGACGTATGCCGAAAGTAAATACAGTGTCTTATCCCAACAAAGCGTTTAAGCTCCCTAAGAAAACTTACATAGAAGAATTTCCGAATGATAATGATACGCAGACTATCTTTGATTATGTTTTCTGTGGAAATTATCAGCCTTCCTTGAAAAATAGCCTTACACTGAAATTGATGCGTGATATCTTGCAAAACCGCTTGTTAAGTGTTTTGCGTGAAGGAGAGAATATAGTCTATTCTCCATACGCTTCTTTATTTTATAATGGGCTGCCACAACAAGTCTTTTATTTTGATTTGTCGGCCTCTGTTGATTTCGTAAATACGAAGAAGGTGGAGGAGCTTATAAAGCAGATTATAAATGAGCTTCGTACAAGTAAAGTGAGCGAAGAGGAATTGGAAACTTTGAAAAAGTCTTTTTGGGTTACAAAACGAAAAGTGCTTTCGGATGAGGCTTCTGCCGAATGGCGTACTAATCTTGTGAATTTGCTGAAGAATGGTGAGTCTGTCGCTGATTTTGAGCGATATGAACAATGTCTCAATAGCATATCCACTGTGGATATTCAGAAAGCATTTAAGCATTTTACGAATCCCGATAAATTTGTATTGTTATATATTGGAAAACATCAAAAATATGAATAATTTATTTTTCTCAAGATTTTGTGGGTTATTGCTTTTGTGTTCTATAGGAGTAGCGGCCTTTGCTCAGAAAGGATACAAGAGAGCATATACATTGTTTAATGCCGAAGGCAAGGAGATAGGCTATGATGAGCTTATTGAAGCGTTGGCACAACCGGATGTCGTGTTTATAGGCGAGATTCATAATTGTTGTATTACTCATTGGCTGGAATATGAAATAACCCGTTCGCTATATGCTATTCATAAGGAAAAACTGATGTTGGGAGCTGAAATGCTTGAGGCGGATAATCAGCTGATTTTGGATGAATACATGAGTCGCGCGATTTCTTATGACAGATTTGAGGCAGAAGCCCGGTTGTGGGATAATTATAGTACGGATTATGCTCCATTTGTCTTTTTCGCAAAAGAGAATAAAATTCCATTTATTGCAACTAACGTACCACGACGCTATGCTAATGTTGTAAAAGATAATGGCTTACAGTATTTGGATTCATTATCTAATGAAGCAAAGCGATACTTGCCGCCTCTTCCTATTCAGTTTACCTACAAGGAAGAAGAAGGTGGTGCTTTTGCATTAATGCAGATGATGGGTAAGAGTAAAGGCAATCAGGAATATTTGGCACAGGCGCAAGCTATCAAAGATGCAACAATGGGCTGGTTTATAGCTCATAATATAAAGGATAAATTCCTGCATTTTAACGGGAACTACCATTCTGATTTTAAAGGAGGAATAATTCCTTATCTGCTTCAATATCGTCCGGGGACAACGATTAAAACTGTCTGTTCAGTCCGTCAGGAAAGTATAGACCAATTAGATGAAGAAAATAAAGGAAGAGCAGACTTTTATATTTGTGTTCCTGAAGATATGACCTCTACTTATTAGAGGTCATGCGTTGCATATATGGAATGACTCCTGCCAGTATGACAATTGCACCGATAAGAATAATAAGATACGGTGTACCGCTAATCAGGTCATCCATATTCTCCGCTTCGGGATATTTGATACTGAGATATACTGATAAGGAGTTATTTAATATATGCATGAATATACAAGGTATCAGACTACCCGTTTTATAATAAGTCCATGCCAACAGGATACCGATCAGAAATGCCGGAAGTATCTGTGCGGGATTTATATGAAAGACACCGAATAGAAGTGCCGAAATAAGAATTGCTTTGGTCGGATTATATTGTTGGAGCAAAGCTTTGGTGATTGCTCCCCGGAACAATAATTCTTCAAGTACAGGGCCTACGATTGCTATTGCAAGAATCCCTCCCCAGCCGGATTGGAGGATATCGAAAGATTGCTCCATGATATTAGGTATCCAATCCAGCAAACTCATTAATGAAGAAACAACAAATCCACTGGTAAGGATTGCCACTGCACTACCTAAAAGATAAGGAGCGGACACAAGTGACCAGGTCTCTTTCTTTGTGCTGATGTAGCCGGCCTTCCACAGATAGATACCCATCATTATCTGACCGGCCAATTGCGCCGGAATTATAATTGTTTGCGTCAGAACAGCCTTATCCAAATTTCCTGTGGTTACTAACAAATAGATAGTACAAGGAATCATAATCAGGACAGGGGCAACAATTTGCGCAATGACAAGGTCTATTAATACAAGTTTGATAGCCGTCTTCATATTTTACTTTTTTATTTAGTAGCGAAGAAGCTGCATATAAACATAGCTAACATAGAAATTGCTATTACCACCAGAGAAATACTCATAAATGACTTTTGCATAAGAATCTATTTTAAGTTGTTATTCGGTTGATGTATTATTTTCTTAGTTCTTCCTGTTGGTTACTTCTTGCTTTGCTGGCAAGAAGAATCGCTTCGGTTTCTTCTGCATCTTTGTGGAGTTGGACTATTAGCTCGTCAATGCTGGAGAACTTCAGTTCGGGGCGTGTCCGTTTTACAAAAGTAAGCCGGATGAATTTATCATATATATTCGAGTGGAAGTGAAGGATATTCACTTCAATTGTTCGATTCGGACCATTGTCAATCGTCGGGCGGACACCTATATTTAGCATTCCCATGTATGTTTTCCCGTCAAACGTTACCCATACGGCATATACGCCATCGGCAGGAATAAGTTTATCCGGATCATCTACGCTTAAATTGGCAGTCGGAAAGCCGATCTTTCTGCCTACTTGGTAACCGCCTACAACAGTCCCGTCCAAAAAATATTCATATTTCAGGCAACGGGCTGCGATTTCCACTTCTCCTTCATGTAACAGTTTACGAATCAAAGACGAACTTACCGGAATGTTTCGGGTAGTTCCTATTTCTATGTCACTGGTATATGCCTGTGCACGAATTACCTCTATACCAATTTCTTTCCCGTAGCATACATAGTCCTCGAATCCTTCGCTGCGATTATGTCCGAAACGGTGGTCATAACCGATAACCAGACATTTCACCTGATAACGCTCTTTTAGCAGTCGGTTCATAAATTCGCGGGCGGTTAACTGCGAAATGTCCGGGGTGAAATCGAGCATCAGGCAATAGTCTACACCAATGTCAGCAAGCAGACTAATTTTCTCTTTCGGAGTAGTCAGGAGTTCCGGCCGATAGGCTGCATTCATTACCTTACGGGGATGAACAGGGAAAGTGACCAATGCAGAACGTAGACCTTTGGCTGCGGCTATCTCTTTCACTTGTTGAATCAGATAGCGATGTCCTGCATGCACTCCGTCAAAGAAGCCTATGGTAGCTACACAGGGTTCTGGTTTTATAGCCGATATGTCACGTATAATCTGCATATCTATTAAATTATTTACTGTTGAAAAGATGACTCCAGTCTTCGCCGGCTTTTGCCGTATAAGTAGAGATTCCTAAGTTCTGTGCCGCTTTGCAGTTGATTTCGGAATCATCAATAAAAAGAGTCTCCTCCGGTTCGATGCCGGCATCATCCAATATTGCTTTAAAAATTTCCGGTTCGGGTTTGGCCATTTTCATTTCAAAAGAGAGATATGTTTTTTCAAAATAGTCCTCTACTTTGAAAGTACGGTAGGGGAATAGATTCTTACAAGTCCATTTCCAATGAATCTCGTTTGTATTACTCAACAAATAGACTACATATTTTTCGCGTAACTTCAGCAATAAATCAAGTTTGTGTGTTGGTATATCTACCAGAAAACTATTCCAGGCGGCATCAATTTGTTTGTCACTAACTACTTTACCTATCATTTCGCGAACGCCATTACGAAATTCTGCGGGAGTAATCAAGCCTTTCTCCTGCTGCATCAGGATTCCGTCCTGATTTGAGATGTCCAATAGTTCCTCCACGTTACGGAGCCCTAATTTCTGGAAGTTCTCGATACAACGTTGACGGTCGAGATTGATAAGTACACCGCCTAAATCAATAAGAAGGTTTTTAATTCCTTTACTTTTCATTTCTTTTTCTTTTGTGAATAATACGCTGAACAAGGCGAACAAGTTCTCCAACCCATAACACCATGGACGAAACGCCTATAATTAGAAGCCATGTCTGCCAGTCGAGTGGTTCCGTGCGGAATACAGCACCACCGAACTGTACAATAAGGAATTGTCCGACAAGAATGGCAAGCACAATTAATTCCATGCCATACGATTTGGAAAGTCCTTTGAATGCCGAGTCGGTAGTGCCGAACACACGTGCATTAAACAGGTTCCAGAATTGTAACATGACAAAGAAGGTGAAGAAAATAGTGAGGTTGTGTACATCCATACCTTTTGCACTGTGGTCGAAATAATAAATCATTCCGAGCAGTACGATGAGGAAGATAGAACCTACCCCTAATATGTTAGACCTCATTGCTTTGCTGATAATGAAATCAGTACTGCGACGAGGCTTTTCGAGCATAACAGTTTCGCTGGGCGGAATAGAAGCCAGGGCCAGCGCTGCGAAAGTATCCATAATCAAGTTTACCCACAACATCTGCGTCACAGTCAACGGAAGTTCCGTGCCGATAACGGAACCCAATAGAACGATAAGTAATGCAACGAAGTTGATCGTTAACTGGAAAACGATGAAACGCTGGATATTCTTATAAAGCGAACGTCCCCACATGACGGCGGTTCCGATACTGTTGAACGAATCATCAAGCAATGTAATATCACTGGCCTCTTTGGCTACAGAAGTTCCTGTACCCATTGATAAGCCGACTTGTGCATGGTTCAGAGCAGGCGCATCATTTGTTCCGTCTCCGGTTACGGCTACTACCGCTCCTTTTTGCTGGAGCAACTGCACAAGGCGTTGTTTGTCTGTAGGACGGGCACGCGACATAATTTTCAAATCCATTACCCTGTCAAGTGCTTCTTCGTCACTCAATTCAGCAAAAGCAACACCAGTGATACGATTCCGGTCGGTGTCGGTTTCCGGCTTCCAAAGACCTATCTGACGAGCAATCTCGGTTGCAGTCCCCGGAGTGTCGCCGGTCACAATCTTGATACCGATACCTGCCGACTGACATTTGGCTACGGCGGCAGGAACATCCGGACGAATCGGGTCAGAGATAGCAACCACTCCCAAGAAGTTCAAGTCGTTTGCCGAAACAAGTTCCACACAATCATTCGGTTCATTCTCCTCTACGATTTTGAAGGCGAAGCCCAGTGTGCGCATCGCCATATTCTGGTAATTCAGTAGTTGTGCTTCTACTGTTGAACGGTATTCCACGGCATCCACCCGTCTTCCGTCCAAGACAACTTCTTTACATTTGCCCAGAACAATTTCGGGAGCACCTTTTATATAGAGTATTTTCTTTCCGATTAATGGTGATTCTACAAGCGTAGCCATGAACTTGCGCTCCGTAGAGAAGGTGAGCTGGTCGAGAACACGGGCGTTCTCACGGAGTTTCAGGTAATTTCTTCCCTGACTATTGAGCCATAATAGTAAGGCCACTTCCGTCGGATTTCCTACTCCTTTCGGCTTTTCCCCGGTTTCTGTTTCCTCAAGGAAGGCGGTCGAATTAGCGCTGATTCCCTCTGCAATCAATGCACTGATATCATCATCGGACAGGTTACTGCCGTTTTTGATTCCATAGAAGTTTGGTTCGTGTACTTGCATCAGATTTTGCGTCAGCGTACCGGTTTTATCCGTACAGATGACAGTGATAGCACCCATTGTCTCGCAAGCGTGCATTTTCCGAACCAGGTTGTTGGTAGAAAGCATACGGCGCATATTTAGGGCCAGACTAAGAGTTACACTCATCGGTAATCCTTCGGGAACAGCAACAACAATCAGCGTAACAGCCATCATAAAGTATTTAAGTGTCCGTTCAAATACCGGAAGCCATTCGTGCCAGCCGTTT
Source organism: Bacteroides caccae (assembly GCF_002222615.2). Classification (NCBI taxonomy): domain Bacteria; kingdom Pseudomonadati; phylum Bacteroidota; class Bacteroidia; order Bacteroidales; family Bacteroidaceae; genus Bacteroides; species Bacteroides caccae. Next base: position 298,331 of record NZ_CP022412.2, on the reverse strand, counting down.
AATGCACCGAAATCAAAATATAGCAATACATCTTTTACGAAGAAGATAAGGAAAGCCAGGCCGGCAACAGTAAAACCAATTTTTCCGATTAGATTGGCTAATTTGGTCAACTGTATATTTAGTGGAGTCGGTTCAAGGTTTTCTTCCGTACTTTGGCGGGCCACTTTTCCTATTTCCGTTGCATCTCCTACGTGCAGAACGCGCATTGTGCCATGACCGTCGACTACCGTAGTGCCACGCATCACCAAATTAGAGGCGTAAGTCGCTTCTTCGTCAAAATCTGCTTCTATAATCGTCTTATTGATAACAGGTTCTCCGGTCAGGTTGGATTCGTTTACTTGCAAAGAGATAGCTTCCACCAATTCTCCGTCAGCCGGGATTTCTTCTCCGGTTTCCAAAATCACGATGTCGCCTACAACTATATCTTTGCGCGGAACTTCCTGTACGCGGCCGTTACGAATCACTTTAACTAGTGTTTCCTCATTAACGGCATTCAGTAAGTCGAATTTTTTGTTGGCATCATATTCAAAAAAGAAACCGATACCCGTAGCCAGCAAGATAGCGGCTATGATACCGATCGTTTCGGCGTACTCATTTTCGATAATGGAAATAATCAACGAAAAGACGGCTGCAACTAGCAGTACGCGTACGACCGGGTCCTCAAATTTCTCAAGATAAAGTTTCCATAAAGAAGGACGCTTGGGGGGTGTTAACAGGTTTATACCATTCTTTTCCCTGCTTTGTAGGACCTCACTGTCCGTAAGGCCTAAATGATTGTAATCATCTTTATTTGTACTCATGCAGATACATGCGTTTAGTTTGGACTGCAAAAATACAACATATAATTGTGATAAAATGTTTAATTAAAACTTTTTATGAAGTAGAATTTCTTACTGAGGTTTGCCGCATGAAAGATAAGGGAGGGTAAACCAGAAGGTAGAACCTTCTCCTTCAATGGAATCCGCTCCGATCTGGCCGCTCAATTTGCCTACAATCGTTTGTGAAATCGAAAGTCCCAGTCCTGCACCTTTTTGGTCTTTATTCAGTTTCACAAAACGCCCGAATACATTCGACAGTTTTTCTGCCGGTATGCCCGTACCCGTGTCTTTCACGTAGAAATATAGTTCAGTATCTTTAGCTTCATAACCGATACGGATATTTCCTTCCCGGGTAAATTTAATAGCGTTGCCCACGAAATTGGAAATGACCTGTGCCACCCGATTGCGGTCGGTCTGTATAAGGCAGGAAGAAAGTGAAGGCTCTGCTATTATCTGTACTTTTCCTCCGGCATCATTAATCCTCATTTGGAAAAGTCTTTGTAAATCGGATAGCAACAAATTAATATCTACCGTTGAATACACAAATTCTAAAGTGCCCGCTTCTATTTTTGACATATCAAGAATATCATTTACTAATTGCATCAGAAGATCGGCATTCATTTTGATAATTTCTTGGTATTGTGTTTTTTCTTCTTCTGTGTTTGCGCTGCCCATTACTTCTGCAAACCCGGTGATAGCATTCAGCGGAGTACGAATCTCATGGCTCATGTTGGCCAGGAAGGCTGATTTTGCTATATCTGCATTTTCCGCTTTCTCTTTTGCCACTTTTAATTCCCTTTCTACTTGTTTCAAATGGGTAATATCATGTACGGTAAGCACCATATTTTCTTCTTCATTGAGGAGGAAATAAGAGCCGGAAATAACGGCTTCACAGGCTACCGTTTGATTTTCGGAAGTAACCATATTCAAAGTGGCTTCCAGATTAGTGAATCCTCTTCTTTGTTCGAAAGCCTGACGGATAGCCTGGCGTATAGGACAGGAGCCACAATAAACATGTGTACCGCAACCTCCCTCTGCCGATAATGCATTACAGCACTGCAACAAATCACCTACTCTTTTTTCTTCCGGTCCTTTTCGTGTTCCGGTCTGTTGGTAGTAATTCGTTTTCAGCACTTTGAAGTCGTTGTTTATTAACAGGATGAAGGCGTGTACATTTTTCAAGATAGCACTGGCAACATGGTTGGTATGTTCTAGTTTTCTGGATTCCCGAAATAACCGTTTCTGCATTCGAAGGCATTTCCTGCGCTCCCACAAAAAACTGATTAGCAGGATTGCACATAAAATTATGAGGGTAGATAAAAGTGCTATTAACATGACATAATATTGTTGGTTCAGCTTGTTGAATACGGTTACAAAGATAGTTTTTTTCTTTCATTATAAAAAAGTGTTGAACAAATATCTTGTTATTTGTGTTATATTAATTAGAAAACCAATTAAAAATACGAACGTTATGAAGAAGTACATTTGCACGGTCTGTGAATATATTTACGACCCCGAACAAGGAGATCCGGAAAGCGGAATTGAACCAGGAACTGCTTTTGAAGACATTCCAGATGATTGGACTTGTCCTCTATGCGGAGTCGGGAAAGAAGATTTCGAGCCGTACGAAGGATAAAACAAAGGGAGAGAATTTATTAAGAGGAAATGGCCGGATACAAATCGTATCCGGCTATTTTTATTTTTTTGAATAAAAATATAATGCTGATTATAAATGTAGTATCTTTGATGCAAAAATATAGAATTATGCATAACAAGGCAACTACCAGTTCTAACTTCCTCTTATATCCTGTTATCTCTTTTTTGTTGATGTTCGGGCTTTTAATAGCTGGTTGTAGTGATAATGAGAATGAAGAAGAACTACCTGCTCCTGATGTTCCTGATTATAGTACGATAATAGTCAAAGACATACAGAATATGCCGAAAAATTTTACATTCGACCGGGTGGAGGTAAAAGTGACCGGCTTGGACTGGCAAGTGATTGAAACTCTTATATTCCCTTATGAAAACGGGCAAATTGTAATGACACTTCCTGCTACTTTCCCTTCGGAAAGACTTCAGAAAGTAGATCGGCGGAATGGTGATATGGCTGGTTATTGGACTGGAACCTCAAATGACGGTGATGCGCTTGTAGCAACATTGGGAGACTTTTTTGTTTTTAATGGCGATACGAGGGTAGGACGAATAGCACTTTCCAATTGGTCCGGCAATGGATCGTCTGCGGAAAAAGCAACATTGGTGAGTTATCAGTATGCCGACCGCCCCTTCATATTGACCGGCAGTGATAAATCTTATTATTATAGCGAGTGTTCCTTTAATAAAGGGTGGAATATTTTTGCTAATATCAATCCCTCGGAAGGCAGTTCGCAAAAGGTACTTCGGACAACTACCGTCCCGGAATCTACTTTATTCTGGCGACTGGCAGAATCCTATGTCTATAATAAATAGTGAGTAAATACAAAATAATTGATAAAGAAAAAGGAGAAGCAGATGCATTAGTACATAACTGCTTCTCCTTTTTCTATTCTTTATTTCTCCTATTTAGGAAGCTTTCTTTTCTTTTACATCACTGCTGGCTTCTACCACATTTACTATATAATCACCCAGTTTCTCACATTCGGCGATAATATCCATATAGTAAACTCCCATTTGATAATCATATTCCTTGTTGTTTACATCCAAGATGTTCTGATTCTTCAATTGGTTGCGGTAATTATTGATTTCGTTTTCGATATTGAAAGACTTGTTGATATCAATACTCTGATGTTCCGGTTTCTCTACTACCACAATCATTTGTGCAAGAGCGTCGTTCGTCAGCTTCATCATAAAATGGATATGCTCATATTGCTTTTCGGTGAAGTCTTGATTTGTCTGGCGTTTCCGGTTAATCGTACGTGCCAAGTTGTAACAACTGTCCCCGATACTTTCAATTTCCGTCACTTCACGCAACATGGCGCGTATCTGTAACTTACTTTCAGAACTCAAACGACCCTCTGATACTTGATTCAGGTAGTTGGCTATCTCCAGTTCCATGTTGTCGCTGATATTCTCGTATTTCTCTATCCGGCTGAACAACTTATTGAAATCATCATCCTTTTCCGTATGCAGCAAATCTTGCACCATGCCGAACATACGGTGGGTACGTTCAGCGAATAAATGAATTTCCTTACGTGCCTGAAGGATGGAAAGTTCTGCCGTAGAAAGCATACCGCCTGTAATGAACCGCAGTCTTGGTTCTTCGTCTTCTTCCTTCGGGTGGATTAAAGCGCATACGGTACGTTCAATTAACTTCACACCCCATATCAGGATACATACGTTGCAGATATTGAAAATAGAGTGGAAGGCGGACAGTTTGTAAGAGATAGCAACTTCCGGATTACTTGTCTGGAAGAAAGTATCTACTACCCAGTTAACCAACTGCATGAACGGGTGGAAGATAATCAATACCCAGATAACACCGAACACATTAAAAACAAAATGCGCCAATGCTGCCCGTTTAGCCTGTGTGTTGGCTGTTAATGCGGCAAGATTGGCGGTGATCGTAGTTCCGATATTTTCTCCCAGTACCAGGGCTGCTCCCAGCTCCAGGCTGATCCAGCCGTTGGCACACATAATCAGTGTGATTGCCATTGTCGCGGCTGAAGCCTGCACAATCATAGTCAGTATCGTACCGATGAATAAGAACAGGAGGATAGAGAAGAATCCCATGTCCGTGTAGTTCTGTACAAAGGCAAGCATTTCCGGGTTGGCATTCAGGTCGGGAGCATTCGCTTTCAGGTAAGAAAGTCCCATGAAGAGGAAAGAAAAACCGAAAATGAATTCACCGACAGACTTACGGTTGCTTTTGCCGGAGAAGATGAGCGGAAGGGCAATGGCCAGAAGAGGAAGGGCAAATGCGGCCATATCAACCTTAAATCCGAAAATTGAGATAATCCAGGCAGTGACCGTAGTACCGATATTGGCACCCATGATGACACTGATAGATTCAGCGAGAGTGAGTAACCCGGCATTCACGAAACTCACGACCATTACCGTCGTTGCTGAAGAAGATTGGATAAGGGCTGTGATTAACACACCTGTTAAAACTCCCGTTACCCTGTTGGTAGTCATTGCCGTCAAGATACTTCGTAGTCTGTCACCCGCGACCTTTTGCAAGCCCTCACTCATTATCTTCATTCCGTACAGGAAGAGCCCTAATGAACCTATGAGCTTTAAAAAATCATAAAAAGAATATTCCATCTATAATATTGTTAATGGTTATTTGTTCTCAGTCTGATTATAAGTATATTAGTCCCAAATTATTCACCTTTTAACGAACTCGATGAAACAGATGTTACAAATATGTTGCAAAAATAACAATATTTCTAAAGAATTCCCCATCGGGAGCTCACTTTTGGATATTTATTACGGTTTTAATCTTAATTTTCCTTATCAAGTGGTTAGTGCTAAAGTCAATAACCGCTCTGAGGGACTTAATTTTAGGGTATATAATAATAAGGATATAGAGTTTCTGGACGTGAGAGACCAGTCCGGTATGCGTACCTATGTCCGTTCGCTCTGTTTTGTACTGTTTAAGGCGGTCACGGAATTGTTTCCCGAGGGCAAGCTGTTTGTAGAACATCCCGTTTCGAAAGGTTATTTCTGTAATCTGCGTATCGGGCGTCCCATTGAATTGGAGGATGTGAAACGCATCAAGCAACGTATGCAGGAGATTATTGCAGAAAATATACCCTATCATCGTATCGAATGCCATACAGCCGAAGCTGTACGCATTTTCAGCGAACGGGGTATGAATGATAAAGTCCGGTTGCTCGAAACTTCCGGTTCCCTCTATACCTATTATTATACGTTGGGCGATACGGTCGATTACTATTATGGCAACCTGTTGCCCAGCACCGGCTATCTTAAACTGTTTGACATCGTGAAGTATTACGATGGACTATTGCTGCGTATTCCCAGCCGCGAGAATCCCGAAGTGTTGGAAGACGTTGTAAAGCAGGAAAAGATGTTGGACGTCTTTAAAGAATATCTGAACTGGAGCTATATCATGGGACTCAACAATGCAGGCGATTTCAACCTCGCTTGCGAAGAAGGCCATGCAACAGATTTGATTAACGTTGCTGAGGCATTGCAGGAAAAGAAGATAGCCCAGATTGCCGATACCATTTTTCATCGTGGCGAAAACGGCAACCGGGTGAAACTGGTACTGATTGCCGGACCGTCTTCTTCCGGAAAGACCACTTTCAGCAAGCGGCTTTCAATCCAGTTGATGACAAATGGGTTGAAACCTTTTCCTATCTCTCTCGATAATTATTTCGTAGACCGTGAGGATACTCCTTTGGATGAAAACGGAAACTATGATTATGAATCGCTTTACGCGCTCGACCTCGAGCTGTTCAACCAACAGCTGCAAGCCTTGCTGCGTGGTGAAGAAGTAGAACTTCCCCGCTTTAATTTTGCTCTCGGCAAGAAAGAATTTAAAGGTGATAAACTGAAAATTGAAGATAACACGATTCTGATATTGGAAGGTATTCATGCCTTGAATCCGGAGTTGACGCCACATATTCCTGCCGAACGTAAATTTAAGATTTATGTATCGGCATTGACCACTATCTCTCTAGACGACCACAACTGGATTCCTACTACCGACAATCGTCTGTTGCGTCGTATTATCCGTGATTTCAATTATCGGGGCTATTCTGCCCGTGAAACTATTTCACGTTGGCCTAGTGTGCGTGCCGGTGAAGATAAGTGGATATTCCCTTATCAGGAAAATGCAGATGTAATGTTCAATTCAGCTCTTCTTTTTGAGTTTGCAGTGCTCCGCCTGCACGCTGAACCTATATTAATGGGAGTTCCGCGTAATTGCCCGGAATACTGCGAAGCCTATCGTTTGTTGAAATTCATCAAATATTTTGTTCCGGTTCAAGACAAAGAAATACCACCGACTTCTTTGCTTCGGGAATTTTTAGGAGGAAGCAGCTTTAAATATTAAGTAGGAAAATTAGGATATATTCGTTTTTTCAATTTACTTTGCGTAATTATCCCAACCTGTCTGTTAGGGTCAGATAGGTTGGAATACGAAACAGCAATAATTAAATTCGTTGGAATTATTCAGACGAGAGGGTCAATAACTGTTATATGGCACTTGAATAAATGAACCTTTGGGTATTTATTCTGTTATGAAGATATTACATACAACAAAAAAACGGGAATATGATTTTTTATAATAATCTTTTGGCAAAATGGTTCTTAGGGAAAAAGAAGCATTATTTTATGGTAGGCGGGCTTTTCTTTACCCGATATAAATATTTAGAAGTTTGGGAAGATATGGAATTACGGATACATGCAAGGCAATATTGGGAATGTTTCTTTTTGACTTTAGCTCCGGCATTAATTTTGTCTTTGTGGCTTTCGTGGTGGTGGATGATAGTTCCTTTCGTTACCTATGACATACTTTATTGGTTGGAAAAAGCATTCCGTTCTCATTCTGTATTCAACTGGGAAGCGGTAGAAAATTGTGGTGATACGCTTTATTTAAGAAAAAGAAAATCTTATGCATGGATGAAATGGTACGGTAAAAAGACGTTGCCTTTATCCGATTGGGACGAATAAAGGTCGTTTCTTTATGAAACTGTTCATTTGGGCACTCCTATAAAAATGACGGAGGTTTTCCGGTATTAATGAAAAACTTCCGTCATTCTAGTGGTTGTCTGAGAAGCCAGTGTTAATGCGATTAATTTTTTGCTTATCGTAAAGCTTCCACTTCGTCCGGAGTCAGAGGGATTTTCTTACCCAATCTGCGGGCACCAGTTTCCGTAATCAGGTAGTCTTCTTCGTTGCGGATACCACCGAAATCCTTGTAAGTTTCCACTTTTTCGTAGTTGATGAAATCGGCAAACTTCTTTTCCGCCTTCCACATATCTATCAATTCGGGAATGAAATAGATACCCGGTTCTACCGTATGCACAAATCCCGGTTCCAACGGAATGGCGAGACGTTGTGATTTACGTCCGAACTGCGTGCTTTTCGGTTGTCCGTTATATCCTACCCAGATTTCACCCAAGTTTTCCATATCATGAACATCCAGTCCCATCATATGACCTAATCCGTGCGGATAAAACAACGCATGAGCACCCTCGCGCACGGCGTCTTCTGCATTTCCTTTCATCAGCCCCAGTGCCTTCATTCCTTCTACCATTACACGGGCGGACAATTCATAAACTTCCATGTAGGGAATGCCCGGACGTAGCGCTTTGACCGATTCCAGATGCATGGCATTCTGTATTTCGTAAACTTCGCGTTGACGGGTAGTAAACTTTTTGTCAGCAGGAACCGTGGACGACATATCGCCGGCATAGCCCGATTCAATTTCCGCACCCGCATCAATCAGGAACAAATCACCCGGTTTCACGAGATTGCCGTGATAATGATTGTGCAGCGTCTGTCCGTTGATAGTAGCGATAGTGGCAAAAGAAAGTTCGCAGTTGTTAGCTTGCGCTACCCGGTTCATTTCGGCTACCACTTCATACTCGTACATACCCGGGCGGAGTACCTTCATCGCTGTGATATGCATATCGGCCGTCACGTCGCACGCCTTTTCTATTTCTACGATTTCTTCCGCAGATTTATAATTACGTTGTGCGATTACGGCACGGATAAAAGGCACCGAGCCTTCCTGACGTGCAGGCGGTATGCCCAGCCAATCCATTAGCTTCAGTTTATGTTCGGGGCGGTAAGGAGGCAGATAATGAATCGCCTTTCCTTTCTGCACACATTTATGCAGATAACCGACGATGTCGGCCGAAGGCATTATATCTTTTACTCCTACACGTTCGCATTTTTCGCGTAGCGTAGGCTGCGATCCCATCCATACGATAGCGTCAATAGACAGTTCATCACCAAAAATGATTTCTTTGTCCTCATCAATATCAATAATTGCCGAAAGTCCGGCGCATGAAAGTCCGAAGTAATAAAGGAATGTAGAATCCTGACGATAACGGAATGTGTTATCCTCATAATTCAGTCCGCACTCGTCATTTCCCAGAAATAACAAAACTCCGGAGCCTAAATTCTTTTTTAGCAGGGCTCTGCGCTGCATATACGTTTCTTTGGCAAACATACTGTCTTAATTTTTAAGTTCGTGCAACAAAGATAACGATTTTTGTGTTATAGGATTAAAAATTATCTCCCTAATCTGTGTAATCTCTAGTTAAAAAGTTACTTTTGTAGCGAGAAACAGTAGAAAGCAAAAACGAATATGGCACAAGGTTCCCGTCAAATACAATCGCAGGCGCAACAGCAGGTACAAACGCTCTCGCCCCAGCAGATTCTGGTCGTGAAACTGTTGGAGCTTCCCGCAGTAGAACTGGAAGATCGTATCCATGCTGAACTATTGGAAAATCCGGCACTCGAAGAAGGAAGAGAAGAATCCGCAGCGGACGAATATTCCGATGTTGAAGGTTCTGAAGATGGCATGGATAATGCATCCACCGACTATGATTCTTTGAATGACTACCTCACCGAGGACGATATTCCCGACTATAAACTGCAAGAGAACAATCGTTCGCAAGATGATCAGCCGGAAAATATTCCCTTCTCCGAATCTACCTCCTTTTATGAAATATTGAAGGAGCAACTCGGTGAACGCAATCTGACAGAACATCAGAGTGAACTGGTGGAATACCTCATCGGTTCATTAGACGACGACGGACTGCTCCGCAAATCACTTGAAAGCATTTGTGACGAACTGGCCATCTATGCCGGAGTAGAATCCACCGAGGAAGAACTGGAAGAAGCATTGTGCATCTTGCAGGACTTTGATCCCGCAGGAATCGGTGCCCGTACTCTCCAGGAATGCCTGTTGTTACAGATCTGCCGGAAGAAGGATGAAGAACGGACCCCCAACCCTATATTGGAACTCGAAGAACGTGTTATCAGAGACTATTATGAAGAATTCACCCGCAAGCATTGGGAGAAAATCATCAGGAAACTGGATGTCGACGAAGATACGTTCAATGAGGTTATCAGCGAAATCACCAAGTTGAACCCGCGTCCCGGTGCCTCTTTGGGAGAAACTATCGGGAGAAACCTCCAGCAGATCATTCCCGATTTCATCGTGGAAACATACGATGACGGAACAATCAATGTCAGTCTCAATAACCGTAATGTTCCCGAGCTTCGTATGAGCCGTGACTTCACAGAAATGGTGGAAGAACATACTAAAAATAAGTTCAACCAGACAAAGGAATCAAAAGAAGCCATGATGTTCCTCAAGCAGAAAATGGATGCGGCACAAGGGTTCATTGATGCTATCAAACAGCGTCAGAATACGTTGATGACTACCATGCAGGCAATAATCGACCTGCAACGTCCCTTCTTCCTCGAAGGAGACGAATCTTTGTTGAAACCGATGATTCTGAAAGATGTGGCTGAACGTACCGGACTGGATATATCTACCATTTCCCGTGTGAGCAACAGTAAATATGTGCAGACGAATTTTGGTATCTATCAGCTTAAATTCTTTTTCGTTGACGGATATACAACGGAAGACGGCGAAGAAATGTCTGTCCGTGAGATTCGCAAGATCCTGAAAGAGTGCATCGACAGCGAAGACAAGAAGAAACCGCTGACAGATGACGAACTGGCGGAGATCTTAAAAGAAAAAGGATACCCTATCGCCCGCCGGACGGTAGCCAAGTATCGTCAGCAACTGAACATTCCCGTAGCGAGACTTCGGAAGTGATAGGAAGAAGTAACATGAAAATGAGAGTTGAGATTTTGTAATAAATAACTAGTAATAAAAAGAAGAGTGGATAAAGAAAGAGAGCATATCATAGCGGATAAGACCATGTTGCGGGTAGCGAGAGTTACCTCAATGGTGTTTACTCCATTTTCGATTCCGTTTTTGTCGTTTTTGGTGTTATTCCTTTTTTCTTATCTTCGTATCATGCCGATACAATATAAGTTGATTGTGTTGGGAATTGTTTATTGCTTTACCATACTGACGCCTACCATTACTATCTTCCTGTTTCGTAAGATTAATGGCTTCGCCCGTCAGGAATTGAGCGAACGTAAGAAACGCTATGTACCTATCCTGCTGACTATCATCTCGTATGTATTCTGCCTGCTGATGATGCGCAAGCTGAATATCCCCTGGTATATGACAGGCATTATTCTGGCATCTCTGGTAGTTTCTGTCATTTGTATTGCCGTCAACCTGAAATGGAAACTGAGCGAGCATATGGCAGGAATAGGTGGAGTGATCGGAGGACTGGTCTCTTTCAGTGCGTTGTTCGGTTATAATCCCGTAGCATGGTTGTGCCTGTTTATCCTGATTGCAGGTATACTGGGTTCCGCACGGATTATTCTGGGACATCATACATTGGGTGAGGTACTTTCCGGCTTTACGGTCGGTCTGGTAGCTGCTCTGCTGGTGCTTCATCCGGTGAGTAACCTTTTATTTCGAGTATTTTTATTTTAACAACAGTATAAATCCTAAAAACTAATTATTATGAACTTTCCACAGAATTTGAAGTACACGAACGAACACGAATGGATTCGCGTAGAAGGAGACATTGCTTATGTTGGTATCACAGACTATGCACAAGAACAGTTGGGCGATATTGTATTTGTAGACATCCCTACTGTCGGTGAAACGTTGGAAGCCGGTGAGGTATTCGGTACTATCGAAGTAGTGAAAACAATTTCCGATCTTTTCTTGCCGGTGGCCGGTGAAGTGATCGAACTGAATGAAGCGTTGGAAGAAAATCCGGAACTGGTTAATAAAGACCCGTACGGTGAAGGCTGGCTGATTAAGGTGAAGCCTGAAGATATTAAAGCAGTGGAAGACTTGCTGGATGCGGAAGCATATAAAGCAGTAGTAAACGGATAAAAGTCCCGTCACTGTAAAACTGTAATTTGTAACTGGTAAATAGTAATTAACATGACTCCAATTGTAAGTATCATCATGGGCAGTACGTCCGACCTTCCTGTTATGGAAAAGGCGGCACAACTGCTGAATGATATGCATGTACCGTTCGAAATGAACGCTCTGTCTGCTCACCGCACGCCGGAGGCTGTGGAAGAGTTTGCGAAGAATGCCCGCAACCGTGGCATTAAAGTAATTATCGCTGCTGCCGGAATGGCTGCCGCCCTTCCCGGTGTGATTGCGGCCAACACTACACTTCCGGTGATCGGAGTGCCCGTTAAAGGTTCCGTGCTTGACGGTGTAGATGCCCTCTATTCGATTATTCAGATGCCTCCGGGAATCCCAGTGGCTACTGTGGCTATTAACGGAGCAATGAATGCTGCTATCCTGGCTATCCAGATGCTTGCATTGAGTGATGAAAAGTTGGCGGAAGCTTTTGCTGCTTACAAGGAAGGTTTGAAAAAGAAAATCGTAAAAGCGAACGAAGAACTGAAAGAAGTGAAGTTTGAATATAAAACGAACTAATGGATCTATTCAATTATTTTCGAAGAGAAACCACAGAAGTAAATATTGGGGCTGTACCGTTGGGCGGCCCCAATTCTATTCGTATCCAGTCGATGACCAACACGTCTACGCAGGATACACAGGCTTGTGTGGACCAGGCCAAGCGAATTGTGGATGCGGGTGGCGAGTATGTCCGCCTGACAACGCAAGGCATCAAGGAGGCCGAAAATCTGATGAACATCAATATCGGCCTGCGCAGTCAGGGGTACATGGTGCCGTTGGTTGCCGATGTGCATTTCAATCCCAAGGTAGCTGATGTGGCGGCTCAATATGCCGAGAAGGTGCGGATTAATCCGGGCAACTACGTAGATGCTGCGCGTACTTTTAAGAAACTGGAATATACAGACGAAGAGTATGCGCAGGAAATACAGAAAATCCGTGACCGTTTTGTCCCGTTCCTGAATATCTGCAAAGAGAATCATACTGCTATCCGTATCGGGGTGAACCATGGATCGTTGTCCGACCGTATCATGTCGCGCTACGGCGATACTCCGGAAGGAATGGTAGAATCCTGCATGGAATTTCTTCGTATCTGTGTTGAAGAACATTTCACGGATGTTGTCATTTCGATAAAGGCCTCCAATACGGTCGTAATGGTAAAGACCGTCCGGTTGTTGGTCGCTGTCATGGAAAAGGAAGGCATGGCTTTCCCTCTGCATCTCGGAGTGACGGAAGCCGGAGACGGTGAAGACGGACGTATCAAATCCGCCTTGGGTATCGGCGCACTGCTGTCCGACGGTTTGGGAGATACCATTCGTGTATCTTTGAGCGAGGCTCCCGAAGCCGAAATCCCGGTTGCCCGTAAACTGGTGGATTACATCCTGTTGAGGCAGGAGCATCCGTATATCCCAGGACTGGAGGCACCGGAGTTTGATTATCTGTCTCCCTTGCGTCGTCAGACAAAGGCTGTCCGCAATATAGGAGGCGAACACGTGCCGGTAGTCATTGCCGACCGCATGGATGGAAAAACGGAAGTAAATCCGCAGTTCACACCGGACTATATTTATGCCGGAAGAGCACTGCCCGAACAACGTGAAACGGGTGTGGAATATATCCTCGATGCCGATGTGTGGGTGGGAGAATCCGGAACATGGCCTGCTTACAATCACGCACAACTGCCGTTAATGGGCGGCTGCAATGCAGAACTTAAATTCCTGTTTATGCCCTATATGGCACAGACGGATGAAGTGATTGCCTGCTTGAAACAGCATCCGGAAGTTGTAGTTGTTTCCCAAAGCAATCACCCGAACCGTTTGGGTGAACATCGTGCCCTGGTACATCAACTTATGACGGAAGGATTGCAGAATCCGGTTGTTTTCTTCCAGCATTATGCGGAGGATAATGCCGAAGATTTACAGATAAAGTCTGCTGCCGATATGGGGGCGCTGATTTTCGACGGTCTATGTGACGGAATTTTCTTGTTCAATCAAGGGGGCCTGAGCCATGCTGTCGTTGATGCAACCGCTTTCGGAATCTTGCAGGCCGGCCGTACCCGTACTTCCAAAACGGAATATATTTCTTGTCCCGGCTGTGGACGTACGCTCTACGATTTGGAGAAAACAATCGCTCGCATCAAAGCTGCCACTTCACACTTGAAAGGGTTGAAGATCGGTATAATGGGATGCATTGTGAATGGCCCCGGCGAAATGGCGGATGCCGATTACGGCTATGTCGGTGCGGGACGAGGCAAAATCAGCCTGTATAAAGGTAAGGTTTGCGTGGAAAAGAATATTCCTGAAGAAGAGGCGGTAGACAAACTATTATCTTTGATTCAGACTGATCGGAAAGAATAGGAGCTTTAATTTGACTCATTAATATTCTAAGGACAGAAGTTGCTTTAAATTCGTTTGGAGTAATTTCTGTCTTCTGTTACTAGAAAAGTTTTTTGGTTCTTCTTCAAATTTGGTGGTAATTTAACCAGTCGGTGGTATCTCCATTCCCCTCCTTCGGGGAAGGAGGGGTGGCTGAAAGCCGGGGTGGTAGGCAGATACACAATGCTGATAATAACCGACTTACGCATTCACCTACCACCTCCCCCTACGGGGACTCCTCCTTCCTGAAGGAGGAGAATGTTGAATACTATCGATTATCAAATTATTATTTTCTTAATTAATTTTACCACCAAATTTGAAGAAGAATCAGTTTTTTGTTTTCATTTCTCATATTCTCATAACCTAGTGGCTAAATGTAAGATTATTAGTAAGATACCGCTATGAGAAATGTTTTTTGAATTGGTATTTCTCATGCATTTCTCATAGTTTTCTCTTCAAGTTCCTTCATTTCTCATACTATTTTCTCTTATTTCTCATAGGGTAATAAATCCTTTCGGTAGTATTTAACCAAGCTTATTCTATCTGGAGGATACCTATTGTTTTCATATAAAACATTAAGTAATAACTAATTATTCACTAACTAATGTTATGTTTTTTAAGTGATATCTTATTCGTTCTACTTTAGTGAACAGGCTTGTTTACTGGAGTGGCAGGATTTATCTACTGGAGTGCATAGATCTGTCTACTTGAGTGGAACGATAGAAGATGAGATAAGAACATAAATGGATGAAGACGAGATATGATAAGGATGTAGGTAACGTAATATATAAATATCTATTGCTTTACGCGATGTATGTGTAGTCGCTGTCTTTACTATAAATATGTTTTTCTTTTACTTGGATTTTAATACTTTTATATAGAATGTGGAGCTATATTAATGTTATCTTAAAGATACGTATTTTATGTAGCGAATTTATTCGTCCTACCGGATATATTGAACCTTGTTTTTCTTATATTTGCAGCACATGATTTCTAAACAATAATTAAATTATTCATTCTTATGAAAAAGATTCTGGTATTATTCGTTTTAACAGCGATAGCTATGGTGAGTGTAAATGCGCAGGACAACTTGAAATGGGGTGTTATGGCAGGTATGAATGTGAGTAAATATACTTTTACCGGTTTTGACAACAGGGTAGGTTTTCATGCAGGTGTCAAAGCTGAGCTGGGGTTATCGCAGGAAGCAAGTGGGGCATACATGGATTTTGCTGCGTTACTGACGTTGAAAGGTGCTAAAATTGATGGAGGATCAATTGCAACCGTTAAATTTAATCCGTATTATTTGGAGATACCGGTGCATGTTGGTTATAAATATGCTGTAAATGAAAACTTTGCGCTGTTTGGTAGCGTAGGTCCTTATTTGGCTGTCGGTCTGTTTGGAAAAGCAAAATTGAGCATAGGCAATGCGATTGGTGATTGGGCTGATATAGAAGGTATGGAAAGTGTAGGAGGCCTGGAAGGTAAATCTGTATCTGAAGATATATTTGGCGATGACGGGTTCAAACGATTCGACTTCGGCCTCGGATTGAAAGCCGGTGTTGAGTTCAACAAAAAATATCAGGTTGCTTTGAGTTATGATTTCGGGTTGATTGACGTGCAGAAAGATTTGGGTATGAAAAACAGGAACCTGATGATATCATTGGGTTATATGTTCTAAAACGGACTTTGCAACTTTGTTGCACGAATCATTCGTTACCTTTGCAACAGATAAAAAACGAATGAATATGGGACATTGTTGTTGCGGTGCACATTCATGCACGACAGAAAATAAAAAGAATGCCAGTACTTCGATAGTTCACGAATACTGGAAAGTAGGGCTTTCATTTATACTTCTGATAGGAGGTATTATAATGAATGCCCTGAATTTTGCCTTTTTCCTTGGAGAGTATGTTGCTTTAATATGGTATATCCTGGCTTATCTTCCGGTAGGAATACCAGTGATGAAAGAGGCTTGGGAGGGTATCAGGGAAAAAGACTACTTCAGCGAGTTTACACTGATGATTGTTGCTACGCTGGGAGCCTTTTATATTGGTGAGTATCCGGAAGGAGTCGCTGTAATGCTGTTTTATACGATAGGAGAGTTGTTTCAGAATAAAGCGGTAGACAGGGTGAAACGTAATATCGGTGCTTTGCTGGATGTGAGACCTGAGAAAGCCTTGGTGCTTAGGGAGGATAATCTTGTGGTAGAAAGTCCTCAAAATGTAAAAGTAGGAGAGGTCATTGAAATAAAGGCGGGTGGGAGAGTTCCTTTGGACGGAGTGATGTTGAATGAAATCGCTGCTTTTAATACGGCCGCGTTGACGGGAGAAAGTGTTCCCCGTGACATCAGAAAAGGAGAGGAAGTCCTTGCGGGGATGATTGTGACGGATAAAGTAATCAGGATTAAAGTAGAAAGACCTTTCGATAAAAGTGCGCTTGCACGGATATTGGAACTCGTTCAGAATGCTTCGGAACGGAAAGCACCGGCAGAATTGTTTATCCGTAAGTTTGCCCGTATCTATACTCCTATTGTCATAGCACTGGCGGTATTGATTGTGCTACTCCCGTTCGGCTATTCATTGATAGACCCTCAATTCGTGTTTACATTTAATGATTGGTTATACAGAGCTTTGGTTTTTCTGGTAATTTCGTGTCCATGTGCGCTGGTAGTAAGTATTCCATTAGGTTATTTCGGTGGTATCGGAGCAGCTTCCCGATTGGGGATTCTGTTTAAAGGCGGCAATTATCTGGATGCAGTCACTAAAATCAATACAGTCGTATTCGATAAAACGGGAACGCTGACCAAAGGAACATTTGAGGTGCAGGATTGTAAGTGTGTATCCGGGATTTCGGAGAAGGAACTGGTGAGGATGATTGCTTCAGTAGAAAGTGACAGTACACATCCGATCGCTAAAGCGATTGTGAACTATGCAAAGCTGCAGGATATAGGGCTTGCGGTTGTCACCAATACTAAAGAATTTGCAGGTCTCGGTTTGGAGGCAATAATAGACGGGACTTCGGTGCTCGTTGGAAATAGTCGGTTACTGTCTAAGTTTAGCATAAAATATCCGGCAGAATTGCAGAGTGTTACCGATACGATTGTAGTTTGTGCTATTGGAGGCAGTTATGCGGGTTATCTCTTGTTGGCGGACGCATTGAAGGATGACGCGAAGACGGCGATTGATAACTTAAAAGCATTAAACATTGAAAACATTCAGATATTATCCGGTGATAAACAGAGTATTGTTACTAACTTTGCAGAGAAGCTCGGTATATCAAAGGCTTATGGCGATCTGCTTCCTGACGGTAAAGTGAAACATCTGGAGGAATTGCGGAAGAATGAAGCAAATCAGATTGCCTTTGTCGGTGACGGGATGAACGACGCTCCTGTGCTTGCGTTGAGCCATGTCGGTATTGCTATGGGTGGATTGGGCAGTGATGCGGCGATTGAAACAGCTGATGTCGTGATACAAACAGATCAACCGTCGAAAGTGGCCGAAGCCATTAAAGTAGGAAAGCTGACTCGCCGGATTATCTGGCAGAACGTGTCGCTGGCATTTGGAGTGAAACTGCTGGTACTTATCTTGGGAGCCGGCGGACTGGCTACACTTTGGGAAGCTGTCTTTGCGGATGTCGGCGTTGCATTGCTTGCCATTATGAATGCAGTAAGAATACAGAAGATGATAAAATAAAAAGAATATGGAAGAGAATGTTTATTTGGATAAGCTGGAAAGACGGGATATCAAACCGACAGCAATAAGGCTTCTCATATTGAAAAATATGTTGGAAGTTGGACGGGCCGTATCGTTACTGGATCTGGAAACTCTCCTGGATACGGTAGACAAATCGACCATATCCAGGACAATAGCTCTCTTTCTGTCTCATCACCTGATACATAGCATAGATGATGGAAGCGGTTCGTTGAAGTATGCCGTTTGCGACAACTCCTGTAACTGCGTGGTGCAGGATTTACACTCGCATTTCTATTGTGAGAAATGTCATCGGACTTTTTGTCTGGAAGGTACACATATTCCGGTTATTGATTTGCCTAAAGGATTCACGTTACATAGCATTAATTATGTTCTCAAGGGGATTTGTCCGGAATGTACTTCTCATTCAAAGAATGAATAAATAGAAAAAGCCGGAACTCAGACCAATAGAAATATCGGTAGAGTTCCGGCTTTTTATCAATATGCTTGTTTAATCGATGTTTGGATTCAATGAATGCCAGTCTTTGATGGCAGGTATGATTCCCATTTCAATAACTTCATCACGGAGCTTGCACAAGTGTTCGTAGCTCTTTTCCAGTTCAGCCTGTTCGGCAGGAGTTCCGGCTACTTCCTTATAAGTGACACCGTTTTTGGTGATTGAAGTTTCCATTGCCATCATGATATGATCGAATTTTCCATTGGAGACATACGTTCCGGCAGGCCAGCGGAAAGGTTGTCCGCCCATAGCGGCAGCGATCATCTCGATAGAAAGATAGGCGGGGCTTTGGAAAGAAGAACGGCCGCGCAGATCGATGATGTGCTTTCCACCTTGGATAACACGTACTTTCAGTTCTTCCCATTCGGTTAATGGGAGACGGGTCGTACCAATGAAATCAGTCAACGGTTCTCCTTTCACTTTAGTGGTAGAAGCAAATACGGCCATTTGTTCGCCATGACCGCCGTATGTGCGGCAGTTCTGAATTTCAGAAGCCGGGATATGGAAGTATTTCACCAGTTCGTTTTGCAGACGGGTGCTGTCCAATGCTGCCAGCGTAGAAACCTGAGACGGTTTCAGTCCGGAATACAGTAAGGTAATCAAACCGGTAATGTCGGCCGGATTGAAAATGACAACAATATGTTTTACGTTCGGGCAATATTGGCGGACGTCTTTACCGAATTGAGCGGCGATTTCTGCATTTCCTTTCAGCAAGTCCTCACGGGTCATACCTGCTTTGCGGGCTGCACCACCGGAAGAAACGATGTAAGATGCTCCGGTCAACGCTTCTTTGATATCAGAAGTATAAGTAAGGTTGACACCTTCGAAGCCGCAGTGGTACAATTCTTCTGCCACCCCTTCCAAAGCGGGAGCAAACGGATCATACAGACAAATATTCGGAGTGAGTTTCATCATCATGGCAGTTTGAGCCATATTGGAGCCAATCATTCCGGCTGCTCCTACAATTGTAAGTTTCTCGTTGGTTAAAAATTCCATAAAGCTATCTATTTAAAGGTGAATAATCTGTTATTTCTTTTTGTCGCTACAAAGTTAACACTTTATTGACCTGATTGTTCATTGAAAATAGTTTTATCAGATAACGAAAAGTTATAGCTGGCTGATTGAAGGATCTGTCTAAAATAGATTATCTTTGTATCCTATATTATATAAATGGATAAATATGAGCATCGAATTAGGAAAATTCAATCAGCTTGAAGTTGTAAAGGAAGTCGATTTCGGGGTGTATCTCGACGGAGGAGAGGAGGGGGAGATTTTGTTGCCCACCCGTTATGTGCCCGAAGACTGTAAAATAGGAGACTTTTTGAATGTCTTTCTTTATCTGGATATGGATGAGAGATTGATTGCCACTACGCTGACTCCGTTGGTGCAGGTAGGGCAGTTTGCCTGTCTGGAAGTGGCATGGGTGAATCAGTTTGGAGCTTTCTTGAACTGGGGGTTGATGAAGGACCTGTTTGTGCCGTTCAGTGAGCAGAAGATGAAGATGCAGGTTGGACGGAAGTACGTGATTCATGCACATTTGGATGATGAAAGTTATCGCATTGTGGCTTCGGCAAAGGTGGAACGCTATCTGTCGAAAGACAGGCCGGAGTATGCTTCGGGGGATGAAGTGAATATTCTCATTTGGCAGAAAACGGATTTGGGCTTCAAGGCAATCATAGACAATAAGTATAGCGGTTTGCTTTACGAAAACGAGATATTTTCTACATTGCAGACAGGTATGGAGATGAAGGCTTTTGTGAAACAGGTGCGCGAAGACGGCAAGGTGGATTTGATCCTTCAGAAACCAGGCTTTGAGAAGATAGATGATTTCTCGAAAACCTTGCTGAATTATATCAGGGAGAATGACGGAAGGATCAGACTGAATGATAAAAGTCCTGCGGAAGATATTTATGCTACATTTGGTGTCAGCAAGAAGACCTTTAAGAAAGGAGTGGGTGACTTATATAAGAAACACCTGATAACCTTGCACGAAGATGGCATCACTTTGGCAGACTCCTAATCAGAATAGGGAAATCCCTATGTATGAATAGAGAGAATCACTGGGGTGGGGAGTTTCCTCGCCCTATTTTTGTAGTATCAGATTAAATAAAGAAGTAATAATAAAAACTAGATAAGTTATGCGTAAGATAATAATAAGTTTCTGCATCCTGTTATCCGCTCTCTCTTTACAAGCGCAGTCCGTCAGCGGAATCCGTATTGACGGTGGTAATACCCCTATTCTTGTTTACTTTGGTGGAAACCAGATGTGCTTGCCGACTACCACTTGCTTTGTAGCTAACCTGGATCGGGGATATTACACGGTTGAGGTTTATGCTACCCGTTTCACCCGTCCGGGAGAGCGTGTTTGGAAAGGGGAGAGGTTGTACAACGAACGTATTTACTTCGACGGAAGAGGTGTGAAAGATATTTTTGTAGATGACCGTCATGCCAATGTCCGTCCGGGCAGACCGGGACAAGGAGAACACCGTCCGAATTATGACCGTCACGACAGGGTGATGAACGATCAGCTTTTTAAAACGTTCTATAATAATCTGAAAAAAGAACCGTTTGAGGATGATCGCATGGCATTGCTTAATACTGCATTGGCAAATTCAGATTTTACGTCTGCCCAATGTCTCCAAGTGACAAAGCTCTATACTTTTGATGATGACCGAATGGCAATCATGAAAAAGATGTATCCCCGGATTGTTGACAAGGAGGCTTTCTTTACGGTGATTGCTACACTGACGTTTTCTTCCAATAAGGATGAAATGAATAAGTTTGTGCAGAACTATGGCAGACGCTGATACTAACTATTAAAACTATATGGCTATGAAAAAGATACATATCATCCTACTGTTGGCATTGGGACTGGGAGTCAGCAGCTGTTTTACCAGCTATATTTCTAACAAGCAGGTTATGGGTGTACAGCAAGGGATGACTCAAAGAGATGTTGAAAGTATTTTGGGAAAACCGGATTACCGACGTTTCGACGGTGATATGGAAGAATGGGAATTTCATCGTGATAACGGGACGCCTGTTTTGACTTCGGAGCCCATGACAATCATTGTTCAGTTTGCCAATAAAAAGGTGATCAGTATGGATACATTCAAAGGCTATGGCAGACCTTCGCCGCATCCGGTCGTAGTACCTCCTCCTACTGTCACTACTGTTGAAGTTGTTCCCGGTCACCAGCCGGAAGAAATTCGTCTGATGACGGATACTGAGTTTAATAACTTCATCGAGAAGTTGAAATTCACAATTATGAGTGATGACCAGAAGAGGTTGATCGGACAGATGTTGGACAAGCATGATGTTACTTCAAGCCAATGTGTGAGAATTGTAAAAGAGATTTCTTATACGCCCGATCAGGTTGAGATGATGAAGAAACTTTATCCTTATGTAAGGGATAAGCAGAATTTTAATAAGGTGATTGATAGCTTGTTTTCCACTGTGTATAAAGATGAAATGTACAAGTTTATCAAAGAATATCATCAAACAAATAAATGATAGGAGATTAAATTATGAAGCGAATATTATTTTTACTCTTTGCTATCGGGCTGACTGTCGGTACGACAGCGATGGCTGGAATGAGCACTAGCAAAGTGCGTAAGGAAACACGCTTTCTTACTGATAAAATGGCATACGAATTGAGTTTGAGCACTCAGCAATATAATGATGCGTATGAGATTAATTACGACTTTATTTATTCTGTTCGTAATATCATGGATTATGTGGCCCGTGGCTATGAATGGGCATTAGATGATTATTATGAAGCTTTGGATATTCGTAATGATGACCTCCGGTGGGTATTGAGTGACGCACAGTATCGTCGGTTTCTGGGAACTGATTATTTCTACCGCCCGATTTATATTACCGGCGGAAGATGGAGTTTCCGGGTTTATGTGAATTATCCGAATCGTAGTTTGTTCTACTTCGGTCTGCCTTATCATTATCGGACTTACTGTGGAGCACATTATCGCCCGCACCTTCATCACGTAAGTTTCTATCGGGACAGATATAATTTCAGACATTATCCTACTCCGTATCGGGTAAGAGAGCAGAGATCTTTCCATTCTTATCGTCGTTCGGATTTTGGTTCGGTTCATTTCCGCCCGAATTCTTCCGTCCGTCCGCACAATGCACCGACTCGTCCGGGGGTAACGGGACGTCCAAGTCCATCACAGCGTCCGAGTCATAATTCACGACCGGGAACATCAACTCGTCCCGGAACGGCAACGCGACCCGGAACGACAACGCGGCCTGGCAGTTCTTCACGGCCCTCAACATCAGTTCGTCCTGAATCAGATCGTAGACCGACGGGAGGTAGCAGTACGACAGCAAGCCGTCCTAATCGTGAGAGTAGTAGCTCGAGTACAAGTAGAAGAAATAATAGTCGTCCGTCCGGTAGCGGTAGTAGCTCTTCGTCCGGTAGAAATAATCGTTCCGATAGAAGTAACACTTCCACTAGCCGGGGCAGCAGTTCCGGTCGCAGTAGCAGTACTTCCGGTCCGAGCCGTAGCAGTAGTTCTAACCGGAGCAATGTTTCCGGTGGAAAAACGGAAAGACGTTCCTCTTCCGAAAGTACGAGAAGCAGCAGTCGAAGTTCTTCTTCCCGTTCTTCAGAGCGAGACACCAATTCAAGAAGATAACCTATTCCTTTAATTATTTATATCATTGCTCCTCAGCGGTAGGAGAGCTAGACTCCGGTGTTTTGCCGGCTAGACTATTCAGGGCATCGCCCGTAACTTGGATTTCGGGGCGGATAGTATCCGCCTCGATTTCACTTATCAAACCTTTTTGGGCAAGACGTCCGGCAATGAGTTTATAATATCCTTCCATGCTCTCTTTCAGTTTTCCGTTTTCTGCGAAAGAACTGCGGAAATGTTTGGGCTTCGGGATGATAGAAGCCAGGAAGATACTTTCTTCCGTAGTCAGTTGGGAAGGACGTTTGTTGAAGTAGTAGGCGGAAGCCTCCTGGATGCCGTAGATTAGCGGGCCCCATTCCGCAATATTCAGATATACCTCATACATCCGTTCTTTCGAAGTCAGTCTCTTTGTTTCTATGATCCATACAATCAATGCTTCTTCCAGTTTGCGGGCAAAGTTTTTATTTTTGTTCAGAAATACATTCTTCACTAATTGCATTGTGATAGTGCTTCCGCCACGTGCAAAACGTTTGACTTGCAAATCGTAAATCAACGCTTCGCGGAGTGCATCGGGCAGGAAACCATGATGATAATAAAACGCCCCGTCTTCACTTTGCATCACAGACATTTGCAGGATCGGTGAAATGCTGTCAAGTGGGGTGAAATGTTCCCAGGAAGGGCCGACGGGGAAAGTGCGTACTGGCATTCCATTTTCATATGCTGTGTAGACAAACTCGCCTGACATCTTGGACAGTTGGGTATCGCCATATTCTACAATTTCGAAATTCCTCTCTTTCAACTCTGATTCTAATTTGAGACTATCCAATTGTGCAAAATCAATATCCAACAGGAAATGATAAGCTAACTCACCACTTGTTTTGATACCTTCCAGGTTGTTGAACAGGCCTTTGGGCAGAGAACTGAACAGCTCGTCTGCCGGAAACCATGATTTGTCAACGGCTGCAGTGAAATGCCATAAATCTTTTTTCTTTTCGGCTCGTAGATAAGGATGAACCTGAATTTTATTGAATATAACCGTAGTGGTGCTATCCAATTCAAAAGAATGGTCGCTAATGTTCATTTGATATCCTAAATGTCCGCGGTCGAGATGAATCACTTCGGGAGACAGTACTTTGTGGAATATATCAAGTCCGTTTACTTTCGCTTTTCCGTTGAGATATAGCTGGTTTTTTCCATTACTTTCTTTGGTCATGCTATAAGATAAGGTGTCAAAAGTGACTTTCGCACCAAAACGGCGGGTAATATAAGGTATAGAAACTTTTGTGGAATCGGCAGAGTATAGCTTTGCCATTAATGTATTGGCAGATTGTTTCAGTTCGCCATCAGCTATCCAATGCCGGGTTAGTGTATCTTCGTGTATCTCAATGGTTGACCGGAACTTGTTCTCTTTGATGATAAAAGAAGGGAATACCATAGAAACGAAGTTGCTGTCTTTTCGTTCAGTGATATAAATCTGTTTTAATTGTCCGTTTTCAGGTAGAAAACCGTAGCATAAATTGAGTAGTTTGTTTATTCTTTCCGCATAATTGATTTCCGTTACGGTTTGACCGGATGTTTGTGATGGAACTTTCCGGTCTTTTTTAAAGAGAAAATCATAATTGGCGATGGAGTCTTGCTTTGTAAATGTGAGTCTGATATCTTCTGCTGCTATGTAGCTTACTTCTATTTTCTTGGTGAGTAATTTCCAAAAATTCAGCTTGATGCGGGTTGATGCTAATGTGAATAGTGTATCCCGTTGTTCGGGGATAACCGAAAGGCCTTGGAGATATATTTCATTTAAACCATTCATCTCCAGTTTGTCGTAATGAATGCATAACCCGTGTGTCTGCTCGATACGGGATGTGTGTCGGTTGACTATGCTCCGTAGAAGAACGCTGCGACCTGAGTAGATACAAATGAGGCAGATGAGTATTCCTCCACTGAGAGCTAGCGGAAGAATACGCTTTTGGCTATTTGTTTTCATCATTTACCTTTTAATTATCGGATGCAAAGGTAGGTAAAAAAATGCATTAAACGCGATGGACAGCCTTTGAAGGACAGTCCGCCGTTCTTTTTTTATTTGATAAGCGGTAAGTATTCTCCGTAGCCTTCCTCTTTCATTTTTTCTTTCGGAATAAAACGAAGAGAAGCACTATTGATACAGTAACGTAATCCTCCTTTTTCTTTCGGACCATCCGTAAATACATGTCCTAGGTGGGCGTCTCCGGTTTTACTGCGTACTTCGGTACGTGTCATTCCATAAGAAGTATCTTTCTTCTCTGTAATCAAGTCCTTTTGAATCGGTTGGGAGAAACTAGGCCAGCCACAACCGGAATCGAACTTGTCGGTCGAAACAAATAGGGGTTCTCCGGTGGTGATATCTGCGTAGATACCGGGACGGTACTCGTCCCAGTATTCATTCCGGAAAGCAGGTTCCGTAGCATTTTTCTGGGTGACGGCATATTGCTCTGCCGATAATTGTTGGCGAAGGACTGTGTCATCCGGTTTTTGATAAACTTTGGACTTGGGAGCATTGGCTTTGCGTGCCATTTCAAATAAAGCCGGGTTGATATGGCAATAGCCGTTCGGATTTTTATCCAGATAATCCTGATGATAGTTTTCTGCCGGATAGAAATTTGTCAATGGTTTTACTTCTATGGCAATGGGATTTTTATATTGATCCGCTAATGCCCGGACAGCCTGATTAATAACAGCGATATCCGCTTTATTAGTATAATAAATCCCCGTTCTATATTGCGTACCGCGATCATTTCCTTGCCGGTTGAGGCTGGTAGGATCAATCGTTTTAAAATACAGATCAAGAAGCAGACTTAAATTAACTGTTTCGGGGTCATAGACTACTTTCACCGTTTCAGCTGCATTGGTTTCTCCCGAACATACCTGTTGATAGGTCGGCTGGTTGATAATACTGTTGGCATAGCCTACCTCGGTACTTTCTACTCCTCTGATTTGTTTTAGGAAATGTTCTGTTCCCCAGAAACATCCTCCTGCAAGATAAATTTCTGCTGCGATGATAAAGTGTTTCATATCCGTTGGTTCTTTCTATAGTAACGAATGAACCGGCGGATATGTTTGAAGTATTTCTTGTAAAAAACTCAATGGCGTTTTCTATTCTATGATTTCTCCTTTATAGAAATCCAGAATTTTAGTACGGAACAGATAATCATATTTAGCCTGTAACTTGTCAGAGAGTGCTTTAGTCAGATTCAACTTTGACTCATTATATTCCACGAAAGTTGCTTTACCGTTATTGAATTTCTCGCTCATTAACCGGAAAGATTCTTCATTGGCTTTCACTGCCACTTCACTGGAGTTATATTTACTTTCTGCTGCCAGAGCATTGTACCAGGCTTGTTGGATTTCTTTGTAAAGAATCTTTTTGGTATTATCTAGTTGTAAACTGAGATTTGCTTGTTGTAACCGGGCGGTTCGTACACGGTTTCGTGTAGCGAAACGGTTAAAGATAGGGACACTAAGATTAAATCCGATATATTTGTTGAGGTTATTTTTCATCTGGCTGCTGAAACTTCCCTCTGATTTACCACTCACTGTATAATAGTTGCTTCCGAGTCCGGCACTGAAAGATAATTGCGGATAAAAATTACTTTGAGCGATACGGATGTTCTTCTGACTACCTTGCAAGCGATATTCCGCTGCTTTAATGCTAGGTTTGTAGGCAAGCGCTTGTGTATATATATCATCCGGCGGAGTTAGCGCTTCGAATTCCAGTTCTTCTTTCGGATTTTCGAGAATGAAACCTTCGGGAGTCGGTAACTCAAGCAGTTGGCTGAGGTCTAGCAATGATAATTTATATGTATTGTCCGCTTGTACGGAAGTCATTTCATCTTGTGCCACACGTGCTTGTGCTTCAGCCACTTCCGATGGTGAGGCTTTACCTACTTCGAAGAGTCCTTTGATGCGTTTCAACTGATCTTTGCTCAAGTTCGTCTGATTAAAGGCGACTTTGCTTAACTCCAGGTTAAATAGAACTTGCAGATAAGCAGAGGTAACGTTGATGGCTATATCTTCTTTAGCTTTGTTCAGGTCCTCGATAGCGGCCCTAAGATTCAACTTGGCTAATGAATATTGATTTGATAACTGTAAACCTGTAAAAATCGGTACATTGGTCCCTAAGCTGAGGCTCGTATTCGCGCTATTGATATCACTGTAGGAGTTATCTACCGGCGAGGCACTACGTCCCCAACTCCAATTCTGACTCGCACTTCCGCTTAGATTCGGGAGGCGTGCCCATTTGGCTGTATTTACGTCCACTTTATTTTGTTCTGCTTCATTAGCTGTCTGGCGAATATTGATGTTATGCTCGATAGCATAATCAATACATTGCCGCAACGTCCAGGTTTGCGAAGAACCGTTCTGTGCCTGTGCGGAATCTACTCCTGTTCCGGCGAGTAGAAAGATAGCTATGGTTTTATAGATTGTTTTCATAGAAAATGAATTATTTGTCTTTTTTCTCGGCGCCGCGAATTTTGTCATTGGCAGTCACCCCTTTCTTAATCTCAATTTTGATACCATCACTCATTCCTGTGGTCACTTGTGTACGTTGGAATTTCTGTTCGGGTACGGAATCAGTCATGATATATACAAATGTAGAATCACCTTTAAATTCAACGGTGCTTTCGGGTACTGCCAGTACCTTATTGGCACGCTGCAATACAATTTCCGCATTCGCCGAATAACCGGAACGAACCTGTACGGAGTCCGGAACTGAAATAGCAGCTTTAATTTCAAACTGGTTAGCTCCGTTAGTCTCTACTCCTTTAGGAGATATATATTCCAATATCGCGTTGAATGTCAGATTTTGTAAAGCTCCGATAGTCAACTTAAGCGGCATACCTTCATGGATGCGGCCTACTTCTGTTTCATCAATATTACCACGGAAAATCAAATCATTCATGTTGGCTACCGTAGCAATAGTTGTTCCGTCATTGAAGGTGTTACTCATGATCACCGAGTTTCCGGCTTTTACCGGTACGTCCAGAATCAGTCCGTCGATAGTAGAACGAATCATGGTACTGCTGAATGAAGCACTGTTTTTGGTAATACCTTCTTTTACGATTTCCAGGTTATCTTTGGCAGTCTGCTTTTCTTCGCGTGCCTGTTTGACGGCTACTTCACTTTTCTCATATTCTTCCCGGCTGATTAGTTGGTCCTCATACAGTTTCTTCACGCGGGAAAAATCCGTTTCCGCCTGTGTTGCATTAATCTCCGCCAGACGGACACGGCTTTCTGCCGAGTTTAACTGTCCGAGTTCGGGGATAACCTTTACCTTGGCTATCACCTCACCTTTCCTCACTGCTTGTCCTGCCTCCTTGTATACTTCGTCAATAATACCCGAGATCTGGGGCTTGATTAGAATTTCATCTCTTGGTTCTACTTTTCCGGTAGCTACGGTGGTCTTTTGCAGATCAGTCACTTCCGGCTTGAGGGTTTCGTAGACAACAACCTTCGGGCGCGACTTCTGATAAAGGAATACGAACGTTCCGACGAGGATTATGGCAACAATTACCAATAATACGATTTTCAGATACTTTTTCATCTTGATTATATATGTTTAATTTTTAATTCTTTATTCAACTTTCAACTCTTCCTTCTCAATACTCAACTTCTACTCATCTCTGATTGCTTCAATCGGCTTGATAGCCATTGCCCGATAAGCAGGTGCCAGGCCGGCTAACATCCCCAATGCAGCCAGAAGTGCGCAAGTGCCGACCGCTAATCCGAAGCTGACTTGAAAATGGCTGTCTCCTCCGTTTGAACTGGCTAGCATATCTGCTACTTGCAATATCATTACGGCAAAAGAAATCCCGAACATTCCGGCAATCGTGGTGAGCACCATACTTTCCGATAGAATCTGTTGCAGGATATCTTTCGGACGTGCTCCGATAGCCCGGCGGATACCAATTTCGGTCGTGCGTTCCTTTACGGTCACCATCATGATATTGGATACACCGATAGCACCTGCCAGTAACGTTCCTAATCCTACCATCCAGACCAATATATTAATGCCGTTGAATAAGTTGTCTACCATAGAAAACATCGCTTCGGCATTCAGATACATAACTGCTTGTTTGTCGTTAGGGGCGATATAATGGGCAGCTTTGATAATCTGTTCCATTTTCGGTTGCAGTTCAGACACCTTGACACCTTGTTTGGCTGTGAAGCATACTACATCAATCTGCCCTCCCAGATTATAAGCCTGTTGCATGGTGGTGAAAGGTAGAGTGACGGCTTCCGAAGCTCTTCCTTGTATATTCATATCTCCTTCGGAAGAAGACATCCCGATCACCTGATAATAAATCCCGTCTACTCTCACGTATTTGCCGCACGGGTTCTCTCCCGGTTTGAAAAGGCTTTCATAAATTCGTTTGCCGATCACACAAACTTTTCGCGCTTCGCGTATATCAACTTCATTGATAAACCGTCCATACGCCATTTCCTGTGATTCGATGTGGAGATAATCGGGGTATAGTCCTTTTACACTGCAATCATATTTCTTATCTTCGTATACAGCTTTAGATCCCCAACGTGCAACGGAGGGGGTAATGACTTCCACTTCTTTGACCTGCGAACGAAGGCGTTCGATATCTGTAGATTCCAGATTCCACCACCTTCCTTTGCGAAAACCTTTATACGCTTCTCCTGTCCTTTGTGAAGCTAGGAAACCGGAGTTAGTCGCAAATCCTTCAAAGTTCTTTTTTAGCATATATTCCAGTCCCTGTCCGCCGCCAATAAGGGCTACAAGCATAAAAATTCCCCAGAACACACCGAATGCAGTCAGCAGACTTCTTGTCTTATTTCTTGTGATAGTGATGAGGATTTCCTCACAAGTATCTATGTCTATTCTCATAATCTTAATCTGCTCTAAGTGCTTCGATCGGCCGGATACTGACTGCTTTCCGGGCAGGGAACAATCCGGCTAATGTTCCAGCTATTATTAATGTGAGTGTAGCTTGTATGGCGATTCTGATGTCGACAGTAGGATTCAGAAAAACCGTTTCTGTCCACATTCCGGTATCCATTGTCTGATTGCCGAAAGCGTTGTTCATCCATTCGGTTGCTCCGATACCGGCCACCATGCCTATATATCCGAATATTGTGGTAATAGTGACACTCTCAACGATAATCAGCCAAAGAATAGAAAGCGGTTTGGCGCCGAGTGCTTTGCGGATACCAAATTCGCGGGTACGTTCTTTTACCGTAATCAACATGATATTGGAAACTCCGACAATTCCGCTTAGTAATGTAAAAATACCGATAACCCAAATCGCTATACGGAGCATGGCCGACCCCTGCTGTTGTTGTAGATAATTGGTAAATCGGTTCCATATCCAAATTGCACTATGGTCGGTCGGGTCAAAACGATGATTGGCTCCCAAAACTTTGCGGTAGTAGGTTTCAAACTTCTCATTGGCTTCTATTGTTTCCAAATTTTTGGTAGTCATGATGAGGTTATTCAGTTTGTCACCCTTATTATAAATGGTTTGCAGAGTACTGAAAGGAATGTAGGCGTCGCTGTCTCCGCTGTCTCCCTTGTCGTTATAAAGTCCAACCACTTGATAAACCACATTGCCGGCATTGACAAACTGTCCGATAGGATCGGTATGGGTCTTGTCGAATAAGATTTCAGCAGTCTTCTTATGGAGCACGATCACTTTGCGTCGTTCCCTGATATCAATCTCGTTGATGAAACGTCCTTTGAAGAGTTTTACAACTTCTACTTCCGTATGATTGGGATATACACCGGAAAGACTCAGGCTTACATACTCTTGCCCGAAACTAAGATTTACGCCTCCTTGCCATACCGTTCCACCGGTATTGATGACATGATCCGGGAAATACCGGTTGGTAGCGTCTACGTCTTTATTGTCCAGTTGCACCCGTCTTCCTTCTTTCAATCCATCGTAGGATTTACTTGTCCAACCCGGGAAAATCTTGATAGAGTTCATCGCCCGTTCCGAAGCCGATTGCTCGAATGCATGAATCAGTCCGTTGCCTGCACCCAATAGGACGATAAGCATGAATATTCCCCATGCTACGGCAAATCCCGTAAGGAAGGTCCTCAGCTTATTGCGTTTGATAGTACTATAAATTTCTTGCCAGATGTCAATCATGATATCGTTTGTATAGTAGTATATTTTGATTTATTTCATGATACCGTTTTTGCCGAAAGGAGAAGCGTCGTGATCGATGTTGTCTTCAATTCGTTCAATGATACCGTCTTTGATGTGGATGATTTTATCGGTCTGGTTGGCCACTCCGCTTTCATGGGTGACCACTACAATCGTCATTCCCATTTTATGCAGGTCTTTCAGGATTTGCATCACTTCTACTGAAGTTTTGCTGTCCAATGCTCCCGTCGGTTCGTCAGCCAGGATAATTTGCGGTTGGGTGATGAGTGCTCGGGCGATAGCTACACGTTGTTTCTGACCGCCGCTCATTTCGTTGGGCATATGGTGTGCCCAGTCTTTCAGTCCCAATCGGTCGAGATATTCCAGTGCAAGTGCATTTCGTTTCTTTCGGCTGATCCCTTGATAGAATAAAGGAAGTGCAACGTTTTCTACGGCGTCTTTGAAGGAAATTAAGTTGAATGACTGGAAAATAAAGCCGATCATACGGTTCCGGTATTCGGCGGCTTTGGTTTCGCTCAAGTCTTTGATAAGTACGTTGTTCAGATAATAATCTCCGGTATCGTAGTTATCAAGTATTCCTAATATATTAAGTAAGGTTGATTTCCCGGACCCGGATGCTCCCATGATAGAAACAAATTCACCTCGTCCGATAGTGAGATTAATGCCTTTAAGTACATGGAGGGGTGCTCCGTTGTTGTAGGTCTTGTTGATGTCCGTTAGTTGTATCACAATTTTCTTTATTTAGTTCCTGTTTTCTAATAAATTTCTACTATTAGACGGCTTCAAGATACGAAAAGTTGCAAGGTGGCCGAACTTTTTTCTAAAAACATTTTGTAGACTCAATCTTCTTTACGTAATTTGTGTGCAGTAAACTTAATGATTAACTAACCCTTTTAAATAAAAGTATCATGAATTCAAACATGGAAAAGCCCTACGTAGTAGGTATTGACATAGGCGGAACGAACACCGTCTTTGGAATTGTTGACGCACGCGGAACTATTATTGCCAGCAGCTCAATCAAAACTGCCGGTTATCCTACTGCCGAAGAATATGCTGACGAAGTTTGCAAGAATCTGCTTCCGTTGATTATCGCTAATGGCGGTGTCGATAAGATCAGAGGTATCGGTGTGGGTGCTCCGAATGGTAACTACTATACGGGAACTATTGAATTCGCTCCAAACTTGCCTTGGAGAGGGATCCTTCCGTTAGCTGCTATGTTTGAAGAAAGATTGGGTATTCCTACGGCTTTGACCAATGACGCTAATGCAGCTGCTATCGGTGAAATGACTTATGGTGCTGCCCGTGGTATGAAAGACTTTATCATGATTACCCTGGGTACCGGTGTAGGTAGCGGTATTGTTATCAACGGTCAAATGGTGTATGGCCATGACGGTTTTGCCGGTGAATTGGGGCACGTGATTGCCCGTCGTGACGGTCGTATCTGTGGTTGTGGCCGTAAAGGTTGTTTGGAAACTTACTGCTCGGCTACTGGTGTAGCCCGTACAGCCCGTGAATTTCTAGCTGCTCGTACTGATGCCAGCTTGCTTCGTAACATTCCGGCAGAAAGTATCACTTCAAAAGATGTATATGACGCTGCCGTACAAGGAGATAAACTGGCACAGGAAATATTCGAGTTTACAGGAAATATTCTGGGTGAAGCTTTGGCAGATGCTATTGCATTCTCCAGTCCTGAAGCAATCGTATTGTTCGGAGGTTTGGCTAAATCAGGCGATTATATCATGAAACCGATTATGAAGTCAATCGATGATAATGTACTGAATATTTATAAAGGTAAGACAAAATTGCTCGTTTCTGAACTGAAAGATTCTGATGCTGCTGTATTGGGTGCCAGTGCTTTGGCTTGGGAGCTAAAAGATATCAAGGAATAATATCGATTTTATAATAAAGGTAATGAAAATCCCCGAGAGCTATTGTTTTCGGGGATTTTCTTTTTATATACCGGGAAAATTACAGTTTCTCACTGGGGAACAATTCCTTGACCGTGAGGAAAAAGAGGTGAGGCTAAGAAATAAAAAAGGGAATTTCATGTTGAATGAAGTTCCCTTTTTTATCTCGAATCTTAAAGTTAATCTTAGTTGTTAACTCTTTTTTCTTTGATTCTAGCTTTCTTACCGGTAAGAGCACGCAGGTAATACAATTTAGCGCGACGAACTTTACCTACCTTGTTCACCTCGATGCTGTCGATAGCCGGTGATTCGATGGGGAAAATTCTTTCTACGCCTACAGTTCCTGACATTTTACGTACAGTGAAACGTTTTTTGTCTCCGTGACCAGCGATTTTGATAACAACACCACGGTACAACTGTACACGTTCTTTGTTACCTTCAATAATACGATATGCTACTGTTACAGTGTCTCCTGCTTTGAAGCTCGGGTGCTGTTTTCCGGTAGCGAATGCTTCTTCTGCAATTTTAATTAAATCCATTGTTGTTATTATTAAATTGTTTCATCGTTACAACGCAACATACCAAGTATCTCGTCTCTTGACAGCGATTGCGCGAAAGCGGTGCAAAGTAACAAATTATTTGGCAGATAGCCAAATGTTTTTTGTATATTTGTCGCATATCTAAAAAACAACGAGCATGAAACGAACTTATGTAAAGTTACTGACTGTGGCAGGCTTGACGGGATGCTTCCTGTTTACTTCCTGTCGTTCAGCACAAGAAACTACCGCCCGCTATGAAATATCCAAGGTGGAGGGCAACATGATTACGATTGACTCTACTTGGGATGCTAATCCTGACAAAAAAGCGACCACCGTATTAAAACCCTACAAGGATAAAGTAGACGCGATGATGTACGAAGTCATCGGTACCAGTGAAATGAAAATGGATAAGGGGACCCCTGAAAGCTTGCTCTCTAATTTGGTGGCAAGCGTGCTGCAAGAAGCTGCCGCGCAAGTGTTGGGCAAACCGGCGGATATGGGACTGGTCAATATGGGCGGATTACGTAATATCCTGCCTAAGGGAGACATCACGGTAGGTGCTGTTTTTGAAATTCTTCCTTTTGAAAATTCATTGTGCGTCTTGACGATGAAAGGTACGGACATGAAACGTCTGTTTAAAGCAATTGCTTCTTTACATGGAGAAGGTGTAAGCGGTATCCGTTTGGAAATCAATAAAAAAGGAGAATTGCTGAATGCTACGATCGGTGGAAAACCGGTAGTGGATGACCAGCTTTATACCGTGGCTACTATCGACTATCTGGCAGACGGAAACGGACGCATGGATGCTTTCCTGCAAGCTGAAAAAAGGGAATGCCCGGAAGATGCTACTTTACGCGGATTGTTTTTGGACTATGTACGGAAGCAAACGG
This sequence comes from Bacteroides caccae, assembly GCF_002222615.2. Lineage (NCBI taxonomy): Bacteria > Pseudomonadati > Bacteroidota > Bacteroidia > Bacteroidales > Bacteroidaceae > Bacteroides > Bacteroides caccae. Next base: position 263,828 of record NZ_CP022412.2, on the reverse strand, counting down.
CGGAAGGCAAAATCATTACGTCGAAGTTGGACGGACGTATAACCGTAAAATAAGTAAAAAGGAGAATCTAAAAATATAGGATATGAAGAGATTTCAGCTATCATTATGGGTATGCCTTGTAGTGTGTTTCGGCTTTTCAACTTATGCACAGGATACCAAAGAAATTATAATTTTGCAGACAAGCGATGTGCATAGTCGCATCGAACCTATAAATCAAAAAGGCGACCGTAACTATGACGAGGGCGGTTTTGTCCGTCGTGCCACTTTCCTCGACCAGTTCCGCAAGGAGCATAAAAATGTGTTGCTGTTCGACTGCGGGGATATTTCACAAGGTACGCCTTATTATAATATGTTCCGTGGCGAAGTGGAAGTCAAGTTAATGAACGAAATGGGATATGATGCCATGACTATCGGTAATCATGAATTCGATTTTGATCTGGACAATATGGCTTTACTCTTCAAAATGGCTAAATTTCCGGTGGTTTGTTCCAATTACAATCTGGACGCTACGGTGCTGAAAGATTTGGTAAAGCCATACGTTATTCTGAAACGGTTTGGGCTGAAAATCGGTGTCTTTGGACTCGGAGCGAAACCGGAAGGTTTGATTCAGGCAAATAAATGCGTCGGAGTTGTTTATGAAGATCCTATTGAAGTGTCGAACAAGGTAGCTGCCTTGTTGAAAGAGAAGGGATGCGACCTCGTTGTATGCCTGTCTCACCTAGGCATTCAAATGGATAGGGAGTTGGTTGCAAAAACACGGAATATCGATGTAATTTGGGGCGGACACTCGCACACTTTTATGAAAGGACCGGAGAATTATCAGAATGTGGATGGAAAAGAGGTACCCGTTATGCACACAGGAAAAAGTGGAGTTCGGGTAGGTCGTCTCAACTTGACTTTGAAACGTAAATGAGAATATTTCCCTTTATCTTAGTTGTTTTATTTTTTATTTTAGCCGGATCCGTTTCGAGTCCGGCCCAGAATGCTGCTTCTGTTGAACCTTTGCTCTTATATAAAGCACAGCAGGATAAGAATTGCCGGCATTGGGTCGATTCGGTGATGGATAAGTTATCCTTTAAAGAAAAGGTCGGCCAGTTGTTTATCTATACCATTGCTCCGGTAAACACCAAGCGAAATTTGGAGTTATTGCGTGAGGCTATTGATACTTATAAAGTCGGCGGGCTTCTCTTTTCCGGTGGGAAGATGCAGAATCAGGTTGAGTTAACCAACCGGGCACAACGGCAGGCGAAAGTTCCTGTGATGATCACTTTCGACGGGGAATGGGGGTTGGCGATGCGTTTGCGCGGCACACCTGTGTTTCCACGGAATATGGTGTTGGGATGCATTCGTGACAATCGCTTGATTTATGAATACGGGCGTGAAGTAGCCCGACAATGCCGTCAGATAGGTGTGCAGGTGAATTTTGCTCCGGTGGCGGATGTGAATATCAACCCGAAGAACCCGGTAATCAACACCCGTTCTTTCGGAGAAGATCCGATACAAGTTGCCGATAAGGTAATCGCTTATGCTTCCGGTCTGGAAGGAGGAGGAGTATTGTCTGTGTGCAAACACTTCCCCGGACATGGAGATACTGATGTTGATTCGCATAAAGCTCTACCCGTACTTCCCTTCACGCGCGAACGTTTGGACAGTGTCGAACTCTATCCTTTTAAGGAAGCGATTCGTGCCGGAGTAGGTGGTATGATGGTGGGACATCTGCAAGTCCCGGTCATTGAGCCGATCGGCGGGCTCCCGTCTTCTTTGTCTCGCAATGTCGTATACGACTTATTGACGGATGAACTGGCTTTTAAAGGATTGATTTTTACTGATGCGCTTGCCATGAGGGGCGTATCGGGCAATGGGAATGTCAGCTTGCAGGCATTGCAGGCGGGTAATGACATGGTACTGGCTCCACGTAATCTGAAGGCGGAAGTGCCGGCTGTGCTTGCAGCTGTTGAAAAAGGCGAACTGAGCCGGGAAGATATAGAAAGTAAATGCCGCAAGGTACTGACCTACAAATATGCGCTGGGACTTAGCAAAAAGAAGTACGTGCAATTGTCCGGCCTGGAGCAGCGGGTGAACAGCCCGCAGGCGCGCGACTTGGTGCGCCGGCTGAACCTGGCGGCAATTACCGTTCTGAATAATAAAGATCATGTACTGCCGCTACATACGGACAAAGACCAGAAGATAGCTTTGCTCGAAGTAGGCGACCCGGGTGAGACGGAAGCATTAGCAAAGCAAATGACACGTTATGCATCTCTGGTTCGTTTCCGCCTTCGTCCGAAACAGACAGAAGAAGAAAACCGTCGATTATATGATTCATTAGCTATTTATAAACGAGTTGTAGTAGCTGTCAGCGAACAACGCCTAGCTTCTTATCAGCCATTCTTTACGAAGTTTGCTCCCGATGCTCCGGTTGTCTATCTTTTCTTCACCCCCGGCAAGATGATGTTACAGATTCAGCGCGCGGTGAGCCATGCTTCGGCAGTAGTGTTAGCGCATAGCCACAATACGGATATTCAGCGTCAGGTGGCGGACGTCTTATTTGCCAAAGCCACTGCGGATGGAAGATTGTCGGCGAGTTTGGGCGGATTATTCCATACAGGTGCGGGGGTGACAATCACTCCGAAAACTCCTTTGCATTTTGTACCTGAAGAATACGGCCTTTCATCTGTGTCGTTGAAGCGGATTGATTCTGTTGCTTTGGACGGTATCCGGCAAGGAGCCTATCCCGGTTGTCAGGTAGTAGTTATGAAAAATGGTCATGTAATGGTCGATAAAGCTTTCGGCACACATACAGGAAAAGGAAGTGCCCGCGTCGAATCATCGGATATCTATGACCTGGCCTCCCTTACGAAAACGACGGCTACCTTGCTTGCTGTTATGAAACTCTATGATAAGGGGCGCTTTAACCTGACAGATAAGATTTCGGATTATCTGCCGTTTTTGCAGCGCACCAATAAAAAGGACATAACGATTCAGGAGATCCTGTATCATCAGTCCGGTCTGCCGTCTTGGCTACCTTTCTATCAGGAAGTGATTGATAAGGATAGCTATAAAGGCCGTTTGTTCAGTGCGCGTAGAGATGCACAGCATCCGGTGAATATAGGAATAAATACGTGGGCAAATCCGAATTTCAAGTTTAAGGAGGAATATGTATCTCCAACGAAAACCGGGGATTATACCATTCAAATCTGTGATAATCTGTGGTTGAACCGATCGTTCCGCAAGGTGATAGAAGAGAAAATTGTGGAAGCGCCGTTGGGGCAGAAACGTTATGTATATAGTGATATTGGATTTATCCTGTTGGGAATGCTGGTTGAACAGCTTGCGGGAATGCCAATGGAAGTATACTTGCAAAGCGAGTTTTACGAACCGTTGGGACTGGAGCGTACAGGTTACCTGCCTTTGCGTCGTCTGGCAAAGTCGGAAGTCATTCCTTCCAATAACGACCGCTTCTTGCGGAAAGATACCCTGCAAGGATTCGTGCATGATGAGGCTTCCGCTTTCTTCGGCGGATTGGCTGGCAATGCCGGATTATTCTCTACTGCCCGCGAAGTAGCCCGTGTATATCAGATGTTATTGAACGGGGGAGAAATAGACGGCCGGCGTTATTTGAGCAAAGAGACTTGCCAGTTGTTCACTACTTCGGTCTCAAAGATAAGTCGGCGGGGACTGGGATTTGATAAACCGGATAGGGAAGACTCGAAGAAAGGGAACTGCGCTCCCGATGCTCCGGCAGAAGTCTATGGCCATACCGGATTTACAGGTACGTGCGCATGGGTGGACCCGGTTAACGAACTGGTTTATGTCTTTCTTAGCAACCGGATTTATCCGGATGTTACCAATCGCAAGTTAATTAGGCTGCACATACGCGAGCGGATACAGGAAGCGATTTATGATGCGATGAAGAAAAAGTAATCCTTCCGCACTGAACACAGGTATAAAATAAAGTGCCCTTCCGCTTATGATAGCAGAAGGGCACTCCTTATTTATTATTAATGTAATTCTGATTGTTGCCGGGCTTAGAATGACAGACCCAGACGGAAGCCGAAATTGCTCAAACCGTCTACACTGTAATGCAGTACATCAGCCTTATTGGTACCATAGCTGTAATATAAAGCAAAGTGAAGACCCGGTCCGTATACCCAAGGGAATACGTTGATACCGATTTCAGGAGAAGCGTAGAATCCCCAGCTATTGTCTCTTGCTTCGAGCATATTGAAGTTAGAGCGTACTTTAGCATATTCAGCGCCTAATTTAGCACTGACGTAGGGTTGAACGGCTCCGCCACGATTCCATTGGTAGCGTGCGGCAGCACCGAAAGGCAACTGGAATATAGTATGTTGCTGATCGGTAGTGACATCACCACCGGCCATTTTGAATGTTTCGCGACCTACATATTCGTGGTTGCTGTGATAGTTCAGGAAAAGTCCCAAACCGATGTTGGGAGTCACGAAGTAACCACCTTCGAAGTTCATTCCCCAACCACTTGCTTTGTCGGCAAAATGATTGCTTAACGGAGCATTGAACTGCCAGTCTATATTAGCATATCCGTTGTCTGATAGCTGTGCCTTGGCCGGCATGGCGAAGGCGATAGCAATGACCGCCAAGGCCACTACCTTGAAATATATATTTTTTCTTGTTTTCATAACAGTTGTAGTTGTTTATTTGTTAGTAAGATAAGGTGACTGAGCGAATGACTGGTTGACAGCTTCTACTGCAAGAGTACGGTTGATAGCTTTGGATCCAGTGTCAAATCCGGTCAGATAGCTAGTCCATACAATGGGCAGCTTTTTGCTTTCGCCTTGTTCGGCTTTCAAGTTCACCATTTCTGTCAGGAATGAGTTGGTACTATAACTGTAAGTCACAGCGTACGGGTAGTACCAGCCGCCACCCCAGTTTCCGCCCCAGTAGTTCGGCCCCCAGTAACCGGGATAACCCCACCACCATTCAGGCTGTGAATAACTGGTGAAATAATAAGTACTTGCGATGTAGCTCACCTGAATACCCAAGTCAGCGCTTTCTTTGTTGGTTGCTGCTGCATAACCTCTGGCAATCATGTTATCCGTATAAGCTGCCAGAATTTGTTCAGCGCCTTCTCCTTCGAGATATTCCGGTTCTTTACTATCGGAGATCACCAGAATCTTGTCTGCCAGATAGAATGTAGGAACTTTGAAGTCAGCTTTCTCGTCGTGGTTAGTGTATACCAGATAGTTGTCATCCAGCTTACCCATGTCCGGGTCTTTTTCGCAGGAAGCGAGTGCAAAGACCGCCAATAAAATAGGAATTAATTTCTTCATATCTTTTATAATGTTTAGGTTATATAAAATCATCGCCCTGGTACCTTGGGGCTTTTGCTAGAAACAACAAGAAAAAAATAAAAAGGTTCGCGTGAAAAATTATTTTGCCGGAAAATTAACATCTTTCTTTTTCGGGATTCAATAAAAAAGGTAAGCTCTTTGCCGCATCAACAGCTAGTTTGCTTACCATTCATTCTTTACAGATTCTTGCTTGAAATTCCGTTTATTTAAACAGAGGTTTCAGCAGTTCCGGCATTTCCACCTTGTCAACTTCCAGTTCGCTAACCCGTTGTTTGCCTGTTGAAGACAGGTGAAAGTACATTTGCCGGCGGTCCTCGTTGCCGAGTTCCCTGACAATCAATCCTTTTTCTTCCAGTATCCGGAGCATTTTCGATGTATGTGAGGGACTTAAATCTGTACTTTTCGACAGGTTAGTTGCCGTCATTCTCTCGGTGGCGTCTTTGAGGATGCATAATATCATCGCTTCATTCAACGTTATCCGGTATACTTTTTCAAATGCAGTTTCAAAGCTCGACATGGCTCTGAACACTTCGCGCATTGCACATATTGTTTTCATATTTTGTTTGAATATATTTTATTAGTCATATCTTTTAAATAAATAGATTCACGTTCGCGTTATCCGCCCGTTCCATATACGTTGCTACGCCGCCTACCGTTACTTCGTCGAGGAGTTCTTCTTGTTTCACTCCCATGACGTCCATTGACATTTGACAAGCAATAAATTCCACTCCGTTTTCTAAGGCTTGCTGACGCAGGGATTCCAATGAATCTATTCCTTTCTTATTCATGATATACCGCATCATTTTTCCCCCTATTCCGCCCATGCTCATCTTCGAGAGTTTCAGCTTTCCGGAACTGGAAGGCAGCATCATACCGAACATCTTTCCGAAGATATCTTTTTCGGTTTTCGGCTTGTGCAACTTCTTGATAACGTTCAGTCCCCAGAATGTGAAGAAGATTGTCACCTTCTGTCCGGTAGCTGCTGCACCATTTGCGAGTACAAAAGTTGCTAAAGCTTTGTCCAAATCATCACTAAACATGATGAAAGTTTTTCCTTTGCTGTCACAAGAAGTAACAATGTTGCACGATTTTGGTTCTCCCTTTTCAATAACTATCACAGATTTTCCTCCGGAAGACTCTTTCGAAACGAGTTGGTTACCGGTTGAATTGCACCATGCGGCGGCGTCACGAGGGAACCCCGGATCAGTTGCAGTGATTTCAACGCGTTCTCCCGAAGCGAGCATGTCCATTGTCTTCTTCATCTTTAAAATCGGGCCGGGACATTGTAGGCCGCAGGCGTCTACCCGGATAGTCTTGGCTGTTTCGACAGGAGCAACTGGTTTGCTAGCCTGAACCGTTGCTTCTTGCCGTACTGTTGTCTCGTCCGTCTCATTATCATTTTCTTCGTGTATAATGATAGGAGCGGTAGCAGCGCGATATGTTTTTAGTCCGCCCGACAGATTACGGACTTTTTCAAATCCGTGCTGTGTCAGTATCCGGTAAGCAAGATACCCTCTCAATCCTACGGCGCAGAATGTATAAATCATCTTGTCTTTCGGCAGTTCGGCTATCCTGTCCCTCAGTTCGTCCAAAGGAATATTCACAGCTCCCGGCAGCGTGCCCAATGAAAATTCATCCTGTGTGCGGACATCCAGCAGGAATTTGTTTTCCATTTCGATGTCTCTCAATTCCCGCCAGTAGGCAGGTCGTGTTCTTCCGGAAATAATATCCTCCGCCACGTATCCTGCAAGAGCTACCGGATCTTTGGCAGACGAGAACGGAGGAGCATACGCCTGTTCCACTTTCATCAGGTCGTAGATTGTACCTTTATATTTTATCACAAGCGCTATTTCGTCAATCCGCTTGTCTACTCCGTCATAACCGACAATCTGTCCTCCGTACAACCTTCCCGTTTTTTTATCGAATGTGATTTTGATACTCATCGGCATGGCATTCGGATAATAACCGGCGTGCGAAGCAGGATGAATAGTAGAAGACATATAGTCGATCTCTGCCTGTCGCAACCGTTTGCCGGGTAAACCGGTAGAAGCGACCGTCAGATCGAATACTTTTGCGATTGAAGTACCGATCGATCCCTCATAAGGAATTTTGGCGCCTAGGATATTGTCGGCTACGATACGTCCCTGTCGATTGGCAGGTCCGGCCAGATAGTTGAGCCACGGTTTGCCCGTAATCGGGTGGCGGAATTCGATAGCGTCGCCGATCGCATAAATCGATTCATCGGAAGTTTGTAGATAGTCATTCACAGCGATGCCTCCGGTTTCACCGATTGTCAGTTCGGCAGCCCGTGCCAGATTCGTTTCCGGACGCACGCCGATAGATAGGATGACAATATCGGCAGGAACGGACTGTCCGTTCTTGAAAATAACTTTCAGTCCTTTCCCTTCTCTTTCGAAAGAGGCTACGGCTTGTTCCAGATACAGATTTACTCCTTTTTCCATTAAATGTTGGTGAACAAGCGAAGCCATGGAGAAATCAATGGGGGCCATTACCTGATTTCCCATTTCTACAATTGAAACTTTTGCTCCTTGTGCGTGCAGGTTTTCTGCCATTTCGAGTCCGATAAATCCGGCTCCGATGACAACGGCTCTTCGGGGAGCATGGGTATTGATATATTCTTTAATCCGGTCCGTGTCCGCTACATTTCTTAATGTGAAGATTCCGTTCAGGTCGATTCCCGGCAGGGGAGGACGTACGGGGGAGGCACCGGTGGAAATAAGTAGTTTGTCGTAACTTTCCTGATAAGTGTCCTCGCTGCTGCGGCGGACAGTAACGGTTTTTCTTTTCCGGTCGATGAAGATCACTTCATTTTCCGTACGCACGTCAACACGAAATCGTGTGGAGAATGCTTCGGGAGTCTGCACGAATAATTTCTCTCGTTCCTCAATCACTCCTCCTATATAATAAGGCAGCCCGCAATTAGCATAAGATATATACTTTCCTTTTTCCAGAAGGATAATTTCTGCGGCTTCGTCTACTCGTCTGATTCGGGCGGCAGTGGTAGCTCCTCCTGCAACACCTCCGATGATAATAACTTTCATATATTCTGTTTTTGGTGTAAATAGTTTCCTGTGGAAATAACAACAGTATGAAAGAAATGTTCATGGATTCACGGAAAAAACTTATATTTGCGCACCCTGTTTTCATTCTTCTATTTTTAATATAGGTAAATTATGAGTAAAATTCTTGTTATTGACGATGAAGTTCAGATTCGTAGCCTGTTGGCGCGTATGCTGGGACTGGAGGGCTATGAAGTATGTCAGGCCGGCGACTGCAAGGCTGCTCTCAAACAGTTGGAGACACAATCGCCTGATGTGGCGCTATGCGATGTCTTTCTTCCTGATGGAAATGGGGTAGACTTGGTGCTGAACATTAAAAAGTTAGCTCCTAACGTCGAAGTGATTCTTCTTACTGCCCACGGCAATATTCCTGATGGGGTACAGGCTATCAAGAACGGTGCATTCGATTATATAACCAAAGGCGATGATAACAACAAGATTATCCCGCTGATTAGTCGTGCCGTAGAGAAAGCAAAAATGAATGTCCGGCTCGAAAAACTCGAAAAGAAGGTGGGGCAGATGTATTCGTTTGATTCTATCTTGGGCGAATCGAAAGCTTTGAAAGAGGCCGTACTGCTGGCTCAGAAAGTTTCGGTGACTGATGTCCCGGTACTATTGACCGGAGAAACCGGAACCGGAAAAGAAGTCTTTGCGCAAGCCATACATTACAGCAGCAAACGGAGTAAACAGAATTTCGTAGCGGTCAACTGTTCTTCTTTCAGCAAAGAACTGTTGGAGAGTGAAATGTTCGGTCACAGAGCCGGTTCATTTACCGGAGCATTGAAAGATAAGAAAGGGCTTTTTGAAGAAGCTAACAATGGGACTATCTTTCTGGACGAAATAGGCGAAATGGCTTTTGAACTGCAAGCCAAACTATTGCGTATCCTCGAAACGGGCGAATATATAAAGATCGGTGACACGAAACCTACAAGAGTAAACGTGCGTATCATCGCTGCCACCAACCGCAATTTGCAGGAAGAAATCAGGGTGGGACATTTCCGTGAAGACTTGTTTTATCGTCTTTCCGTGTTTCAGGTGCATCTTCCTTCACTTCGCGAACGTGCCGGCGATATTAAGATCTTGGCTACTGCCTTTGCCAAAAGTTTCTCCGAGTGCCTTTCGTATGCCGTCAACGAAATGACTCCCGCTTTTCTGGAAGCCTTGGAACAACAACCTTGGAAGGGCAATATCCGTGAATTGAGGAATGTGATTGAGCGCAGCCTGATTGTCTGTGAAGGCGGACGGTTGGATGTATGTGACCTTCCTTTGGAGATTCAGAACAATCATTACGAATGCTCGGATGATAATGCCGGGAATTTTGAATTGGCAGCTATGGAAAAAAGACATATTGCACGAGTGTTGGAGTATACGAAAGGCAATAAGACGGAAGCTGCCCGTCTGCTGAAAATTGGGCTTACTACGTTGTATCGGAAGATAGAAGAATATAAAATCTGAAAAAAGAGGAAGTTAAGAGAGAATTTCCACGTACCTTCGGCAGTGCTGAAAGAAGCTATACCCAGGCTTTGTAAGAAGATGTTTTAAACATTCTAAAGGGTATTGCCGGAGTATCAGTCTTAGCAAATGTGAAGCTAAGTCTTCAGTATCTGTCACTAACTGTAAGTTTAGCTGTGGCACGGGGCTTGGCAGTCCCTTCGTTACTTTTTTGTACAAGGCTTGTCTTGTCAAAACGGCGTGGGCTGATGAGTCTTAAGTGGGACTCGCTGGAAATGAGTTGTTTCACTTTTATTTGCTGCTGAATTCAATTTATAAAATTAGGAGGTGTCGCATTTATAACTTGAACTTAGTTTTCTACCAGAAAAGATTTTTCAATTTCATATCTCATATTCTCATATTTTTTATATAACTAATTTATTCTCAATTAATTAATTTATGAGAAATAAAAAGGAACGGAGTTATTTCTCATAGTTTTTCTGTTTTTTCCCTCATAATTGAGTTATTTCTCATAGCCCCCTTTCCTGTTCTTTCTTCTCTCTACTCCATATTTTTCTCTTGCTATATGCTTTCTCTTCTTCTGCAGTCTTCCCTTTAATACCATATGCTATGCTCATGTTTTTTACGTCTTTCTCCTTGTGCTTTTCCCCTATCGTCTCTTTTGTTCCACTCCGGTACCCGGGCTTTTTCACTCCGGTGGCCGGTTCTTTCCACTGAAGTGTCCTGTCCTGTTCACTGTAGTGGAACGAACAGCATGTCTTTTCGATTATCCGTTATTCTCCTCCTTCCGGAAGGATGATTCCCCTCAGGGGTAGGTGGTATGTAAATGTCGGAATGGGTAATTCCCCGCTTTTTATATCCGGCCTGTTTTTTTTAGTACCGAATAAATCTGCCTGCATTACTTGTTTCTTTGTTTAGTGCTTTCCTCCCTCGTTTAAATATAATAATGTGTATAGTTTTGTATTCTTCCCTTCGTAGCTTCTTGTATAGAAACGGCGGTGTTCTTGAAGCAGCCTATCAATCAGCAAGTTAGTCAGATTATAAAAAAATAATCAGAAAAAAGAGTGATATATATTTGTTTTGTATCCTGAAAGGGAGTACTTTTGCACCCGCTTTCCGAGAGAAGAAAGCCTTGATGAAAATGACTTAGTGACAAAGCGCAGGACTGCTTGACTCAAGAACAAAAAAACTTCCGAAAAGTTTTGGAATATAAATAAAAAAGTTCTTATCTTTGCAGTCCGATTCGCAAAGAAAAGGTGTTTTGCTTGTTCTTCTTTCTATTTATTCTTTCCCTTTCGCATAGAGAGTCTGAGAAACGGATAAAAAGAAAAACTGAAAAAAAAACTTCCGAAAAAGTTTGGTAGTTAAAAATAAACCTCTTACCTTTGCACCCGCTTTTGAAACGGAAGCGACAAGTTCTTTGAAATATTGATAAACAATACAAGTAGTACAAGAAAAGATAGAACCGTCAATACAATCTGTTATTTATGTTTATCTATATGTAATAGATACAGGTATTTAGAATGAAGTCAATAAATTGTACGGCATCCTGAACAGAGCTATAACCGGCACATGCCGATTAAAAAATACTTTTACAATGAAGAGTTTGATCCTGGCTCAGGATGAACGCTAGCTACAGGCTTAACACATGCAAGTCGAGGGGCATCAGTTTGGTTTGCTTGCAAACCAAAGCTGGCGACCGGCGCACGGGTGAGTAACACGTATCCAACCTACCTCATACTCGGGGATAGCCTTTCGAAAGAAAGATTAATATCCGATAGCATATATTTCCCGCATGGGTTTTATATTAAAGAAATTCGGTATGAGATGGGGATGCGTTCCATTAGTTTGTTGGGGGGGTAACGGCCCACCAAGACTACGATGGATAGGGGTTCTGAGAGGAAGGTCCCCCACATTGGAACTGAGACACGGTCCAAACTCCTACGGGAGGCAGCAGTGAGGAATATTGGTCAATGGACGCGAGTCTGAACCAGCCAAGTAGCGTGAAGGATGACTGCCCTATGGGTTGTAAACTTCTTTTATATGGGAATAAAGTGGTCCACGTGTGGACTTTTGTATGTACCATATGAATAAGGATCGGCTAACTCCGTGCCAGCAGCCGCGGTAATACGGAGGATCCGAGCGTTATCCGGATTTATTGGGTTTAAAGGGAGCGTAGGCGGATTGTTAAGTCAGTTGTGAAAGTTTGCGGCTCAACCGTAAAATTGCAGTTGATACTGGCAGTCTTGAGTGCAGTAGAGGTGGGCGGAATTCGTGGTGTAGCGGTGAAATGCTTAGATATCACGAAGAACTCCGATTGCGAAGGCAGCTCACTGGAGTGTAACTGACGCTGATGCTCGAAAGTGTGGGTATCAAACAGGATTAGATACCCTGGTAGTCCACACAGTAAACGATGAATACTCGCTGTTTGCGATATACAGTAAGCGGCCAAGCGAAAGCATTAAGTATTCCACCTGGGGAGTACGCCGGCAACGGTGAAACTCAAAGGAATTGACGGGGGCCCGCACAAGCGGAGGAACATGTGGTTTAATTCGATGATACGCGAGGAACCTTACCCGGGCTTAAATTGCAAATGAATTATGGGGAAACCCATACGCCGCAAGGCATTTGTGAAGGTGCTGCATGGTTGTCGTCAGCTCGTGCCGTGAGGTGTCGGCTTAAGTGCCATAACGAGCGCAACCCTTATCTTCAGTTACTAACAGGTCATGCTGAGGACTCTGGAGAGACTGCCGTCGTAAGATGTGAGGAAGGTGGGGATGACGTCAAATCAGCACGGCCCTTACGTCCGGGGCTACACACGTGTTACAATGGGGGGTACAGAAGGCCGCTACCTGGTGACAGGATGCCAATCCCAAAAACCTCTCTCAGTTCGGATCGAAGTCTGCAACCCGACTTCGTGAAGCTGGATTCGCTAGTAATCGCGCATCAGCCATGGCGCGGTGAATACGTTCCCGGGCCTTGTACACACCGCCCGTCAAGCCATGAAAGCCGGGGGTACCTGAAGTACGTAACCGCAAGGAGCGTCCTAGGGTAAAACTGGTAATTGGGGCTAAGTCGTAACAAGGTAGCCGTACCGGAAGGTGCGGCTGGAACACCTCCTTTCTGGAGCGATGTCGTTACAATGACTTCATGGTTCATTTCCTTTAGGGGAATATTGAACCGGGTTCTGTTTCGATTGTACTACTGGTACTTGTTTATTTATAATATATAGATCAACCATCTATAGTAATATAGATAGAGATAAACAAGAGAAAACAGAAGCCGAGTCTAAAGACAGACACGGTTGAACTAGTCCTATAGCTCAGTTGGTTAGAGCGCTACACTGATAATGTAGAGGTCGGCAGTTCAACTCTGCCTGGGACTACTCCGAAACGACTCTTACGGGGGATTAGCTCAGCTGGCTAGAGCATCTGCCTTGCACGCAGAGGGTCAACGGTTCGAATCCGTTATTCTCCACATCCCCAGCAATGGGAAACGATCTTTGACATGATGTACAAAAAGTAAAATAAAAGTAAAGAGCTAAAAGTATATATCAAACCGTACTCTCTCCGATATTTTCCCATTTCAGTAATGGATAGTTTTCGGAGCAGTCAGTTTGAAAGAAAGTAAGCAAGGGCGCATGGCGGATGCCTTGGCTCTCGGAGGCGATGAAGGACGTGATAAGCTGCGATAAGCTTCGGGTAGGTGCAAATAACCTTTGATCCGAAGATTTCCGAATGGGACAACCCGACATTCTGAAGGAATGTCATCCTGCTTGGCAGGAGGCTAACGCAGGGAACTGAAACATCTTAGTACCTGCAGGAAAAGAAAATAATAATGATTCCCCAAGTAGTGGCGAGCGAACGGGGATTAGCCCAAACCAATGTTGTTACGGCAATATTGGGGTTGTAGGACCACGTTGTCGCAAGACATTCAGTGAGAAGAATTCTTTGGAAAATGAAACCATAGACGGTGATAGTCCGGTATTCGAAGCTGAACGAAGCGTAGTGGTATCCTGAGTAGCGCGGGACACGAGGAATCTTGCGTGAACCAGCCGGGACCATCCGGTAAGGCTAAATACTCCCGAGAGACCGATAGCGAACCAGTACTGTGAAGGAAAGGTGAAAAGCACTTCGAATAGAAGAGTGAAATAGTCCCTGAAACCATGCGCCTACAAGCGGTCGGAGCAGCTTATGCTGTGACGGCGTGCCTTTTGCATAATGAACCTACGAGTTACTTTTTCCGGCAAGGTTAAGGATCTAGAGATCCGTAGCCGAAGCGAAAGCGAGTCTGAACAGGGCGATAAGTCGGAAGGAGTAGACGCGAAACCAAGTGATCTACCCTTGGCCAGGTTGAAGGTTAGGTAACACTAACTGGAGGACCGAACCGATAAGCGTTGAAAAGCTTCCGGATGAGCTGAGGGTGGGGGTGAAAGGCTAATCAAACTTGGAGATAGCTCGTACTCCCCGAAATGCATTTAGGTGCAGCCTTGTGAGTTACTAATGTGAGGTAGAGCGACTGATAAGATGCGAGGGCTTCACCGCCTATCAAGTCTTGATAAACTCCGAATGCGCATTAGTTCTATCACAGGAGTGAGGGCATGGGTGCTAAGGTCCATGTCCTAAAGGAGAAGAATCCGGACCATCAGCTAAGGTCCCGAAATAGATACTAAGTTGAACTAACGAAGTCAGATTGCTAAGACAGCTAGGATGTTGGCTTGGAAGCAGCCATTCATTTAAAGAGTGCGTAACAGCTCACTAGTCGAGGAGTTTGGCGTGGATAATAATCGGGCATTAAGTATCTTACCGAAGCTATGGGATCATTAATGATCGGTAGGGGAGCATTCCACTCCGCGTCGAAGGTGAAGCGTGAGCTTTGCTGGAGCGTGTGGAAAAGCAAATGTAGGTATAAGTAACGATAAAGGGGGTGAGAAACCCCCTCGCCGAAAGACTAAGGTTTCCTGATCAACGCTAATCGGATCAGGGTTAGTCGGGTCCTAAGGCTCAGCCGAACGGTGAGGCCGATGGCAGAACAGGTTAATATTCCTGTACTACCTTAAGGAGTGACGTGGAGACGGAGTCGTGACAACGCCGCGGACTGACGGAATAGTCCGTTGAAGGGTGTAGATGTTGATTGTGGCAGGCAAATCCACCACGAGAGTCGAACCTGATAGTATACCAATTCCTTCGGGAAACGGTAATAGTGCGTGTAAACATACTCCCGAGAAAATCCGCTAAACTTAATCCTTGAGGTACCCGTACCGCAAACGGACACACGTAGTCGGGTTGAATATACTAAGGCGCTTGAGTGATTCACGGTTAAGGAACTAGGCAAATTGACCCTGTAACTTCGGGATAAAGGGTCCCAACGAGAGTTGGGCGCAGAGAATAGGTCCAGGCAACTGTTTAACAAAAACACAGGGCTGTGCCAAATTGAAAGATCACGTATACAGCCTGACACCTGCCCGGTGCTGGAAGGTTAAGAGGAGATGTCATCGCAAGAGAAGCATTGAATTGAAGCCCCAGTAAACGGCGGCCGTAACTATAACGGTCCTAAGGTAGCGAAATTCCTTGTCGGGTAAGTTCCGACCTGCACGAATGGTGTAATGATCTGGACACTGTCTCAACCGTGAGCTCAGTGAAATTGTAGTATCGGTGAAGATGCCGATTACCCGCGATGGGACGAAAAGACCCCGTGAACCTTTACTATAGCTTAACATTGAATTTGGGTAATTGATGTGTAGGATAGGCCGGAGACTTTGAAGCGCAGACGCCAGTTTGTGTGGAGTCGCTGTTGAAATACGGCCCTTTGATTATTTGAGTTCTAACCCGTTGTAACGGGGACACTGTTTGGTGGGTAGTTTGACTGGGGTGGTCGCCTCCAAAAGTGTAACGGAGGCTTCTAAAGGTGCCCTCAGGACGATTGGTAACCGTCCGTAGAGTGTAATGGCATAAGGGCGCTTGACTGGGAGACATACAAGTCGATCAGGTAGGAAACTAGAGCATAGTGATCCGGTGTTTCCGCATGGAAGGGACATCGCTCAAAGGATAAAAGGTACTCCGGGGATAACAGGCTGATCCCTCCCAAGAGCTCATATCGACGGAGGGGTTTGGCACCTCGATGTCGGCTCGTCACATCCTGGGGCTGGAGAAGGTCCCAAGGGTTGGGCTGTTCGCCCATTAAAGTGGCACGCGAGCTGGGTTCAGAACGTCGTGAGACAGTTCGGTCTCTATCTATCGTGGGCGTATGAAATTTGCGTGGCTCTGACACTAGTACGAGAGGACCGTGTTGGACTGACCTCTGGTTTACCAGTTGTGCCGCCAGGTGCATTGCTGGGTATCTAAGTCGGGATTGGATAAGTGCTGAAAGCATCTAAGTACGAAGCCAGCCACAAGATTAGATTTCTTAGGGTCGTCAAAGACGATGACGTTGATAGGATGCAGGTGTACAGGTGGTAACATCATAGCCGAGCATTACTAATTGCCCGTCCACTTTCTTTCTGCGGGACGGTTGTTATATACGTTTAGCTTGTCAAATGTCTTTCATTTTACTTTTCGTCATGTCATAACCTTTTTCAGGTGGTTATAGCACGAGGGTTCCACCTCTTCCCATTCCGAACAGAGAAGTTAAGCCTCGTCACGCCGATGGTACTGCGTAACAGTGGGAGAGTAGGTAGCCGCCGTTTTTTATGAAGCCCCTTCAGTAGAAATACCGGAGGGGCTTCATCTGTTTATAAACTTTGCAGGATGATTACTATGAAAAAAATAAAAGAGAGGGCTTCTGTTTGTGAAACGAGGGTGGACGTGCGGCAATTACCTATCACTCCATAATTCTGATTGTTCATAACGCTTGTTTTTATTTAGTTTTCAATAAGTCTCTGAAAAAGCTGAAAGCGGAAGTCAGGCGGTTTCTGACATAGCTTTTCGTTGTGTCGGTGTTTTTTTGCTTTCTCAGCATGGATTGCAGGAAAGGAAGTACATCAGATTGTGCGGGCAGATTGTAGTTGGCTGCTTTTGATACGTTGCCTATCTTAATGGTGACCGCTTTGGCCGGAAGAGCTTGGAACATATCTTCGTCCGTTGTGTCATCTCCCATTGCCATAACGAAATCATAACGTCTGTTAGCCAGCAAACGCTCTACTTCCGAGCCTTTGTTGCAATCCGGTGATTTGACTTCAACCACTTTGTTCCCTTGTAGAATTTGCAGTTTTTGCCGAGTACAGATCGAAACCAGTGCATTGACGAGTTGCTGTGCTCTCAGTGTGCCGAGCCATGCGTCGCTTTCTCGGTAATGCCATGCTAATGCTGTCTCCTTTATTTCCAGATGTGAACGGGGAGTTCTGTCTACAAACATTTGCAGGATAGAAAGAAGTCCTGTCCCCCATTCTGTCTTCTTAATCTTTTTGTGCCAAACCCCGTTTTCTTTATAGAATGCTCCGTGTTCGGCAGCCATAGATACGGGAAGGAGGCCAAACCACTTTTCCAGAATAAAGTGATCCCGCCCGCTATTGATGACTATATGATTGGCGGGATCACTGGCTAATTGTTGTAGGATAGAAATAAGTTCAGGTGTAGGTTTGGCATCTTCGGGACGTGGCTTGAGTGCTGTCAGTGTACCGTCGTAATCCAGCAATATCAGGCGTTGTTTTGCCTGATTGTACTTGAGCTTGATTTGGGCGATAGTGGTGGGCACGATACGTTTTTTCCGTAGCGTATCATTTTGGATACACGTCGTATTCAGTCCGTTGATGAAGTCGGCAGCCCATTTATTGACAGTTTGTACGGATAAAATGGCTTGCATTCGTTGTAAACGTGCCCTTTGATCTTCTTCGGGCATTTCAAGTGCCTGGCAGATGGCGTGCTCTATCTGTTCCGTATCGTTCGGGTTGATTTGGATAGCATCTGTTAATTCTACGGCGGCACCTGCCATTTCGCTGAGGATAAGCACACCCGGGTGATCGCATTTGGCGGCTACATATTCTTTGGCTACCAGGTTCATGCCGTCACGTAGCGGGCTGATCAAAGCAACGTCGGCAACATAATACATGGCGGTCAGTTCTTCCAGCGAGAAGCCATGGTAGAAGTAGCAGACAGGGGTCCAGTCCATTGTGGAGTAGTGTCCGTTAATGGAACCTATCTCTTCATCGATTTTTGTTTTTAATTCTGCATAACTGCCTACATGGTCGCGTGAGGGGACAATGACCATTGCCAGAGTCACTTTGCCATGATATTCGGGATGACGTTCGAGAAAAGTGGAGAAGCCATGTAGGCGGTGCAATATTCCTTTACTATAATCCAGCCTGTCTACCGACAGGATTAACTTGTGTTTGCCGAAAAGTTTTCGGGTGCGGTCAATAGCTTGGTGTACCTTTTCGTTTTCCGAGGCTTTATGGTAAAGCTCATAGTTAATCCCCATTGGTAGTGCGTCTACTCTCACTACACGATTACCGGTTTGTAGTTCATCCAGATTGAAGTCAAGATGAAGGACACGTTCTACGGTGCTAACGAAGTGGCGCATATAGTCATGAGTATGAAAGGCGATAAAGTCTGCACCCAGTAAGCCTTTCAGTATTTCGGCACGTTCCGGCAGGATACGGAAAAGCTCGTAGGACGGGAACGGGATATGGTGGAAATAGCCAATGCAGAGTTCCGGATATATTTTTCGCAACATACCGGGAAGTAACATCAGTTGATAGTCTTGTATCCACACCTTGTCTCCGGGACGTATCAGCCGGCAAATTTCATCGCAGAAAAGTTGGTTGACCTGCTGATAGGAGTGCCAAAAACATTTTTTATATAAGGTATAGGCGTAAAAATAGTGGCATAAAGGCCAGAGGGTACTATTGCTATATCCTTCGTAATAGTTCTGAATCTGTTTTTCCGATAAGAAGACCGGGTGAAAATTCATTTCCTGTAACTTCTCATTCATTTCTTGACGGTCTTTTTCGTTGTCTGTACATACGCCGGGCCACCCTATCCAATGTTTCTCATAAGAAGTTTGGAGAGAATCCAAACCTGTTGCCAGCCCGCCTTCACTGCGTGAAAAGACGAATGTTCCATTTGAACCGGCTGCTTTGACAGGTAATCTGTTTGATATAATATAAAGTTTCATATCTGTTTATAGGCAAAGCGTATACCAATTATTGTATAAGAGTGGTTAGCCGCTTGTTTTCAGTAGGTTATAAAAAGCTTCTTATATATTCTACCTTCCCAAAATGGAAATAACCTTCCAATTTGAAAAATCCTTTGTTTTTTCTCTTTCAGAAATTGCCGAAAAGTACTAACCTTTTCAAAATAGAATGCCTTTTTCAAAATGGAAGGGTTTCTTGTAAGGATAGATATTCTGTGAGATGTTTATAACTTTCTGTATATTAGCATGTTATGTGTTTTCTTGCTTTTGTGGCACGCATTTGGCATAAAGACTGGCAAGTAAAACTAATAATAATCACTTAAAAGAAAAAACATGGAAATTACATTATCATTTATTTTCTGCCTGTTAAGCGGCTTCGCCTGTTTCTGGTTATTCTGGAAATGTGTAGACTGGTTTGAGAATATTTAAAAAAAGGAGGAGAATTGATTATGTACACAGTATTATTTGTATTAGGTATTGCGATCTTCGGTTATTTGATGTATGTACTCGTCAAACCCGAGAAGTTTTAAAGTAACACACACAGTTTAAGGTAAAAAGTATATGAATACAGAAATTTTAGGCGTGGTTGTTCAGATTGCTTTGATGGTGATTCTGGCTTATCCATTGGGAAAATACATTGCCAAGGTCTATAAAGGAGAAAAGACCTGGTCAGATTTTATGGCTCCTGTCGAAAGAGTTATCTATAAAGTTTGTGGAATCAATCCTGACGAAGAGATGAACTGGAAACAATTCCTGAAAGCATTATTGATATTGAATGCTTTTTGGTTTTTCTGGGGAATGGTGCTTTTGGTTTCACAAGGTTGGCTGCCTTTAAATCCGGACGGTAACGGTCCGCAGACTCCTGATCAGGCGTTCAATACGTGTATTAGTTTCATGGTTAACTGTAACTTACAGCATTATAGCGGCGAGAGCGGATTGACTTATTTTACACAATTGTTCGTCATCATGCTTTTCCAGTTTATTACTGCTGCAACGGGTATGGCTGCTATGGCAGGTATCATGAAAAGTATTGCTGCAAAAACAACAAAAACAATTGGTAACTTTTGGCAATTCCTTGTAGTTAGCTGCACACGTATTTTATTGCCTCTTTCTCTGGTTGTAGGTTTTATCCTGATTCTCCAAGGGACTCCGATGGGATTTGACGGCAAGATGAAAGTCACGACTCTTGAAGGTCAGGAGCAGATGGTTTCCCAAGGTCCTACGGCTGCGA
Source organism: Bacteroides caccae (assembly GCF_002222615.2). Lineage (NCBI taxonomy): Bacteria > Pseudomonadati > Bacteroidota > Bacteroidia > Bacteroidales > Bacteroidaceae > Bacteroides > Bacteroides caccae. Next base: position 243,612 of record NZ_CP022412.2, on the reverse strand, counting down.
TTGTTCCTATTAAACAATTGGGTACAAATGGTGGTGGTTATTTTGGTGTAAACTCCTCTCATCCGTTGGAAAACCCGACTTATCTTACCAATATGGCGGAATGCTGGTCCATCCTGATTATCCCGATGGCAATGGTGTTTGCACTGGGATTTTATACCCGCAGGAAGAAATTGGGATATAGCATATTCGGAGTCATGCTTTTTGCTTATCTGGTAGGCGTCTGCATTAATGTCAGCCAGGAAATGGGGGGGAATCCGCGTATCGATGAATTGGGCATTGCGCAGGATAATGGTGCAATGGAAGGCAAAGAAGTCCGTTTGGGAGCTGGTGCAACAGCTCTTTGGAGTATTACGACTACGGTGACTTCCAATGGTTCTGTCAATGGTATGCATGACTCCACTATGCCTTTGTCCGGTATGATGGAAATGCTGAATATGCAGATTAATACTTGGTTTGGTGGTGTCGGTGTGGGATGGATGAACTACTATACATTCATTATTATAGCAGTATTTATCAGTGGTCTGATGGTAGGACGTACACCGGAGTTCTTAGGTAAAAAAGTGGAAGCCCGTGAAATGAAAATCGCTACGATTGTAGCCTTGCTTCATCCGTTTGTAATTTTGGTATTTACAGCCATCTCCAGTTATATTTATGCGCATTATCCTGAATTTGTGGAAAGTGAAGGCGGTTGGTTGAATAATCCCGGATTCCACGGTCTGAGTGAGCAGCTTTATGAATACACTTCTTCGGCTGCCAATAACGGTTCTGGTTTCGAGGGTTTGGGTGATAATACTTATTTCTGGAACTGGACATGTGGTATTGTATTGATTCTTAGTCGTTTCATTCCTATTGTGGGACAAGTTGCCATTGCCGGTTTGCTTGCGCAGAAGAAGTTTATTCCGGAAAGTGCCGGAACATTAAAAACCGATACGTTGACGTTTGGGGTAATGACATTTGCCGTTATCTTCATTGTTGCCGCCTTGTCGTTCTTCCCGGTACATGCATTGAGTACGATTGCTGAACATTTAAGTTTGTAATAGATATGAAAGATAATAAATCAGCTTCTTTGTTTCAAAAGGAGCAAGTGATAGAAAGTTTGAAACAGTCATTCGTGAAACTGAATCCGCGGATGATGATAAAGAATCCGATTATGTTTACAGTAGAAGTGGCTACGGCGGTGATGTTCTTCGTGACGCTCTACTCTATTGTAAACGCTTCACAGGGGTCGTTTGGCTACAATATCGCTGTGTTTGTCATTCTGTTTGTAACATTGCTGTTTGCCAATTTTGCCGAAGCTATCGCCGAAGCGCGTGGTAAGGCACAAGCCGACAGTTTGCGTAAGACTCGTGAAGAAACACCGGCAAAAAAAGTAGAAGGTAATAAAATTATTACCGTAAGTTCTTCGCAATTGAAGAAAGGGGATGTATTTGTTTGTGAGGCCGGAGATGTGATTCCGTCGGATGGTGAGATTATTGAAGGACTGGCTTCTATCGATGAGAGTGCGATCACCGGTGAGTCTGCTCCGGTAATCCGTGAGGCTGGCGGAGATAAGAGTTCGGTTACGGGAGGAACGAAAGTATTATCCGATCGTATAAAAGTAATGGTGACTACTCAGCCGGGAGAAAGTTTTCTCGACAAGATGATTGCGCTTGTAGAAGGTGCATCACGTCAGAAAACCCCGAATGAGATAGCGTTGACTATTTTGTTGGCAGGTTTTACGCTCGTTTTCGTCATTGTGTGTGTTACCTTGAAACCATTTGCCGATTATAGTAATACGGTCATCACCATTGCTTCACTTATCTCTTTGTTTGTCTGCCTGATTCCGACAACGATCGGCGGGCTTCTCTCGGCAATCGGTATTGCCGGTATGGACCGTGCACTTCGTGCGAATGTGATTACAAAATCCGGAAAAGCAGTAGAGACTGCCGGTGATATTGATACGTTGCTGTTGGACAAGACTGGTACAATTACGATCGGTAATCGTAAGGCCACTCACTTCCACACGGCACCGGGCGTTGATTTGCACCGTTTTGTAGAAAACTGTCTGTTGTCTTCCCTGTCCGATGAAACTCCGGAAGGAAAGTCAATAGTGGAGTTGGGACGTGAATCGGGTATCCGTATGCGTAACCTGAATACGGCTGGGGCACGCATGATTAAGTTTACTGCTGAGACAAAATGTTCCGGTGTCGATTTGGCTGACGGAACACAGATCCGTAAGGGGGCATTTGATGCTATCCGTAAGATGGTCGAGAGTGCCGGAAATAAATTCCCGAAAGAGGTGGAAAAGATAATTTCTACTATATCAAGTAATGGCGGTACACCGTTGGTGGTATGTGTCAATCGGGAAGTAGTAGGCGTTATTGAATTGCAGGATATTATCAAACCGGGTATTCAGGAGCGTTTCGAACGTTTGCGCAAAATGGGTGTGAAGACGGTTATGGTGACCGGTGACAACCCGTTGACAGCAAAATATATTGCTGAAAAAGCTGGAGTAGATGATTTTATTGCTGAAGCTAGGCCGGAAGATAAAATGGAATATATCAAGAAGGAGCAGCAGGCCGGGAAATTGGTTGCAATGATGGGAGACGGAACGAATGATGCTCCTGCGTTGGCACAGGCAAATGTAGGGGTAGCGATGAATAGCGGTACACAAGCGGCGAAGGAAGCCGGTAATATGGTGGATTTGGACAACGACCCGACAAAGCTAATTGAAATTGTGGAAATAGGCAAGCAACTGCTGATGACTCGTGGCACATTGACTACCTTCTCTATTGCTAATGACGTGGCCAAGTATTTCGCTATCGTTCCGGCTTTGTTTATGGTAGCTATTCCCGAATTGGCCGCGCTGAACATTATGAATCTGCATAGTCCTGAAAGCGCTATCCTTTCGGCAGTAATCTTCAACGCGATTATTATTCCGATTTTGATTCCGCTGGCTTTGCGTGGCGTACAATACAAGCCGATTGGCGCAAGTGCCTTACTCCGCCGCAATTTGTTGATTTATGGTGTGGGCGGTGTGATTGTTCCTTTTGTCGGTATTAAATTGATTGATTTATTAGTAGGTTTATTCTTTTAATTAAAAAACAATAGCAATGAAAACTTTATTGAAGTCTTTAAAAATAACACTTGCTTTTTGTGTCTTTTTCTCCGTGTTCTATATCCTTTTCTTGTGGCTGTTTGCACAGGTTGCAGGTCCTAACAAGGGAAATGCCGAAGTAGTCACACTAAACGGAAAAGTAGTGGGAGCGGCGAATGTCGGTCAGATGTTTACAAAGGATATTTACTTCTGGGGACGCCCTTCCTGTGCGGGCGACGGGTATGATGCGACAAGTTCAGCCGGTAGCAACAAAGGACCTACGAATCAGGAATACTTGGACGAAGTAAAAGCGCGTATCGATACGTTCCTCGTTCATCATCCTTACTTGAGTCGTAAAGAGGTACCGGCGGAAATGGTGACGGCAAGTGGTTCAGGACTCGACCCGAATATCACTCCCCAATGTGCGTATGTACAGGTAAAAAGAGTTGCACAGGCTCGTGGATTGAGGGAGGAACAGGTGAAGTCAATAGTTGACGAGAGTATAGAAAAACCGTTATTGGGATTTTTGGGGACAGAAAAAGTGAATGTGTTGAAATTAAACATAGCGTTGGAAGAAAAAAGTGGTAAGTAAGTGAGAATCTGGATTAGATAATAAAAGTATGAAAAGTTTTTTAAGCAAAAAGAGTATTTTGAGAACAATGGCTGTGGCAGCCGTATGTATGTTGGGAGCAACTAGTGTGAAGGCGCAGGAGTTTACCATACAAGGTGATTTTGTAAGTTCGTATGTATGGCGTGGTATCTATCAGGGTGGCGCAGCCTCCTTCCAGCCGACTTTAGGATTCAGCGCGGGCAATTTTTCTCTTACTGCATGGGGATCAACTAGTTTGAGTGAAAGTAATAAAGAAATAGACCTGACTGCGGCTTATAAGTTTGGTGAAACAGGACCGGTGCTTTCTGTTGCGACTCTTTGGTGGGATGGACAGGGGGCCGGTAACTATTTCCATTTCAAGAGTGGAGATACAGGACATCATTTTGAAGCGGGATTATCTTATACGCTTCCTGTTGAAAAATTCCCCTTGTCCATTACGTGGTATACAATGTTTGCGGGTGCCGACAGAAAGATAAATGATAAAGGCGAAGATAAACAGGCGTATTCTTCGTATGTGGAGTTGAATTATCCGTTTAGTGTGAAAGGAGTTGATTTGAATGCTACTTGTGGCATGGTTCCTTATGAAACTCCGCAGTATAATGTGAATGGTTTTGCAGTAACGAACTTTGCTTTGAAAGCAACGAAAGCGCTGAATTTTAATGAGAGATTTTCATTACCTATATTTGTACAGGCTATATGGAATCCACGTATGGAGGACGCCCATTTAGTATTTGGCGTAACTTTAAAACCATAAATTAAATTAACTCATGAATTATTAGTGTGTGAACCCGTGATGATCGTGATGATTGTCACGGGTTAGAATGTTTTAAAAAACAGATAAAGATGGATGATAGAGAACAAAGTGTACAGCATTTCTTGGATCTGATTAAGAGATCCCACCGGGGTAAGTTTAAAATCTATATCGGTATGATAGCCGGTGTGGGAAAGTCTTATCGTATGCTTCAGGAAGCACATGAACTGCTGGAGAATGGAGTGGACGTGCAAATCGGCTATGTTGAAACTCACGGACGTGTCGGAACCGAGGCGATGCTGCAAGGGCTCCCTGTCATTTCGCGGCGTAAGATTTTCTATAAGGGAAAAGAACTGGAAGAGATGGACCTAGATACAATTATCCGTATTCATCCGGAAATTGTCATTGTGGACGAGTTGGCACACACGAATGTGGAGGGCAGTCTGAACGAAAAGCGTTGGCAGGATGTAATGGCTTTGCTGGACGAGGGAATCAATGTGATTTCGGCAATTAATATTCAACACATTGAGAGTGTGAACGAAGAAGTACAGGAGATTACAGGTATCGAAGTGAAAGAACGGGTACCCGACAGTGTTCTTCAGGAAGCGGATGAAGTGGTGAATATTGACTTGACGGCAGAGGAGTTGATTGCCCGTTTGAAAGCCGGAAAGATATATCGTCCGGAAAAGATTCAGACAGCATTGGACAATTTCTTTCGAACTGAGAATATTCTGCAATTGCGCGAGTTGGCTTTGAAGGAAGTTGCATTGAGGGTGGAGAAGAAGGTGGAGAATGAGGTTGTAATGGGAGTGGCTGTCGGGTTAAGACATGAAAAGTTTATGGCTTGTATCAGCAGTCACGAGAAAACACCGCGGAGAATTATCAGGAAGGCGGCAAAGTTGGCAACCCGGTACAATACTACTTTTATCGCCCTGTATGTTCAGACACCGAAAGAGAGCATGGATAGAATTGGTCTGGCGAGACAGCGTTATCTGCTGAATCATTTTAAACTGGTGACAGAGTTGGGAGGGGAGGTTGTTCAGGTACAGTCTAGAGATATTCTGGGGAGCATTGTGGAGGTTTGTAAAGAGAAGCAGATATCCACTGTATGTATGGGTAGCCCTGACCTGAAATTGCCGTATGCTATCTGTTCCATACTGGGATATCGAAAGTTTTTGAATAATTTGTCACGAGCTAATGTAGATTTGATTATACTTGCATAATATTAATCGTATGAACGTTATGAATATTAAAACGAAACTGATTCTTGGTATTGGAATGTTGGCCGGAATGATTATTCTGCTGGTAACTCTTTCGGTTGTAAATCTTCAAATTCTAACGGCAACGGAACCGGATAGCCCTGCTGCTATGCCCGGACTGGAACGTGCATTACTATGGATTTCCATTACCGGCAGCATCTGTATCCTGACCGGACTTGTGTTGCTTTATTGGCTTCCCCGGAGCATTAGTAAACCGATAAAAGAACTGAAAGAGGGGATTCTTGAAATAGCCGATCATAATTACGAAAAGCGCTTGAATATGGATAAGAATGAGGAATTTCGCGAAGTTGCCGATAGCTTTAATCGAATGGCGGAACGGTTGACCGAATATCGTGCCAGCACTCTTTCGGATATTCTCTCCGCCAAGAAATTTATCGAAGCGATTGTGAACAGCATAGATGATCCGGTGATCGGTTTAAATATGGACCGGCAGATTCTGTTTATTAATGAGGAGGCATTGAATGTGCTGAATTTGAAGCGTGAAAATGTGATTCGTAAGTCAGCGGAAGAACTTGCTTTGAAGAATGATCTGCTCCGTCGGTTGGTTCGTGAACTGGTGACACCAGGCGAACAAAAGGAACCTTTGAAAATATATGCTGATAATAAAGAAAGCTATTTCAAAGCGTCCTACGTTCCTATCATTAATACAGAAGCGGAAAAAGATGAACCTCGTAAACTGGGAGATGTCATTTTGCTGAAAAATATTACGGAATTTAAGGAACTGGACTCTGCCAAGACTACATTTATCTCTACTATTTCTCATGAGTTGAAAACTCCGATTGCTGCTATTATGATGAGTCTTCAACTGTTGGAGGATAAGCGTGTCGGTGCATTGAATGATGAACAGGAGCAACTTTCAAAGAGCATCAAGGAAAATAGTGAACGCTTGCTTGGTATCACCGGAGAATTGCTCAATATGACTCAGGTGGAAGCCGGAAAACTGCAATTAATGCCCAAGATCACCAAACCGATTGAACTGATAGAGTATGCTATCAAGGCCAATCAAGTACAAGCCGATAAGTTTAATATTCAGATAGAAGTGGAATATCCGGAGGAAAAGATCGGTAAACTCTTTGTCGATAGTGAAAAGATTGCTTGGGTGTTGACTAACTTATTGAGTAATGCTATTCGTTATTCCAAAGAAAACGGTCGTGTAGTGATTGGTGCCAAGCAAGAAGATAATATCATTGAGTTGTATGTTCAGGATTTTGGTAAAGGGATTGACCCTCGTTATCACAAAAGTATCTTTGACCGTTATTTCCGTGTACCCGGAACGAAAGTGCAAGGTAGCGGGCTGGGGCTGTCTATTTCGAGAGATTTTGTGGAAGCTCATGGCGGTACGCTGACGGTGGAAAGTGAATTAGGCAAAGGAAGCCGGTTTGTGATACGGCTGAAGGCATAAAGCAAAGTGTCTTGTTTTTGTCTTTTAAAATATTTATATTTGCGGATAAGTTGAAACTAAAGAAACTATTGACAATAACATAATAAAAAAAAACAGAATCAGATGAAACAGGACATGATTGTTATCCTTGACTTGGGTAGTCATGAGAATACGGTATTGGCTCGTGCCATCCGTGCATTAGGAGTTTACAGTGAGATTTATCCTCACGACATCACAGTGGAAGAATTGAAAGCATTACCTAACGTGAAGGGTATTATTATCAATGGCGGCCCGAACAATGTCATTGATGGTGTGGCTATTGATGTAAATCCGGCTATCTATGCAATGGGGATTCCCGTTATGGCTGCCGGCCATGACAAAGCGGCTTGCGAAGTGAAGCTAGCTGAATTCACAGATGATATTGAAGCTATTAAGAATGCTGTGAAGGCTTTCGTATTCGATACTTGCAAAGCTGAAGCTAACTGGAATATGACGAATTTCGTCAATGATCAGATAGAATTAATCAAACGTCAAGTAGGCGATAAGAAGGTATTATTGGCTCTGTCCGGCGGAGTTGATAGTTCTGTTGTTGCTGCTTTGCTTCTGAAAGCAATCGGTGATAATCTGGTGTGTGTACATGTGAATCATGGTTTGATGCGTAAAGGGGAGTCTGAGGATGTCGTTGAAGTATTCAGCAACCAGTTGAAGGCAAACCTTATTTATCTTGATGTGACCGACCGTTTTCTGGATAAACTGGCAGGTGTGGAAGATCCGGAACAAAAACGTAAGATTATCGGTAGCGAGTTTATCCGTGTATTTGAAGAAGAAGCACGCAAGTTGGACGGTATCGACTTCTTAGGCCAGGGTACTATTTATCCGGATATTGTGGAAAGTGGAACGAAGACGGCTAAAATGGTGAAATCTCATCATAACGTAGGTGGGTTGCCCGAAGATCTCAAATTCCAACTTGTAGAGCCTTTGCGTCAACTGTTCAAGGATGAAGTTCGTGCCTGTGGTCTGGAGCTGGGATTACCTTATGAAATGGTTTACCGTCAGCCTTTCCCCGGTCCCGGTTTGGGTGTACGCTGCCTGGGTGCTATTACACGTGACCGTCTGGAAGCCGTGCGTGAATCTGACGCTATCCTGCGTGAGGAATTCCAGATTGCCGGATTGGATAAAAAAGTATGGCAATATTTCACGGTAGTGCCCGATTTCAAATCTGTTGGTGTACGTGATAATGCCCGTTCTTTCGATTGGCCGGTTATCATTCGCGCTGTCAATACAGTAGACGCCATGACTGCTACTATTGAACCGATTGACTGGCCTGTTCTGATGAAAATCACGGACCGTATTCTGAAAGAAGTGAAGAATGTGAATCGTGTTTGCTATGATATGTCGCCTAAACCCAATGCGACCATAGAATGGGAATAAAAGAATGAAATAAAATCCTCCTCGAAGGTTGGTATTGAAAACTTTCGGGGAGGATTTGTTGTATGAGGTTTGATATTAGTAAACCGCTTTTTTATTATTGCTTTTCATAAGCGCCTTTATCAATACAAGCTCCAACTTTCCTAGGGTTATGATTAAAGTCCAGTTCATTCTCTGCGGGTGTATAGGCGGGATCACCTGTATCTATACACGGAGATGTGGATTGTAACTGAAAATCGAATACTTCTGTATCAATGAATAAAGGATTACTGAAAGCCGAAGCTAAATCACAGCCTGTGTTCTGTTTATATTGTTCGAAAGTTGAAAATATGCTACCCTTCCAGTAAAACTTAACATCGGGAGAACTGGAATAATAATGATTAAAATTCATATCGAGATTGAGGTGACTATCATCTACATATAATAGATTTGAGTTTGCGTGAGTTGAATAAAATATATTGTTTTTAATCGTAGTATTTTCCGTGCTGTATATGGCTATTTCTCCCAATCTGTCTTTCGCATTTTCAAAGGCTGTGTTATTAACAACTTGGCAGTTTTTTATGATTCTGCCTTCAGGGGACCAGCCCATTAGTCCGATTCCAAACCCTTCATTGTGATAACAGATGTTATTTCTGATTATATTATTAGTTACAAAATTGTTTGCCCTTTCACACCCTACGGTAATACCATAAACATTGTTGTGCGAAATGTTTTTCTCAACAAGGATATTTGAACTTCCATCCAAATAAATACCTGCGCCTCCCTCAACAGGACTTTTGCAGTATGAAACATGATTCTCAGAGATGACTCCGTTTCTGGCGAAATCTGTGGCAGGATTTTTCGAAATACCCCAATGCCCTGACGCATCTATACCGATGTTTCCTGTATTAGTCACTACGTTCTTAGTAATCAGAAAACCATCTACGTTTCCTGTTACTGAAATGGCTTCTGTCCAACCTGTCCGACAGTCTTTTACTGTGTTTTCTCTTATTATAATGTCGTGAATGGCTTTTGAGTCCAGATAGCCGGCTACTGTTATTCCTCCGGCATATACATTTGGCGGATAAACTGTTGCGGTGGCATTTGCATATAAGTTTCTGATTGTATTCGATTCTATCTCAATATGATGAGAAGCCTCGTCGGATGTAGTGGATATTTTTATTCCCACAGAATATGATCCCAAGCAATCGGCGAAGGTTAACCCTTTTACCTTTATATAACTCACGCCATTGAGATTCATTAGTTCTCTGGGTTTATTGTTGCCGCTTATAATAACTTCCTCGTCATTATAATTTTTGATTACGATGTATTTGTCAGCAGTTCCGGATACAGTTACTTTTATTTCTTCATAGTATGTTCCCCCCATAATATTTACTACACATCCCGGGGTAACTGTGGTGACAGCTTTTTGAATGGTACGCCAGGGTGATGTAAGTGTTCCGGGATTCTCATCATTACCGGTTGTGGAAACATAATACTCACTCTTTTCTACGGATGAAGCAGGAGGAACAGGAGGGTTTATCGGTTCTTCTCCGATAGATGACGAACTGCAAGAAAATAAAATAATCATCATACCCAAATTGGTCAATGATCTGAAAAGTCTTGTTTTTATATTTAATAATTTTGTTGTCATGATGTTCAAATAAGAATGATTTATAATAGGTTGATATCCACAGAGGCACTTTTCAAATTCTCGGATTCCACAATTAGACGTAGTTTTCCTTTTGCTCCTTGATGAGCCTTTATAACAACTAACATGAATCCGTTAAAAGTTTCGCGCTCTGTCGCTGAAAAAGAGATGAGTGAAGTTGGATCACCATTATCCGTTGCTACAATCTTACCTTCACCTTCTAATTTGCATTTAATCTTATGATTGGCCGTTGGTACAACACTTCCTGTTTTGTCACGGATGGAGACTGTGATAAAAGCCAGTTCATTGTCAGCTACTTTTATCTTGTCTTTATAGGCGGAGACTTGTAACAAAGCCGGTTCTCCTGTGGTTCTTACGCTTTCTGTTGCCCAGAGTTTGCCATTTTTGTAGGCAATGGCCTTTAATTCTCCGGGAGTGTATATAACATTCTCCCATTTGAATCTATATTGATACTGTTCTTTCTTTTTCCTGCCCAAAGATTCACCATTCAGAAAGAGTTCAACTTCATCGCCCGAAGAATACACAAACACAGGAGTTATTTTACCTATCCTATCCGGAAAATTCCAATGGGGGAGAATATGTGCCATAGGCTCGTCGGGCATCCAATGTGCTTTATACAAGTAATAACGATCTTTTGGAAAACCTGCTAGATCGACAATGCCAAAATAGCTGCTACGAGAGGAAGGACGCTCTTTTTCTATTCTCTTTAGTTCCTCTTTTGCTTTAGCCAGTTCTTCTTCACTGAGCGCGGCATGGTTGAGTAAGACGCTCATATCGCTATTGAAAGGAGTCGGTTCGCCTAGATAGTCAAATCCCGTCCAGACAAATTCACCACAAATAGCCGGATATTTGTCTAATGCAGCAAATTCGGCATCGGCAAGAGATGCCCAACCGGGGGCTTTCAAGTCATATGAAGTAACTTGATAACCTTTTGGAAAATAAACTCCGCGTGAACTTATTGTTGAACTGGATTCACTGGCAAAGCCTGATAAGTGTTCATGCCCCGGATAGTTGAGAAATGTTTCATAAAAATCAGGACCGCCATACCCCCCCGAAGGATAGTTCATGCCATGGACATCTACTTGGAGTTCTGTACCATTGATAGCACTTTTACTGGGATATGAGGCACCGAAAGTGACGGGGCGGGTTGAGTCGTAAAGCCGCACAATATCCCTGAGATATGCTGCTACTCCTTTTTCGGGATGATACTGTTCTTCTACTTCATTTCCCAAACTCCACATAATGACGGAAGGATGATTTCTGTCTCTGCAAACAAGTGCTTCAATGTCCTTTTTATGCCATTCGGAATAATGAACAGCGTAGTCATTTTCGTTTTTGCCACTAGCCCAACAGTCAAATACTTCATCGAGAATAAGTATTCCCATTTTGTCAGCAAGTTCTAACAACTCGGGTGCGGGTGGGTTGTGAGAGGTACGTATAGCATTAGCGCCAAAACTCTTCAATATGTTGATTTGGCGTTCTATGGCACTCTTGTTGATTGCTGTACCTAATGCACCTAAATCATGATGCATACATACTCCCTTCAATTGAACTCTTTTCCCATTTAACAGGAATCCATTGTTATGTGTGAATTTCAAAGTCCGGAAACCGAACGGCACATCGTATACATCTGTCAACGTCTTTCTATCGTATACTGATACCTTGGCTAGATAGAGGTTCGTATTTTCCAAATCCCATAATTGTGGTTTCTCCACTTTCAGAGATACTAAGCTACTGTCGATGGCGTTTGCTGCAATTTTGATATTCTCTTTAGCTCCCACTGCAACTCTTTCTCGGGGAATGTTTGCTTTATCTAATTTGAATATTTCAATTGTGTAACTGCTTCTAGCCGTTTTTTTCTTTCCATTAGCCAACTGAACCATCACGGATGCGGTGGCATATTGGCTATTGATTTCGGGCGTAGAAATAAATACACCCCATTGGGGAATATGAAGCTTGTTGGTTTTGACCAATCTGACATGCCGGTAAATACCTGCTCCGGGATACCAACGAGAACCCAGTTTCTCCGTATCCACTCTGACTGCAATGATATTTTCCGAATCAAAGCGAATATAGGGCGTAAGATTTACCCTGAAGGAAATGTAGCCATAGGGACGTTCTCCTATCTTCTTTCCGTTAAGATATACCTCCGCATTGGCCATCACGCCATCAAAATCAAGAAAAAACATTTTATCTTTATCTATATTTTTGATGTTGAAGCGTTTACGATACCAGCCGATTCCCCGCCAAGGTAGCTTACCTGTATAGCCATCCAGATTTTCCCTGAAAGGTCCTTCAATGCCCCAGTCGTGAGGGACATCCAATTTCCTCCAGTCTTTGTCATTAAAGGCTAACTCTTTAGGAGATGGAGAATCCGGACTGCCATTCCCAAAAGGCTCATCTATTCGTTTACCATCAGGCTGTAGACCGTATCTGTTGAATAGCCAGCCGTGATCGAAGTTGATGACTTCTCTCGTCGATTGGGAGTATAGCAGGTTGGAAAACATAAAGGAGCATAGTAAGACTAGCCCTATGTTCTTCAACTGGAGATGCTGAAAAAGAACAATATATTTCATGGTAGATGATTAGCTGAGGAGTGTACATCAAAATATCCACTTTGAAGTAGTGTTGATGTACTACCTCCTCTTTTAATTTAAAAATATGTGATGACTAATATCCCGGATTCTGTTTAATAATCCCTTGTCCCGCAATAATAGCTGATTCCGGTATTGGGAAACGATGATAGTTTTCGTTTATAATAGACACTTGTCCGTAATCGGTACATTTTTGTTTCATGGTTGCTACATAAGAACCATCGCGGATAAGATCCTGACGGCGGCACCCTTCGAAATAAAACTCGTGTGCACGTTCTATCAATAATTTATCAAGGAAATCACGAGCACTGCTGAAAGAAGAAGCTGTATATGCAGTTAAACCGGCACGTGTTCTGACTTGATTCAGTAAATTAATGGCTTCTGTTGTAACTGTATTTCCTTCTCTGACAATGGCTTCTGCCAATAGAGTCAACACATCGGCATAGCGGTATACAATCCAATCTGTCTGACACTGATTTCCTGCATTATTACTTTCTATTTTATATTTTAATGGAATGACACCGTCCTGTAAGGAGTTACTTCCCACTCCCTTGTTGGTTTCGTTAAGGGTAGTACCTTCCCATGTATCATACTCGGAGATGATAGTTTGTTTACGCTCATCTCCATCTTCGTATGTTTTAAAGAATTTCCATGTCATTTTATAACCTCCCCAGCCACCATCAAATCTTCCGGCATCGGATGCCTTGAGGTTACTTGGCATAACATGGGGATACCATAAATGAACCTGATAACCTGTAAGACAGTTTACAGACCAGATTGTTTCCGAGTTCTTTTCATTGGCGTATGTAAAGATATTGGCATAAGCTGACCTCTCGGCCCCTTTGTCTGTCACCAATGCGTATTTATATTCGGGCTTCTGCAATTCACGAGCTTCGGTGATAGCTTTATCCCACTGTTTCGTTTGCATATAGAATTTAAGTAATACCATGTGGCATAACCCTTTTGTAAATCTTCCGTAATCCGAACTACTTTTATCGTAACTATATGGTAAAACTTTTGCAGCTTCGGTCAGCTCGGTGACGATGAAATTGTGTGTTTCCTCTTCACTTAAACGTGGAAGGATTATTTCATCTTCTGCATTCTTGAGCGTCTCTAGATCGGCTACAATAATAGGACCGTACAGGTCGTATAATAAAAAGGCCAGAAAACCGCGGGCACAACGTAACTCTGCTATATATTGGTTCAAAAGGTCTTTATTCATGTTTACGTTTGTTATTCGGTCGATGGTAAGTGTCATTTTACTTATCCCTTTCAGGTAGTTTGTCCAAGGATAAGCAATGCGATCTTCGTCACTGGGGGTCCAACGAGCAAATTCCAGAGGTTCCCAAATCCATCCGCCCCATGAGCAGAAACCATATTCGGTAGCCATGTCCGAAATAAGCATAACTCCATTAGCTACATTATACAAACCTCCGTAATCGTAATTCTGGAATGGAGAATAAGCATTTCCCGTAACCAGGTCGCGGACATCACGTTCTGTTTGGGGGTATATCGAGGGGGTGATCTCATCGAATACCTCTGATTCTAACGCACAACTTTGTATCCCACACAACATGAGAGTCAAAAGTCCAATGATATATATATTTAATTTTTTCATTTTCATGTTTTTTCAGTTATTAGAATGAAATATCTATACCGAAACTAAAAGAAGTTACGTTTGGATAAGAGAAATTTCCTGTGTCAGTTTCGGGATCAACGCCGTTCCAGTTTGTAAATACAAACGGATTGCTGACGTTTGCAGAGATACGTACGCTGTTAGCTATTGATTTGGAAACAGGAATCGTATATCCGAGGGTGATGTTTCTACATCTCAGGTAATTAATCTTTTTGTGATAATAGTCTCCGAAATCGTATGCACTCTCAATGAGGTTCGGAACCGTTGTATTTTGATTTGCATTGGTGTATGAGTGCAATGATTGTTGTGATACATTTGTCAGACTGTTTCCAAGACCTACTATCCAGGCATCATAATAGCTGGCTCCGCGTAAGCGGCCAATTTCGCCATAGAAGTAAATATTAAAGTCGAGGTTTTTGTATCTAAGCGTATTGTTAAGACCTAAAGTGCATTTAGGATCTTGCGATCCAAGATTGACTTTATCATATTGATCTAATACATTAGGTGAAGTTCCCGTATCGTATAGATTCTTCAGTTTAATTTGGCCTGGTACTAAAGTGGGTTGCCATGCCGGTGCTTTTTCACCTACTTGTAACAAGCCATCAGATACATATGAGTAGTAAGAACGGATCGGATCTTTTTTTGATTCGTATGCGGCTGGCTTCCAATTAGGATCTCGTTCATACCAGTTGTCTTTAAAAGTATAGAACGTAAAATCAGTACTCCATGTCCAGTCTTTATTCATGATATTTACGGTACTCAGTGTTAGCTCAAACCCGCGTCCCTGGGTTTTACCGATGTTGGCTGCTATGGTATTAATTTCATTATAGGCGGGCAGACTTTTATTACTTACCAACAAATCAGAAATAATTCGGTTGTAATATTCCATGGATAGTGAAATCCGGTTATCAAAGAAACCCAGATCCAGACCGATGTTGAATTCACTTGTAGTTTCCCAAGTTAACTTTTTGTTTCCTCTTTTGGTTATTGCAGTACCCATATAACCGTCATTGCCGAATACCCAGCCGGAAACTACTCCGTAAGAGTCGGTCATATAGTTCCCTATGTTTGAATTACCGGTTTGTCCGTAACTGGCTCTCAATTTACCATTAGAAAGAATGCTTGACAAAGGTTTCATGAATTCTTCATCACTGAACCTCCAGCCGGCAGACACTGAAGGGAAATATCCCCAACGGTAGTCCGGGTGGAAGTTTGATTCACCATCGGCACGAACGGTAACTGTCAGCAGATACTTTCCTAAATAAGAATAGTTTGCTCTGGCAAAGTATGAGCCTAAAGCACTTTTCCTGGCTGAGGAGTTTACATAAGGCTTAGTTCCGGCTCCGGCCTGCAGATTGTTGTAAAGAAATCCATCTGTAGAGAAGTCTTCGTTGCCGGCATATACGCTTTCTTGATTAAACTGTTGATAAGAATAACCGACTAGCGCTGTCAGGCTATGATTCCCGAAATCTTTAGTATAGTTTGCCGTCAGTTCCATGAGATAATCTATATTATCACGTTGAAGGATGTTGGCTATCCCCCCTTTTGCAGCTCCGGCTACGGTAGTGTTAGGCACATAGCTTTTGTTTTTATCATATCTGCGGTCAACTCCCAGGTTAGCTTTTAAAGTCAACCCTTTTATTGGCTCTGCTTGTAAATAGCCATTAACCAGAACTCTGTCGCTTGTTGTTTTATCAGTAACTTCGAGCAGCGATATCGGATTGGGGTATTGTGCCATATCCGGGAAGATTGAATAATCGCCATTTTCATCACGGACGGGGACACTGGGGTCGAAGCGCAAAGCTGACGAAATAATACCTGCGTTTTCAAAATCATTGTCTCCCAATGATGAGTTGTCATATTGGTTGCGACTTAAATGAAGGGAGAAACCTGTTTTGATATATTTTGATAGTTCCTGATCCAGATTGACTTTCATTGTGAACCGGTCCATTGCATTGTTTTTTACCACCCCTTTTTGTGTAAAATAGTTTAGAGAGGCTGCATATTGTGTTTTCTCAGAACCGCCTGTCAATGAAACATTGTGAGATTGCTGCATTCCGGTACGGGTTACCTCGTCCAGCCAGTCTGTGGTTTGGGCGGTTGCAATTTCTTCATCTGTATATCTGGGAGTATAAGTTTTCGAAGAAGTGTCGGTTATATAATCGGCATATATGCCTTGTCCGGTCTCTTTCAACCATTTTTCATAAAGGTACATATTTCTATGTATTCTGTATTGTTTCCCATTCAACATTTTATAGTTGTTCTTAATGGTTTGCACAGAGAGATTGCCGGAATAGGTTACTTTGGCTTTTCCGGTTTTACCTCTTTTAGTAGTAATGATAATAACGCCATGTCCTGCACGTGAGCCGTAGATAGCTGTTGCACTGGCGTCTTTCAATACTTCAATCGATTCTATGTCATTGGGGTTGATAGACGATAATATGTTGTCAATTGTACCTGTTTTATAAAAATTCTTCTCCGAGTCGAGTGTTGAAGAGGCAGAAACCGGAAAACCGTCAATGATGAACAGGGGATCGTTTCCGGCATTGATTGAAGTTTCACCACGAATGCGGAACTTGGCTCCACCACCCACTTGGGCACTGCTTTGAGTTACCTGTAAACCGGCTGCTTTACCTGCTAATGCATGAGCAGTTGTGGAGAATGTACCTATAGGAGTGTCAGACATTTTCACTGAGGATATGGCTCCGGTAAGGTCGCGTTTCTTTTGAACGCCATAACCTACCACAACTACCTCATCCAGACTTTGTGTGTCTTCTTTCAATGTGATTTTAAAATGTGTCTGACCTTTTACTGAGACGTTTTGAGTAACATACCCCAAGTATGATATGATTAGTATGCTATTGTCGGTTACCGACAACGTAAATTTACCCTCGAAATCTGTGATGACTCCGGTTTTGGCTCCTTTCACAAGAACATTTGCTCCGATAATAGGTTCGCCAGTCTGATCAGTTACCGTCCCCGTTATTTTTCTGGTTACTTGTTTGAACAGAGCGATATGTTTATTGGATATACGATAAGATATATCTGTATTTTTAAAGAGTTCATTTAATACAGTTTCGATGTTTTTGTCTTTTATAGTGATAGAGCGTAAACTGTGTTTGTTGATTTCTTGTGTGTTATAAACAAATTTATATCCGGTTTTTTGCTCAATCGTATTAAAGATCTGTTCGTATGACGCGTTGTTGAAATTCAACGAGACAGATTGTGCTATCAGCGGATTAGTTGAAAAGAAAAAGCAGATGCAACTTATTAAGAATACGGAATAACTTTTCTTGGTAGAAAGAATAAAGTTATAGAATCTTAAATGGGTGTTTTTATGGCTAATAAATAATTTATTATTCATATTTTTGTATATTAAATATTTGATACTTGGCAGTTGTAGTGGGCTGCCGGTTAGCGATTACGTTTGGGGATGTTGGCGCATTCCCAAATGTTTTTTAGGGTTCAAGAGCTGTTCATAGTATTATTTTATAGGGTTTTACAATTAATAAATATAGATTTCTCCGCGTTTTTTCTCCATTTTATATTTTGCTGAAATCTGGAGAATAGAGAGTATTTCGTCCAGAGTTTCTTTATCTTCAAACGTTGCATTAAAAGTCTTTTTGCGTATAGCCTCGTTTTCAATATGTATCTTAACGTGAAATGCTCGTTCTAATTCTTCTCCGATTTCAGCCAAAGTGTTATCCTCAAAGCTAAATTTCCCTGTAATCCATGACATGACATTGTCCATGCGGATAGGAGAAATCATAATTTCACCATTTGACGGTGAATATTTAGCTTCTTGGTTGGGCATAAGAATTTTGGCAGATTTAGAAGATTGCCCTTTTTCATATAAAGCCACTTTTCCTTCAAGTAAGGATATTCTTATTTCATCATTGTATGTATCTGTCATTACATTAAAAGAGGTTCCCAATACTTCGACCTGCAATTTCCCAATATCTACAATGAAGGGATGATTCTTGTCTTTGCGAACTTGGAAAAAAGCTTCTCCCGAAATACTGACTTTCCTGTTTACATCCTCAAAAGAACGGGGGTAAACAAGGCGGGCATTGGCATTAAGCCATACAGTACTGCTATCCGGAAGTACAATCTTTGTTTTTGCATCCGGAACTGCTGCGACTTCATACCATACTAATTCCGGACGGCTTAAGTCAATAAAGTGAAAGGCTGAAACAACCAAAAGAGCAAAAGAGGCAGCAATGGAAAACCACTTCCATGCCGGAGAGATATTCTTACTTAACGATATTACCGGAGTGTTAATCCGTTCTTGTAGTCGTTTGTAGTTCGAAATAGTGTCATACTCCGGTAGTTTGAAGCGAAGACGATTAATTAAATCATCAACCTTAGGGTCTTTTATGTTATAATCTTCTTTCATTGTGCTGTTTTTATATATAGATGACAGCAACAAATAAAAACTACGGGTTTATACTTGATTATTTTTTATATATTCCTACATTTGCCAAGCGTATACGGGAGCAATGTATATTTAAACCCTAAAGTCTATCTAAAATATGTAAAATGAAATGAATCCGGAAGGTTTACTAAATAAGATCATCACCGGTGATGAAAATGCTTTGCGGCAATTGTTTGAACAATATTCGCAAAGATTGTATCATGTGGCTTATTACTATTTACAAGCAAAGGAACCGGCTGAGGAGGCTGTGCTGGATGTATTTACGACTGTTTGGAAGAAAAGGGAATCTTTAGGGCATATCAAAACTATTGAGCAATACTTATATACATCTACCAAAAATCAGGCACTTCATTATCTTCGCCGAAATTACTCTCCTGATAAAACGTATGTTTCTTTATATGAAGTGGAGTTAATACCTGAAAGTAATGATCCTGAAAGTCTTATGGAAGATAATGAATATGAGTTGCTTATTCAGGAAGCTATAAATTCATTACCTCCTAAATGTAAAGAAGTATTTAGGCTAGTACTGTCGGATAAGTTAAAAAACAGAGAGATAGCAGAATTATTATCCATAAGTGAAAGTACGGTGAATGAACACATCGCTTTGGCATATAAACGTATTACTTTGTATGTAAAGAAGCGATATAAATAGTACTTTATATATTTTCCTACTTAAACTGGCCCGATAAAATTTATAGAACCATGTTACATTGTATTTGACGCTAGCGCAAACCGGAGCTGAAAAAGAAAAAGGCACCCAGAAGTGGAAGCCTCCCAAATGCCTTATTCTTATCAAGTAGCGGGACCCGGGATTGAACCGGGGACCTCATGATTATGAATCTGCGTCTTCCAAAGGCTGACGCCTTTGAAAGCTACCGACAGAGCTATCCCTTTTGTTGATGATCAGCGATATATATATGTTTGTAAAATATTGCGATTTGATGTAAAAGAGATTTATTGTGGGGAAAATGATAAAATAGCGTCACCTATAGCGTCACCTGAAATACTGTTCATAACTTTCTGATTATGAGCGTAAATATTAGTGTGGTATGTTTTAAATCAAAAACTTTATCAAATGGTGAACACCCTTTATTTGTAAAGGTGAGTGAGGGTAAAAAGAGAGCAACTAAGAGTTTAGGATTATCTATTAGAGCCCAGTTTTGGAATTTTGAGAAGAACGAACCTAAAAAGAGTTGTCCCAATAGAGAGGCTTTGATAAAAATGATAGAATCAAAAAAGCAACAGTATTTGGAGCAAGTTATTGATTTTAAAAGTGAAGATAAAAACTTTACTCCACAGTCATTAGTTGATAAAATGGAGAATACCGTAGTTCCTCAAACGGTTGGAGAGTATCTTTTAAAACAAATTGAAATAATGAAAGTTGAAAAGAGAATTGGAAATGCTAAAGTATATCGCAGTACATATAACTCTCTTTTCGCTTTTTGTGGTAATTTGAATATATCTTTTGCGAGTATTGATGTGGCTTGGTTAAGAAGGTATGAGACTTTTTTGAAAAGTCGTGAGAATTCCAGTAATACCATAGGTATTCGATTTCGAGAATTACGGGCTTTGTATAATAAGGCAATAGAGGATAATCTTGTGCATGAGAAGAATTATCCTTTTAAACGTTTTAAGGTTGCACGATTTTGCAAAAAAACTTCTAAACGAGCAATAAAGAAAGAAGATATAAAAAGGATAATGAATGTGGATTTACGGTTAATCACCAAATATCATAGTCCATTACTTTATTTGAGTAAAGATTTATTTTTGTTTAGTTATTTGGGGTGTGGTATTAATTTGATTGATATTGCATATTTGAGATACGAAAACATAACAGAGAATCGTTTACGTTTTAACCGTCATAAAACGGGGCAACCTATTAATTTTGCCCTACAAGGACAACTACGAGAAATTATTCTGAAATATGCTAAAGAAGGTTGTAGTCCTAAAGATTTTATTTTTCCTATTCTTGATAGAAGAATTCATAAAACACAGCAACAACAAGACGATAGAATAATAAAGGTAACTAAGGGTGTTAATAGGAATCTTAAAAAGATTGGTCAATTTCTAAATCTTTCTATTCCTATAACAACCTACGTGGCAAGACATTCTTTTGCTACAGTGTTAAAACGCTCTGGAGTCAATATTTCGATTATTAGTGAAGCATTAGGACATACAAACTTGTCAACGACGCAATATTATTTGGATAGTTTTGAAAATGAGCAGATAGATGAAGCAATGAGAAAATTATTATGATTTTTTGTATAATAAAGAAATACCTTTATACTGGTATGAGAAAATTTTCTTACCTTTAGCTGCTTTATAAACTAAAATTGTAAATTTATGAATATAGATAGTGCAAGAGAAAAATTTCTCTTATTTCTCCAAAATTATGAAGAATATAAAACTTGTGATTTTTCTGAAAGTGATACCCGTTCTAAAGTTATAGATAAATTGTTTATTGATATCTTAGGGTGGTCTGAAAGTAATATACAGCGGGAAGGACACGTTGACTGTGGGTATTATGATTATCGTTTTTCTATTCCTGGTTTTTATATGTTAGTTGAAGCCAAAAAACAATTCTTAGATTTTGTATTACCTATTAAAACGAAAATAGTTTCTATTAATACATTATTATCTGAAAATAGAGATGTAATACAGCAAATTAGAAACTATTTATCTGACGAAGGTATTGATTATGGGATAATAACGAATGGAAAACAGTTTATTATAGGGCAGTTCATTAATCATAATGGAACATTATGGAAACAAAATAAATGTTTAGTTTTTAATGGACTGGATGAGATAAAAGAAAATTTCATAACTTTTTATAACAATTTATCGAAAGAAGGTATTATTGAAAATGGTGGTTTTAAATTTTTGCAGAATAAAGAAATAGAATTTTCTAAGAAAATTATTGAGACATTAGTAGACCGTGAGAAAGAAATTGTACGGAATAGTATTAGTACTAATTTGACTCCTATTATAGAGACTATTTTTGGGGAAATATTTTCAGATATAAAAGAAGATGATGCTGAATTTATTAAAGAGTGTTTCGTTGAAAATAAGGAAACAATAAAAAATAGAGCAGAATTAAATGGATTATTTAGTGATACACCTCCTTTTTTATCAGAAGTTGTAGGTGCTCAAAATCATGATAGTATTTCTCAACAAATAAATGCGGAAATAACATCTTCGAATGTGTCGTTGAAAATGGCTCCTCCAAAACCTGTAATTATTGTAGGTTCAAAAGGTGCAGGTAAGACTACTTTTATAAACTTTTTGTTTAAAAATAAGCTACCCAATGATACTATTAATAGATATCCGTATGTGTATGTTGACTTTATTAAGTATTATAAAAATTCTAAAAATGTTGATACAGAAAAAATATCAGAGGATATTTTAAATTCATTATATGAACAATATCCTTTTTTAGAACTTGATACATATAAAGTCTTGAAGCGTATTTATATACATGAAATAAATAGAAATGATAGAGGAATTTGGAGTGTTTATAAAGAAAAAAATCAACTTGTTTATGTTGATAAGTTGAATTCTTTTATAGAGGAAAAATTTAAGCATAAAGAACTTCATTTAGAGGAACTGTCTAAATATCTAGTTAGAGAAAGACAAATGAGACTTATTGTTATTATTGATAATGCTGACCAATTTGATATGGAGACTCAAGAAAGTGCTTTTCTTTTTGCTAGTTCATTGAACAGAAGAGCTTTTTGTGGGGTTTTCGTTTCTTTGCGTGAAGGATACTATTATAAATGGAGAAATTTACCTCCATTTAATGCTTTTGAAAGCAATGTATATCACGTGACAGCTCCAAAGTATAGTGAAGTGCTACAAAAAAGAATAAGCTACACTTTGAAGAAAATCGAATTTGATTCTTCCGTTATAGAAAGGAATGTAACAGGAGTAAATCAAGTAGGATATAAGATTGAAATGGAGACTCAGAATATAAAAGAATTTTTTCTTAGTCTTCAAAATTCTTTATTTGACAATTCTAATGAATTGATTGTTGATTTCCTAAACTATTCAACATTTCCCAATACTCGGGAAGGGTTGAGGCTATTTAAATTATTTTTAATTTCTGGTTATACAGATGTCTCTGAGTATATAATGAGGGTCCGTTTTAATAGGGATAACCATAAAATAACTATACCTATTCATGAATTTGTTAAATCAATTGGGCTTCATAATAAGCTGTATTATAATCATGAAATAAGTGTCATTCCTAATTTATTTTATCCATGTAATGAAAGTTCTAATCATTTTTTGAAAATATGGATATTAAAATATTTATCTAATAAATTAAAATCGGGTGGAAATGTTAATAAATATGACTCTCTGAGTGATTTGGCTAACTGTTTTATTAATTATGGATATAAGACAGATATAATATATAAAGAGCTAGAGTTATTGCTCAAATTAGAGTTGATAGAGACAGATGAGATATTAACAGATATAAAATGGGTGAATTTGCCTGAAAAAGTTTTCAATGTATGTATTTCAGCTAAAGGATATTATTATTTGAACGAAGTAATGAATCGTTTTTATTATTTTGAGCTTGTTTTACAAGATACACCTATATTTGATGAAGTGTTTTTTAACAATATGTGTCAAGTTTTTCCTCATTGTACAGAAAACGGAAAAAGAAATATGAATAATCGTATTGAAACAGTTGAATGTTTTATGAGGTACTTGGGAGAACAGGAGAATCATGAACCTAGAGTAGTTTTAAACCAGTTAGGAAGTATAGTACAAGATATTAAAAATAAGGGTATGGACGCCGATATAAGGAATATAAAAGATAAAATGGGTTTATCCTAAAATTATTGTTATGAAAATAACTGATAATCTTTTTAGATATATAAATATATACCAAGATAGATATTTTTGGGTATTCGATGGTGACTGTGCTGACCTAACCAATGAGAATTATATATTTTGTAGGAAATATAATGGTTTCTTACAACAACTTCCCCCTAAAGTAACGGAAGAAACTTTTTATAAGCATGAGAAATTGCAGGAATACTTAACTAAACTGAATCTTGATAAAGAAGCTTTTTGGGGACTGATTATTTATATTTATACTTTACATCTTGTAAAATACAGTGGGAAGTATATGGTGAAACTTTCCAATAATGATGAAGCAAAAAGAGTACAGGACTTCATTAAAGCAAATATAGATAATTTGGAAGTGATAGTAAGAACAAAAGGAGAAAAGAAACAGCGCCCCTTCTCTGTTACAGATAAAGATATTCTAGTTGCGTTATGCCCTATATTTGAAAAAAGCCAATCAATCGATAGGAGCAATGAAATACGTGTTTTATTGAAGGATTGCATTGATAATGAAAATACTACATTAAATATCACCATTAAGGCGAAAAAGGTTGTAAAATCAGATGTTATTACTATGTCAAATAAACGAGATATAGAGCGAGTATTCATGTTGGCAGAAATGACACATAGACCATTTGATGATAATAATTATCTTCATATAAATAAAGATACACCCAAAGCAGAAAGCGAGAGAGCATTTAATTATTTTTTTGTAACGGAGTTGTTAAAGGTAATTCGTTTAATTATTCCCAATGATTCAGTTGGTGCTACTACCAATGAGAAGTATCTTCTTCTTTACACTTTAGATTTTCTTCGTCTACATTCTTTTGATGATAATACGATACTTCTGAATAAAGATGATGAAATGTATTATCGCAATAGGTTGGAATATTACAATAAACTTCTTATAGATTACGAAGGATATGAAACTAAGACGATGGGCAGCTATTTTTATGGTCATGATATAAAAATAGATTAGTTAATCGTATTTAACATTTTAGACTTACTTGGGGGAACAGATTAGAATCTGTTCCTTTTTTTTGTATTACCCATATCTTTGCGTTGTAATCAAAACAGTAAGGCGCCAAGTTAATGATTACTTAAAACTTAGTTATTAATAAAAAAGAAAGAGACAATGGAAACAACTAATGCAATGACAGTAAACGAGAATGGAAATGTTAATGTGGAATCTTTAAAAAATAGTGATAATATGGAAAAGCAACAGGAAACTCAAACAGGAACTCTTTCAAAAAATGAAGTATTGGAAAACGCTCGCAAAATCCTAATGGAAAAAAGACAATATCTATTTGATAATGAAGATGCAGATACCAATATTGTAAAAGCAGCTAAAACTAATGTTGCTAAGGCTGAAAAGGATTATGTGGTTGCATTGCGTAATGTTGATTCTCCTACTATTCCAGTTGAGTTTTGGGAAGTAGAAGAATCTACAGAAGAAAAGGAGGTTATTAGCAAAAGAAAAGAGGATATTATTATTGCAATGTCCGATTATAATATGACTGTAACTAAAGTGAATGTTGAATTGGGAAAAGATTTGATTGGTGATGATAAATTTGAAAAAACGGCTCTGTTTGTAACGGCAGCTCAAACTTTCTATGAAGCGGATATTGAGTTGAAAGACTTGAATGGTAATGTTATTCCTAAAAATACTCCAAATGTTTATGTGCCTGTTGATACGGCAAATGGATATTGGCTATGGAAAACTTATCATGAAGCCAATATTGATAGGGTGGTTAAAGATGAATCAGCTTTAATTGTTGAAAATGTTAGAATCAAGGAATTTGTATCATTGCAAGAGTTTGCAAAGTATAGAGGGATAAATAATGTGCTAAGTAGAGGGTTTAATGGTATGGAAAAAGCAGGTAATGCGGCATTGGCTACTCAACATGAATTTTATCAAAAGATATTCCAAAAAGCTAAAGAGCTGAAGGCTAATATTAGTGTAATTACTAAATATTATAATCAAGGAAAGACCTTAAGTCTAAAAGTTTGGAATAATGCAATGCTTGGTGAGGTTGAAACTAAATTTGAATATGATTTATCAGTTGGTGATAGAATTATAGACACTTTGAAAATTGTGGGTTTCAAAGATAAGTTTATCAAAGAACGTTATATGATTGATGCTATGACTATGTTAGCAAAGCATAAACCACAAGGCGTAGAAAGTGCAATTGGAATTAATGAAGTCATAGAAACAGTTAAGACTTTGGATAAAGATACCGTTACATTTATATCTAATATATCCATTGATAAATTGAACGAAATATATTCAGCTTTGCATAGCCAATATCTAAGGAACCATGATATTATAGGAAAGGCAGCCTAATTCATATTATATTCTAATAGAAAGTCCATGTGACAGGTGGACTTTCTAAAATTAAGTAACATATTATTATTGTTAAAAATGCTTTTACCTGTTAATTGTAAAAATCAGGCGACTGTAAACTATTCCATTTTAAATAGATTTAAGCCTGCATATATTTATAGATTTTTCTGTTTGTCTCTTTCAAGAGATGATTGGTATAATGTGAGAATTACTTTAGATGAATTGAAAAGAACAAGTGGAGGTAAATCAGTAAGCAGTTTTAATAAGAAATTTGAGGAGTACTTGGATATAAAGCCTTATTTTGTGGATAATGGTTTTTATTATCCAACTAGACGGAATATTTATCATATTCCTGCAATGGAAGAACAATGTATCACTATCTCCAATAAGTTTGCATTAATCGAACTGGATGCAGCGATAAAGGGCTTCTTTATCCAATTACTTCTATTATCCCAATATGGCAATATAGAGCTGATTAAGAAAAATATAATCAAAGCAATCGGAATAGATAAAAAGACTTATGACAAGTATATAATAAAACTTGTTGGTGCTGATTTAGTATCAATCACTACTCCCTTAACTTTACATACTGAAAATATTCTATTAGAAAATGATTTTTCCAAGCAGAAAAAACTATCCACGAAGAAAGTAAATAAAATAGCAGAGATAGACGATAATGGGAATATCATAATTCCCAAGTAAGGAGAAAAAGTGTTCTTTATTAATATATTAATATACAGTACTTTTTCCCCTGTACCTACCTGTTTTACAGAATAGGATGCAATAAAAGTGATTTTTTCTGTGTACGGCAAAGTACAGTGTTATTATTAGTATTACAAGCCATTCTTAGCTTTACATAGGTAAGGTAGTGGGGAAAAAGTATCTGATATTAATTATATATTATAACACACATTTTCCCCTACTACTAAAGAATTTAAACTTTATGTGCGCATGAACTTCATTTTTTAGTGTGACAGAGTATCTGTTTTGATTTTTAAAGATTAAGAGTTATATAGGCTAACTCTGTATTTGAAGTATGAAACACTGAAAAATATGTCAATGCCTACAAATAAGCTCATTATAGAGACTTTGACGAATAAATTAGTCTACTACCTAACTAAAAACAAAAATAGCCGCAAGCGAGTACACTTACAAATGTGCTCAATTGCGGCTTTTTTTGTGGAACTTCTAAATTCTTGTCTAATACAAGGGATATAGCAGTTCGCAATTTTAAATATGGGAGTTAATTTTCCCAATGGAAGTGTGGGAAAATGCAAATATGACCTGTTTGATTTACATATAATTTAAGGAGTTGAACCATTGACAAACAGGTAGTTCTTGATTTTTAAGAATACTCAAAGTTACTCATAATAAACAAGGTAAAAAAATAAACAATGCTCATTCTTTGATATTACTACTTAGCATATCTTTATATGGCAGTATAATACTCTCCTTTCTATTATAGTGCATAGTAATACATAGGCACGCAATAAAGTACAGGTACTTATATATAATCCCCCCTACCTATAAAAATAGGAGCTTAAATATATATCAGCTTATTTCTCCTATGATTTACTGAATTGAAAGTTACGTACAAGTGAGTAGAGTAGTTCTAACGTCCCCCTAGGGTAGTTGGATAGAAAACGAAATATATTTCAATCCACGTAATCAATTTATAAATCATTTAAAATTTTATTCGTTATGAGAAATCTACAAATTATTGGCAATGTGCCACAGGTAAGAAGGGAAAACAACTTTGGTGAGTATGCAGAAGAAGCGGTAATAATCGAAGAACAACCAAAAGTTAAAAAAGAGAATCCTCATTTCTTGGAAGCTAATACACTAGAGGTAACAATGCAACATTTAAAAGAAGATTGTATTACACCCGTATTCGCCAAAGATAATGAGCTTACAATTCCTCACCCTGCATTTATTGATACTGTTTATGACGCTGCAAATACGTTTTTCAGTGGTGAAAGTATTGATAAGCCCGATATTCGTGTAAGTCACATTATTAAAGGGAGAGTGCCCGAAGCAATACACAAACCTGCAAATCAACTTCTTGAAAGTGACAAGACTATCTACTACGAAAGATGTGCTTTTATTATTCAGATTCCTACGATTTACGAAACGGTGAACGGGAATAAGTTAATATTAACTATTGGTGGTGTTCGTGCTTATAATCACACTAATCTTTATTCAAAGAAAGGAGCAGAACGATTTAAAGTGTTTATTGGCTTTATTTGTAAGGTTTGTACAAACTTGTGTGTGTCAACAGACGGTTTTCTTAGTTGCTTGGAAGTTACTAATACCAAAGATTTATATCGGGCAGTATTGGAAATGTTTCAGAGTTATCAACCTGCAAAACATCTACATTTAATGCAAACACTTAGTAACTCATATCTCACAGAACACCAATTTTGCCAATTACTTGGGAGAATGAGACTTTATCAATCATTGCCACAAGGTTATCAGAAAGATATTCCTAAAATGCTCATCACTGATTCGCAGATAAATACAGTTGCAAAAGCATATATCAATGATAAGAACTTTGGGAGCTTGGGAAATGATATAAGTATGTGGAAATTGTACAATCTATTGACAGGGGCAAACAAAAGCAGTTATATAGATTCATTCTTGGATAGAGCGGTAAATGCAACCGAAATAGCAACGGGGATAAATGCCGCTTTGCATGGAGACACTAAATATAAGTGGTTTATTGATTGATTAAACAGGGGAATATTCAGAAATGGGTATTCTCCTATTTTATTAATTTTATTGCAATGGATAGAAAGAAGGAAACTATGGTTAGAAAGATTGAATATCTGAAAGAAACAATTTGCCATTGTGAGAATAATCTCCAATATATAAAGAGGTTGCAAGCATTGAAATATTGGTTGCTGAAATTAGATGTCTTATTGGATAATTCCAATGATGAGATTTATAGGAAGTATTTCAATTCAGATAAGGGACATTCTTTCTTTGATAGAATCTGTTTATCAATAACAGACTATCAATATGGAAATAAACCGTTCAATTATTAATCTATTTAAAATAAAGAATCATGTTTTATTATAAGATACTTGTTTGGCTCTTTTGGGTGGTATTGTCTTTTATAACAGGTTGTGTTCCGTTAATCCTGCTTATTCTTTTAGTTGGCTTATGGGAAGTGGAAGAAGCGGATAAACGTCACTAACTACTTGTGTGTTCAAAACAGGAATGTGTTCAAATAAATCTACAAAGGTGGTTTGAACACATTCTTTCATGTTATCAATTTAATCAAAGAATAAAATGAAAACAGCCGTAATATACGCTCGTGTTTC
Organism: Bacteroides caccae; assembly: GCF_002222615.2. Classification (NCBI taxonomy): domain Bacteria; kingdom Pseudomonadati; phylum Bacteroidota; class Bacteroidia; order Bacteroidales; family Bacteroidaceae; genus Bacteroides; species Bacteroides caccae. Next base: position 214,252 of record NZ_CP022412.2, on the reverse strand, counting down.
ATCAAGTAATGACAGACAGGACACGAGCAGACAAATAGAGGATTTAAAGAAATATGCTATCTCACAGGATATAGAAATTGTGAATATATTCCAGGAGCATATTTCAGGTGCAAAGAGAATTGAGGAAAGACAGATTTTAGGGGAATGTTTAGAATACTGTAAACGTGAATCTGTGAATATTCTACTTTTGTCTGAATTGTCAAGACTAGGGAGAAGTACATTACAGGTTCTTCGCTCTTTGGATATATTGCATGAATCGAAAGTATCGGTTTACATACAGAACTTGGGCTTATATACTTTGCAACCAAATGGGGAAGTTAATCCAATAGCGTCTATCATGGTGACAGTACTTGCAGAAATGGCAAATATCGAAAGAAGCAATATCCAATACCGTTTGAATAGTGGTAGAGCGAATTATATTGCCAAAGGTGGTAAACTTGGCAGAAAGACAGGTTCAACCAAAACGGATGATAAGAAAAAAGAAGAATATAAAGAAGTCATAGCTTTACTAAAGAAAGGCTATTCAATCAGAAATATAGCTAAGCTACAAAGTATTGGTATTTCCACCGTTCAACGGATAAAAAATCAGTTTATAAAGCCATAAGCATAAAATATCGGTAGGGTGGAAAAATTCAGAAATTTAGTTTTTATATGGGGAGTTTTGAATTTTTCCACTACCATAAATTTATAAAGCAGAAATAGCCCTCAACTTTTAATAAACAATAGTTCTTGCTATTACAAACGCTTTTCGTAACTTTGTACCAATTTCAGATACCTAATGTGTTGGGGCTGAAAGGACATATTAGTTAACGAAGAGCGTTTTAAATATTATCCTATCATGAAATCTGGACAATTTCACTTGCACGGGATAGTAGGCAAGAACGCTCACGTCAATGTTATATACCTATCTTGTTAAGATAGTCTATATATCGTTTGGCGTGGGCTATTGTTTATTATTGTGCAAGGGCAGTCCAGAGCCTCATGATGATAATATTCGATAGTTCCCACGCTTTTCTCATTGTGTAATACTATCCAAAGGGAACAGGGTAGATAAAACGATATATAACTACGAATCAGACATTAAGAAACAACTTTTGCTACTATCTTTTAAGTAGCCAACTCAATTTTGAGCAGCTTATACTACAAATTAAATTATTAACAAAAAGATTTTATAGAATATGAAGACATTTAGATTTTTTGCGACTTTATTGGTTATTGCTTTATGTGCAGGTTTTACTTCTTGTAGCGATGACGATGATGAAAATCCGTTAGTAGGTACTTGGGTGAATATAGAGAATAGAAACTCTGTGGAATATAAAGAAGTAATGACTATTAATTCAGACGGTACAGGTTCAAGTGCTAATTATACTAATGGGCAATTAGATAAAGACGGAGTAGACAATTTCAGATATACCTATGACGAAAATAGTAAGGTCTTTACTTGGATATGGGAAGAAGATAGCGACGGAGAGAGTGATGTTTATTCAATGCATGTTCGAGAACTGACAGGCTCTAAATTAGTTTTGGTTGATGATATAGATGAAGAAGGTGAAGGAGAGGTAATAACATACACAAAACAATAATAGGAATTAACGGCATAGTGCTAGTCTTATTAGGCTAGCATTTGCTTCCGTTTAATAAGAAATAGAATAGATTATGGCATATACAGTAAGAGATTTATCAAATGCTCAAAGGTTTGAGTATAAAGGATATGAAGTTTTTATGTATTGTGTTGAAGATAGCTTTTGGAGTGGAGAAAGGACTTATAAAGTTGATATAAGTATTAGCGACCATATTTATTATAGAATAGCAGAAGATATACAGATAGCTCGTTATCAACAGCAGAGACAAAGTTATTTTCCAACGGCTTATAATAGTGGGTACAATGGAACTTATGACATAATGAAGAAACTGAAAGAACGCATATTGTTTAGTTCTTCTTTTAATGTTATTGTGAAACGTAAATTTACTATACTGAAAGATAATGAGCCTTATGTTAGAGATGCAATGGGACAAATAAAATCTATCATTGATAGTAAGTTTGGTAATGTGTATGATAGATTTAAAAATATTCAAAATATTATTTGACATGACAAGGATTGGTTGGATTATTATAGGAATACTTGTTTATTTCCTGTTGGGTTGGATTTTAAAGGATATAGTTTTTTCTATCATCACAATCGAAAGTGATACTACAATGGGAGATATTTTGAAGTATGAGCAAATTGTTTACTCTGCTTTAACGGCTATTTACATTATTATAATGGATGTTGTGCAAGGAGACGAAAATGGAGACTCAGGACTTCCTATTATTTTAGTTATTGCTGCATATTTTGGAGCAAGGTTTCTACCTCTTTCAATGGGAAGCGTTATATTGTACAGTGTATTAAACATTTTGGCTATAATTTGGGGAGCTTGTGAATTGAAAAAATACTAAATAAGAAGAAGTCTAATGGAAGAGTTTTTAATGATAATATTAGCAGGAGCAGTAGGTGGTTTTATCTTTTCACTCATAGTTAAATCTGAAAACAAAAGAAAACATAACTGATAAAATAAAGATTTATGGGAGCAGTAATAGGAATTGTAATTTATGCAATAATAGCATATATTACTTGTCCACGTAAAGAAAATGGGAGTTTTGAAGAAGGAGCAGTAGCATTGTATATCATCGTTCCTGTTGTGGTTTTGGCGATTTATCTTATATGTAATAATTAGAAAAAAGTCCATGAGGAAAATTTTATATTGCATATTACCAATCTTCTTATGTTCTGTTTTATCTTGTGATAGGAAAAGACAACCAAGTGAACAGGATATGAAAGATTCGTTAGCAGCAGCTAACTTTATGAAATGTGCAAAGTTTTTGTATAATACTTTGTTTGATGATGAGCTTAAATGCTTTAAACCACGTATTTTTATAAAGTACAGGCAACCTGTAAATGGCTTTGATGTAACTGTTATGTGTTTGCCGTATAACTATACTTATGATAAAGAGAGGGAGACTGAAATATGGGGAAATGCACTACTGTATTTTGAAAAGGAAGATAACAGATTCTATATTTACAATGAAAGCTTTTCTGACAGTGTTCTTTATTATGTAAACGAACAAGAAGTTAGAGATAACATGATATTAGAATTGGATTATTTACCTAAATCAACAAAGGAGTATTTGAGTCATAACTCACCATTCTTTTTCTCTGATGTGGATTTTGACGGAGAAGAAGAATTAATTATCAATAACTGGAGATGTGGTACAAGACATTGCAATACCTATGATGTTTACAAGATAACCAATAATGAAGTGAAGCAACTGACAGAAGCGCCATTTGTTAATCCAACAGGAAAAATCAGCAATTATAATTCAGATTTTGATTCTGTAAATAAAACTATAACAATACACAAAAGAACAGGAAGTGCTTACTATGGTGGTTACTATAAATATAGCTTAGTTAAAAGAGTGGATTTGAATAGTTATGATAGGCTTAGTAAATGTAATGAATTAGAACTGATAGAGGCTAAAATCATAGATTATGATAGAAATACTTCAACTTGTTCATTTAGACGGTATAAAAGGATAAAAGATAGGTTACAGAAAATAGGAGAAGGTAAGTATGATAACGTTTCTGAATATGATACCATTGATATAAATAAGATTCATAAATAAAATATATCAAATATCAAGAAAGATATTACAGAACATAGTTGTATCATTGAAGGCAATACTAAGGGTGGTAGATGTTTTTATAGTAAAGCTATTTGTAAAAAGGCTTATGAACGTGATATTATTGTAACAGTGAAGTTGGAATATACTGATTCAAAAAAGGAAGAAGCGAGAGCTATTATCTGTTTATATAATAATGATAAGATTATTACTAAAGAATTACATTAATATATTATTTGAAAATGATTATTGGAATAGTGCTTATTATAGGTGTACTTTTATGTTTCAATGGCAAAAAGAAGTATAACACGGATTTAGAAACTATAAATCCACCGATGACTAAGAAAGAAAGGAAAGCATTAATGTTTTATCGTAAAACAAAATGTAATTGGGGTGGTGATTATAGTGATGAAGAAATGGATGGCGCAATAGAACAGATAAGTGACAAAGAGTATATAGAGTATTTAAGAAGTATATCGAAATCCAAAGATTAATTCTTATCTTTATTCCAACTTAATTTTAGTAATAATGAATACTGATATATTGATAGGTACAATAGCAGGAGATATAATAGGTTCTTACTATGAGTTTGTCCCAATAAAGTCTATAGACTTCTCGTTATTCAATGGTTCTTCGTCACACTTTACTGATGATACTATAATGACTATCGCTAATGCTGATTGGCTATTAACTAGCGATAGTTTATTAGGTATTATGCAGGATTATGGTAATCGTTATCCTAGTAGTTATGGAAATATGTTCTACGAATGGTTAAAAGCAGATAATCCCCAACCTTACAATAGTTGGGGAAATGGTTCTGCTATGCGTGTTAGTCCTGTTGGTTGGGCTTTTAATACTTTAGAGGAGACTTTAGAAGCTGCCAAACAAAGTGCAGAAGTCACACATAATCATCCAGAAGGAATTAAAGGTGCACAAGCAACAGCAGCTTGTATATACTTGGCTCGTACAGGTAAATCTAAACAGAAAATTAAAGAGTATATTGAAACTATATTTGGATATAATCTTAGTAGAACCTGTGACGAAATAAGACCTACTTACTACTTCAATGAGAGTTGTCAAGGTACAGTTCCAGAATCTATTATCGCTTTCTTGGAGAGTACAGATTATGAAAGTGCTATTCGACTTACTATTTCTTTAGGTGGTGATGCTGATACAATGGGGGCTATCACTGGTGGAATAGCAGAAGCATATTATAAAGAGATACCTCAATACATAAGGGAAGAAGTATTGAAAAGACTACCAAACGAATTTATTGATATAATGCAGAGATTTTATGAGATGTTTGTAGATAAAAGAATAATAAAGAACAGCATTTGAAGAAATTCAAATAGTGTACAATCTAACTAACGATACGGAATTAGAACATACTTATATGTTTAAGTGGTTTCATAGAAGAAAGGATAATCATAGTAAGCATCTTTCAGAGTTTAAAGAAAGGTTGGTTATGCAAGAGTTAGCTTCTTTAGATATAGAAGCAATCAAACAATTTGCTTTAAAAGATTGGGAACTTGGGGAAACTCATGGTTTACCACATTGGCAAAGAGTGGAACGTAATGGAATAATACTTGCCACATCAGAAGTAAATATTACGGTTGTTAGGTTGTTTGCTTATCTGCATGATAAATGCAGAATAGATAATGGTTGTGACATTGAACATGGAAAAAAAGCCGCTATTATGATTAATGGGATTAGGCACACATTACTAAAAGGACTAACCGATAATGAATTTGAGTTATTGTCTAAGGCTTGTGAACTTCATACTACAACATTGCGAACAGGTAACTCAACTATTGATACTTGCTTTGATGCAGACAGATTAGATTTAGAACGAGTTGGTATAATACCATATCCAAATAAAATGGCTACTTCAAAGGGAGAATATTATGCGAAGAATCTTAGTGAATTTTATGATTTAGCAGTTTTATTAACTATGGAATAATGAAAAGGTATCTTAGAACATTAAAGAACAGCATTTGAAGAAATTCATTTGCTGTTTTTTATTACATTTGTAGGATTGTAAAACTTAACATCTGACATATGAATATCTATTTAGTAAACGTGAATGGTTTTTCGCGATTAGCATTAGAAAAGTTGGCTAATCATCTTAATATTGATGAAATTATTGATGCTCGAATGAATTGTAGTAGACTATATCTACAAAAATACTATCAAAAATCTTTTCTTGGCGTACGTTACATTATAAAAATGGCTAATTCTACTTATAAGGAAGGATATCCATTGGAATATAGAAAAACAGTAAAGGAAACAGAGTATAGTAGAGAAATCGGTAGATATTGTTCGTTGTCTAATGAAGTTGTGGGAGTTGATAAGTTGGCTGGATTTATATTGAAACATTATTTTCTGATTCAGAAATACGGATTAACTGACTATGTTACACCTGAGTTGCAAGCATCTTATACTATGGGGAGTATTAATAGCTTATCTTCTTATTTGGTGAATAAATGTACTAATATTTCGGAAATAATAGCTGATTATAAACATAAAAATAAGAGAGTGGATAGGCTTACATCATTAAAATCGTTTAAAGAATTGTTGGGAATTTTAAAGGGGAATATTTTGTCTATGGCTGCTGCAAGAGATTCTTTGGGGATAGAACAATTGCATCATTGGTTAGAGGGACAGAAAATGTTTCAGATGCCTCCATTAGAAAACTATATGGAAATGAATCAGTCTCTAATTGAAGAATGGAAAGAAGAAAATGAGTGGTCACCATGTTCTTTAGAAGCATATATTAGAGGTAAGATTACTGAATTTGTTTCTTTTGCCAAAATGAACCCAGAAGAAACTCATTTTTTTGATGTTAATAATATAGCCGTATTTTATAATAATCCAGATTATGAGAATATCTTTAAAGAGCTTTTTACTCCTATTGATTACGAGTATGAGCTTTGTTGTAATAAAATAAAAAAAGAACATATACATGATGAAGGTTGGGCAACTAGTATGGAGGCAGAAAGTATCTTTGAGGATTTGTATGAGGATATGTGTTATGATAAGGAGGATTTGGATGAATATCGATATATAAATTTGCAAAATTTTGATATGAGTGACTATATTCAAATAGAACTGGATTGTTGTGAAGATGCGAAGGAAAGGGAAAATTTAGAAATGAAAATGAAGAAATGGGAAAAATGGAAAGAGAAACAGATGTGGCGTGTAAATGTTGACGAGGGGGTATGGGTAAAAGATGAGAAAGAAAGAGAAAAAATGATACAGGAAATAAAACAATCAGAGAAAGAATATGAGGAATTTTGGTATGACCCGTTTTGTCAAAGTGATTGTGATGACTGTGAATTTGACTAGTAATTAGATAGTGATGATAGTTCTTGTGAAAAAACTAGTTATTTTTTTCTTAAACCTATTTTTATAGACTTTTTTTCCAAGAAAAGATAGATTATTCGTATTTTTGCGATGATAACTTAATGTCAAATCAGAACAGGTAATTAGGAAGTCGTTAATTAGCGTCACCTATGGCGTCACCTGCCACCAATTGATGTATAAAAGAAAAAGGCACCCAGAAGTGGAAGCCTCCCAAATGCCTTATTCTTATCAAGTAGCGGGACCCGGGATTGAACCGGGGACCTCATGATTATGAATCATGCGCTCTAACCAGCTGAGCTATCCCGCCATCGTTTCTCGATTGCGGGTGCAAAGATAGATGTTTTTCTATAAACTCCAAAACAAATCACAACTTTTTTGTGTTTTTTCTTTAAGAAGGTTTTTAATTTTCTCTATAAACAGGGAGTTTGAGACTTGAAAATGAAAGAATAATTAAATAAAGTGTAGGATTTATGCCATGTATTTAGAAAAAAGTATTTATCTTGGCACACGTAAAAACAATTCGAAATTGCTATGAAAAAGGAAAAAATTCATTTGGAGTATTTGCTGAATGCGACATCTAAAAATATTCTTTGGGCAGCCATTAGTACACCTACCGGGTTGGAGGACTGGTTTGCAGACAAAGTGATATCCGATGATAAGATTGTAGAGTTTCATTGGGGAAAGACTGAGCAGAGAAAGGCTGAAATTACGGCGATACGTTCTTTCTCTTTTATCCGCTTCCGTTGGGAGGATGACGAGAACGAGCGCGATTATTTTGAAATTAAGATGACTTATAATGAGTTGACAAGTGACTACGTATTAGAAATCACTGATTTTGCGGAGCCGGATGAAGTGGATGATATGAAAGAATTGTGGGAGTCGCAAGTGGCTAAATTAAGAAGAACTTGTGGTTTTTAGTTAACTTTCAACTAAAAATTTTCGATGCTCCTTTTTTTGTGCTAATTTTGCGTCTTAAATGCACGAACCTATTAAGATGCTACGCATAAAGAAATTAGATATATTCATCGTAAAGAGCTTCATGATGCTCTTTGTGGGCACATTCTTCATTTGTCTGTTCATTTTTATGATGCAGTTCCTGTGGAGATATGTGGACGAATTGGTCGGAAAGGGATTGGAGATGAGCGTAATGGCTCAGTTCTTCTTTTATTCCGCATTGACATTGGTGCCAGTATCGTTGCCGTTGGCGGTGCTACTGGCTTCTTTGATTACTTTCGGTAACTTCGGCGAACGATACGAGTTACTCGCAATGAAGGCTGCGGGTATTTCCCTGCTCAAAATTATGCGTCCGCTTGTTTTTTTTGTCTGTGGTTTGGTGGGCATTTCTTTCTATTTTCAGAATGTGGTAGGTCCCATTGCCCAAGCCAAACTGGGAACCCTGATTCTTTCTATGAAACAAAAATCTCCGGAATTGGATATTCCGGAAGGAGTTTTCTATTCCGAAATTCCCGATTATAATCTGAAAATTGCCAAGAAAAACCGGAAAACGGGTATGTTGTATGATGTGCTTATCTATGATCTGAAAGAAGGGTTTGAGAAAGCACGTGTTATTTATGCAGATTCCGGACGTCTGGAAATGACTGCGGACAAACAGCATCTTTGGTTGCATCTATATAGCGGAGACTTATTCGAGAATTTGAAAGCACAGAGTATGAAATCTCAGAATGTGCCTTACCGCCGTGAGTCGTTCAGGGAGAAGCACACGATTATTGAGTTTGACTCCGATTTTAATATGGTTGACGGTGATATCATGGGGCGGCAATCCAGTGCTAAGGATATGGCGCAATTGCAAAGTTCCATTGACTCTATGAAAGTACTAGGAGATAGTATCGGAAGACAGTATTATAAGGAAGTGGCCGAAGGAAATTTCCGTGCGTCTTACGGATTGACAAAAGAAGACACCGCCAAAATAGAAAAGGCGGATATTCAGGAATACAATGTGGATAGTCTTTATGAAGTGTCGCCTTTAATGCAAAAACAAAAGGTGATATCTTCCGCTGTTAGCCGTGCGGAAAACATGGCTAGCGATTTGACTTTCAAGAGCTATACGATGGAGACTAATGACTACGCTATCCGGAAACATAAGACGGAGTGGCATAAGAAGATAACGATTTCCCTTTCTTGTCTGTTGTTCTTCTTTATCGGGGCTCCGTTGGGAGGTATTATCCGTAAGGGAGGCTTGGGAATGCCTGTCATTGTATCGGTATTGGTATTTATCATCTATTATATCATTGACAATACGGGATATAAAATGGCACGTGACGGTAAATGGATCGTGTGGATGGGGATGTGGACAAGTAGTGCCGTGCTTGCTCCATTAGGCATCTTTCTGACTTATAAATCCAATAAGGATTCTGTGGTGTTGAATGCCGATGCGTATATTAACTGGTTTAAAAAGGTTTGGGGAATCCGCAGTGTACGTCATCTATTTAAGAAAGAAGTTATTATAAATGATCCTGATTATGAGCGTATCCCTAGTGATTTGGAATCGCTCACAGCAGAGTGTAGGGCATATATTACCAAAAATCGTTTGACAAAAGCACCGAATTACTTCAAATTGTGGATGTCTACTGAGAAGGATGATGAGGTAATGGCTATCAATGAAAAACTGGAGGTATTGGTGGAAGAAATGTCTAACACTAAGTCGGCCACTTTGATAGGAGCATTAAACAATTATCCGGTCATTCCCGTTTCTGCTCATATACGTCCGTTCCATATCTATTGGCTGAATTTGGTAGCCGGGATTATTTTTCCTGTCGGGCTATTTTTCTATTTCCGTATCTGGGCATTCCGCATTCGTCTGGATAAAGACATGGAACGGATTATAAAAAACAATGAACAAGTTCAATTCATCATACAGAAAATTAATAAATAAGAGTGTTATGGAAGAAATTAAAATGGATAGAATAGAAGATGCGATTGCTGACTTCAAAGAAGGCAAGTTTGTTATAGTAGTAGATGATGAAGACCGCGAAAATGAGGGTGACCTGATTATTGCCGCTGAAAAAATAACTCCCGAGAAAGTTAACTTTATGTTGAAACACGCACGTGGAGTACTTTGCGCACCTGTCACAGTATCCCGTTGCAAGGAACTGGATTTGCCGCATCAGGTGAGCGACAATACTTCTGTATTGGGAACTCCTTTTACGGTTACGATTGATAAGTTGGAAGGCTGTTCAACGGGAGTGTCTGCTGCTGACCGTGCCGCTACGATTCAGGCATTGGCTGATCCTGCTTCTACACCGGCCACTTTCGGACGTCCCGGACATATCAATCCGTTGTACGCACAGGAAAAAGGAGTACTTCGCCGTGCCGGACATACAGAGGCAACGGTTGACATGGCACGTTTGGCCGGCCTTTATCCGGCAGGTGCTCTAATGGAAATCATGAGCGATGACGGCACAATGGCCCGTCTTCCCGAACTTCGCGCAATGGCGGACGAACACGGATTGAAACTGATTTCTATTCACGACCTGATAGTCTACCGTCTGAAGCAGGAATCAATTGTAGAAAAAGGGGTAGAAGTAAATATGCCTACCGAACACGGAGCGTTCCGTCTGATCCCTTTCCGTCAGAAATCGAACGGATTGGAACACATGGCTATATTTAAAGGTACATGGAATGAAGATGAACCGATCTTGGTGCGTGTCCATTCGTCCTGTGCTACCGGAGATATTCTCGGTTCACAGCGCTGTGATTGTGGTGAGCAGTTGCATAAAGCAATGGAGATGATTGAAAAAGAAGGAAAAGGTGTCGTTGTTTATCTGAACCAGGAAGGTCGTGGTATCGGTTTAATGGAAAAGATGAAAGCTTATAAACTTCAAGAAGACGGCATGGATACCGTTGACGCTAATATTTGCTTGGGACACCTTGCTGATGAGCGCGATTATGGAGTAGGTGCGCAGATTCTTCGCGAACTGGGGGTACATAAGATGAGACTTTTGACAAATAATCCGGTGAAACGTGTAGGGCTGGAAGCCTATGGATTGGAAATAGTAGAAAATGTACCTGTTGAAACAGTTCCTAACCCGTATAATGAACGATACTTGAGAACAAAGAAAGAAAGAATGGGGCATACATTACATTTTAATAAGTAAATTGCCATTTCGTTTTCATATATCAAATATAATCGCTTATTTTGCAGCGAATTTCACTCAACAACAATAAAATAGATACAAAATGAATCAATTATCAGATCGTTTGAACAGCTTGTCGCCCTCGGCGACGCTTGCCATGTCGCAAAAGAGCAATGAGCTTAAGGCACAAGGCGTTGATGTTATTAACTTAAGTGTAGGAGAACCGGATTTCAATACTCCTGACCACATCAAGGAAGCTGCTAAAAAAGCCGTTGATGATAACTTTTCTCGTTATTCTCCGGTACCGGGTTATCCGGCTTTGCGCAATGCTATTGTTGAGAAACTGAAAAAAGAGAACGGTCTGGAATATACAGCTGCTCAGATTTCATGTGCGAATGGTGCAAAACAATCAGTTTGTAACGCAATCCTCGTACTGGTTAATCCGGGTGACGAAGTAATTGTGCCGGCTCCTTATTGGGTGAGTTATCCTGAAATGGTGAAACTGGCGGAAGGTACTCCCGTGATTGTTTCTGCCGGCATCGAACAGGATTTCAAAATTACACCGGAACAATTGGAAGCTGCTATTACTCCGAAGACAAAGGCATTGATTCTTTGCTCTCCGTCGAATCCGACAGGGTCTGTATATAGTAAGGAAGAATTGGCAGGACTGGCTGCTGTATTGGCAAAACATCCTCAGGTGATAGTGCTTGCTGACGAGATTTACGAACATATCAATTATATCGGTGCACACCAGAGCATTGCACAGTTCCCGGAAATGAAGGAACGTACAGTGATTGTGAACGGTGTATCCAAGGCTTATGCCATGACAGGCTGGAGAATAGGTTTCATCGCCGGTCCGGAATGGATTGTAAAAGCTTGCAATAAGTTGCAGGGACAATACACTTCAGGTCCTTGTTCCGTATCTCAAAAAGCAGCTGAGGCAGCCTATACAGGTACGCAGGAACCGGTGAAAGAAATGCAGAAAGCTTTCGAACGTCGTCGTGACCTGATTGTGAAGTTGGCTAAGGAAGTTCCGGGATTTGAAGTGAACGTGCCGCAAGGTGCTTTTTACCTGTTCCCGAAATGTAGCTACTTCTTTGGAAAGAGCAACGGTAAACGTAAGATTGAAAATTCGGACGACTTGGCAATGTACTTGCTTGAAGATGCTCACGTGGCTTGTGTAGGCGGTACTTCATTCGGTGCTCCTGAATGTATCCGTATGAGCTATGCTACAAGTGACGAAAACATTGTAGAAGCTATTCGCCGTATTAAAGAAGCGTTGGCTAAGTTGAAATAAGACTCATAGCTTAAAAAGATAAGGGCGCGATTTGCATTATGTAATTCGCGCCCTGTTTATTTAATTATTTCGTAAATCATCCGGTGCCGGAAAATAAAAAAGGCCGCCTTCCGTGGAAAGCAGCCTATACTTTTTGTAGATTGTATTATTCAGCCGGGTGAATTGCTTCAGACGGACAAACATCTGCACAAGTACCACAGTCAGTACATACATCCGGGTTGATAGAATAGATATCACCTTCAGAGATAGCTTCTACCGGACACTCGTCGATACAAGTTCCGCAAGCAATACAATCGTCACTAATTACGTAAGCCATTTTTCTAAGATTTAAATTATTAGTACTAATTTCTCCGGCAAAAATAAGGCTTTTATTGATTAGTTGTTATGCTTCTATGATTAAATTGACTTAATTTGTACGTCTTCTAAATAAGCAACATCCCTAATATCTGCTATATTTTTCGTATTTTTGCAGCCAAATTACTAATATATAGCGATTATGCCTTTAAATTTACCCGACAAACTCCCTGCGATAGAGCTATTGAAGGAAGAAAATATTTTCGTGATTGACACTTCCCGTGCTACGCAACAGGACATCCGTCCGTTGAGGATTGTAGTTCTGAACCTGATGCCGTTGAAGATTACGACAGAAACAGACTTGGTGCGGCTGCTTTCGAATACACCTCTTCAGGTAGAGATCTCCTTTATGAAGATCAAGAGCCATACCTCCAAGAATACGCCGATAGAGCACATGAAAACGTTCTATACCGATTTCGACCAGATGCGTCACGAGAAGTACGATGGTATGATTATTACCGGTGCTCCTGTGGAACAGATGGATTTCGAGGAGGTGACTTATTGGGATGAGATTACCGAAATCTTTGATTGGGCACGTACGCACATCACATCCACCTTATATATATGTTGGGCTGCGCAAGCCGGATTGTATCATCATTACGGTGTGCCCAAATATCCGTTGGAGAAGAAGATGTTCGGTATTTTCGAGCACCGGGTACTACAACCTTTCCATTCTATCTTCCGTGGTTTCGACGATTGCTTCTATGTGCCGCATAGCCGTCATACAGAGGTGAGGAGAGAAGATATTCTGAAAGTTCCGGAGCTGACTTTGCTTTCCGAATCGAAAGATGCAGGCGTATATATGGTAATGGCTCGCGGCGGACGTGAATTTTTCGTGACCGGACATTCGGAGTATTCTCCGCTGACACTGGATACCGAATACCGTCGTGATCGGGATAAAGGCTTGCCAATAGAAATACCTCGTAATTATTACGTAGACGATGATCCCGATAAAGGCCCCTTGGTACGTTGGCGTGCTCATGCCAACTTGTTGTTCTCCAACTGGCTGAACTATTTTGTTTATCAGGAAACGCCTTACAACATTAATGATATTGAATGATAAAGCAGCGTAAGATAGAACTTCTGGCTCCCGCAAAAAACTTGGAGTGCGGAATTGAAGCCATAAATCATGGGGCGGACGCCGTATATATCGGTGCACCCAAATTCGGTGCCCGTGCAGCGGCTGTAAACTCTTTGGAAGATATTGAAGCACTGGTAAAACATGCCCATTTGTATAATGCCCGCATTTATGTTACTGTCAATACGATTCTGAAAGAAGAAGAATTGCAGGAGACGGAAGAGATGATTCATGCTTTGTACCGGATAGGTGTGGATGCATTGATTGTGCAGGATATGGGGATTACGCAGTTGAATCTTCCGCCGATACCGCTTCATGCCAGTACGCAAATGGATAATCGCACGCCGGAGAAGGTTAAGTTTTTGAAGGAGGCCGGTTTCCGTCAGGTGGTTCTGGCTCGGGAATTATCGTTGCGTGAGATAAAAAAGATACATGATACTTGCCCGGAAGTTCCTTTGGAAGTATTTGTACATGGGGCTCTTTGTGTCAGTTATAGCGGGCAGTGCTATGTCAGCCAGGCTTGTTTCGGGCGTAGCGCCAACCGGGGAGAGTGTGCGCAGTTTTGCCGTTTGCCTTTCAGTCTGGTAGATTCGGATGGGAAAGTGATGGTCAAGGATAAACACCTGCTCTCATTAAAAGACTTGAACCAGAGTGATGAGTTAGAACAGTTGTTGGATGCGGGAGCTTCCTCATTTAAGATAGAAGGCCGGTTGAAAGATGTATCTTACGTGAAGAACGTCACGGCTACTTATCGGCAGAAACTGGATGCTATCTTTGCCCGTCGTCAGGAATATGTACGGGCCTCTTCAGGGACTTGCCGCTTTGACTTCCGGCCGCAACTCGACAAGAGTTTCAGTCGGGGATTTACCCATTATTTTCTGCATGGCCGTGATAAGGAAATCTTCTCTTTCGATACACCGAAATCTTTGGGAGAAGAAATGGGCACGATGAAAGAGGCACGTGGAAACTATTTGACTGTTGCCGGATTGAAATCATTCAATAACGGCGACGGTGTCTGCTATATTGACGAGCAAGGGCGTTTGCAGGGCTTCCGTATCAATCGTGTCGACGGCAACAAGCTCTATCCGCAGGAAATGCCGCAAATCAAGCCGCGCACCAGACTTTACCGTAACTTTGACCAGGAATTTGAACGTATACTTTCCCGTAAGTCGGCCGAAAGAAAGCTGTCCGTAAGTATATTACTGGCCGATAATAACTTCGGCTTTTCTCTGACACTGACAGATGAAGATGATAATAGTGTGACACTTTCTCTTCCCCGTGAAAAGGAACTGGCACGGACGCCGCAAACGGATCATTTGAGGACTCAGCTTGCCAAACTGGGCAATACGCCTTTCGAAGCGGAGAAGATAGAAATCTCCTTTGCAGATAACTGGTTCCTGCCGTCTTCCGTATTGGCAGATTTCCGTCGTCAGGCAGTGGAAAAACTGATAGCTGCCCGCCGGATTAATTATCATCAGGAACGCGCTGTATGGAAACCGACCAACCATGCTTTTCCGCAAACCGCATTGACGTATTTGGGAAATGTGATGAATACCCGTGCCGCCTCTTTTTATCAGGAACATGGCGTACAACAGATTGCCGGGGCTTATGAAAAAGAACGGGTGGAAGATGCGGTACTGATGTTCTGCAAACATTGTTTGCGGTATAGTATGGGTTGGTGTCCCATTCATCAACGCGTGCGGTCGCCTTATAGAGAACCCTATTTCCTGGTGTCGAATGACGGAAAGCGGTTCCGTCTTGAGTTCGATTGCAAGAATTGTCAAATGAAAGTAAAAGCAGCGCAATGAGAATGAACCACCGCAGAATGATTCGTTACAGACGACACAGAGGATATGGAGCTTCTGCCCTTTCTTTTGTAACTGCCTGTTGGAATGGCTTGTGGAAGGAGACACTTTTCTCTGTATCCTCCGTGTCCTCTGTGGTGAGTTTGCTGTTGTGCTTGTTTTTTCTTTCGTCCTGCCATTATGCCCGCCCCAATCTTTCTTCCGAAGAAATGCCGCAAAAAACGAAGGACTCTTTGAATTACCTTTATGAACGGCACTATACATGGAATACGAATCTGGAGTTAACGGCAGATTCCATTTTGTTGGAGTGCCTGCCTATCAAGGATACGTACATAAATCTTTATCGGGGAGATCGTGTGGTAGTGGCCGAGTTTGCCGTACATCCTGCCGATAGTGTAGATAGCGTTTGGGTGAAGCTGGCACATACGCAGGATGAACAGGGGTGGATACGCGAAGTGGAGTTGAAACGATCTTTTGTCCCTACGGATAGTATTTCTCAGGCCATTCATTTGTTTAGTGATACGCACGCCTCCTATTTCGTGGTTATCTTTGCACTTTTTGTCGGTGTCTATCTACTTCGTGCCTTCCGTCGGAAGCAGTTGCAAATGGTGTATTTCAATGATATTGACAGTGTTTATCCGTTATTCCTGTGTCTGCTAATGGCCTTCAGTGCAACGGTTTATGAATCAATGCAGGTGTTTGTGCCGGACACATGGGAGCATTTCTATTTCAATCCTACTTTGTCGCCTTTTAAAGTTCCTTTTATTCTTTCAGTCTTTTTGTTGAGTATCTGGCTGTTCGTGATAGTCTCTCTGGCAGTGCTTGACGATTTATTCCGGCAGTTGACCCCCGCAGCGGCAATCTTTTATCTGCTGGGACTGATGTCCTGTTGTATATTCTGCTATTTCTTCTTTATTTTAATGGCGCATATATACATAGGTTATTTATTCCTCATCCTTTTTATTCTTGTTTTTGTAAAGAAAGTATATTGGAATAGTCGTTATAAATATTGTTGCGGGCATTGCGGGGAGAAGTTGAAAGAAAAAGGTGTCTGCCCCCATTGCGGAGCAATCAACGAATAATTCTATTGCTGACTTATCGTATTCTTTTAAATAACTTTTTTAAGTGATGAAAATCAGAGCTACCGAACTAAAAGATCTTCCTAGAGTCATGGAGATATATGATTATTCCCGTGCCTTTATGCGTACAAACGGAAATGTAACTCAATGGATTGGCGGCTATCCGTCCGAAGCGTTGATTCGTCAGGAAATAGAAGACGGCCATAGCTTTGTCTGTATGGACGGTCAGGGGGAAATCTTGGGAACTTTTTGTTTTATTTTAGGTGAAGATCCTACCTACCAGCATATTTATGAAGGGAACTGGCTCAATGACGAACCGTATGGCGTGATCCACCGTTTAGCAACAAACGGTAAACGGAAAGGAGTATCAGATGCCTGCCTGAACTGGTGTTTTGAACAATGGGGCAATATTCGTGTCGATACACATCAGGACAATAAAGTGATGCAGCATATTCTGACAAAATACGGCTTTCAGCGCTGCGGCATTATTTATGTGAAGAACGGAACAGAACGTATTGCTTATCAGAAAAAACTTATTAAACAGTTATAATAGACATAAGTCTATGGATGAGAAAATGTTTCCAAACGTTGAAACTCGGTTTTCAAGGCTGGAAACTGGAGTTTCTCTATAGGGAAACTAGAGTTTCTGCGTATGGAAACTAAAGTTTCTAAGCGTTGAAACTGAAGTTTCTAACTATGGAAACGCCAAGAAACTTATGGCTTTGTACTTCTTAGTGAGTAGGAATAACTTTCCGTAGCTATGCCGACAGCCACATAATATCTGTTGCGGGTGGTAGATCGATGCTATACTTTTCAGCTTTATGGTACAGCTTCTCGGGCAGATATTTTAGCTCATTTTGAATACAAAAAAGAATCGATAGAGTACAAAAAGTATTTTATCCTTCTACTTTAAACCGGGAAGCTTGTTTTTCTTGTAACTTTGCAGCCAATTTAAGAAAAAGAAGCGTAGAATGATAAATAAATACGAAGAACGGCTGGGGACGGAACGTATGTTGCCGCTCATCTTTAAAATGGCACTTCCCGCAGTAGCTGCGCAGTTCGTCAATCTGCTTTATAGCATTGTCGATCGTGTATATATCGGACATATTCCGGGCATCGGAACCGATGCGCTTGCCGGTGTCGGAGTGACTACTTCCCTCATTATTTTGATTTCCTCTTTTTCTGCGATTGTCGGTGGCGGTGGTGCGCCGTTAGCCGCCATTGCGCTCGGGCAGGGAGATCGTGTGCGTGCCGGTAAAATATTGGGAAATGGTTTCGTCCTTCTGATATTATTTACCTTGCTTACGTCTTTTATCGCATATACATTTATGGAACCCATTCTCCTTTTCACGGGAGCTTCGGCGAATACATTGGAGTATGCCGTGGATTATCTTTCCATTTATCTGCTGGGTACTATATTTGTAGAAATATCGACAGGACTGAACAGCTTTATTAATGCACAAGGGCGTCCTGCCATTGCTATGTTTTCCGTTCTGATCGGTGCTTTGCTGAATATTATCCTTGACCCTATCTTCATCTTTGGGTTTAATATGGGCGTGAAAGGAGCAGCTTTGGCCACAGTGCTTTCACAGGCTTGCAGTGCGGCCTGGGTACTGACTTTCCTTTTTTCCAAACGCGCCTCTCTGCCTTTGGAGAAACCTTATATGAAACTGGACAGAAAAATAATCCTTTCCATATTGGCTTTGGGAGTTTCTCCGTTCATTATGGCGAGCACGGAGAGCTTGGTCGGGTTTGTGCTTAATAGCAGCCTGAAAGAGTTCGGAGACATCTACATCAGTGCATTGACAATTCTGCAGAGTGCGATGCAGTTTGCCAGTGTACCACTGACCGGATTCGCACAGGGATTTGTTCCGATAATAAGCTATAACTATGGGCACGGCGATAAGCAGCGTGTAAAAGAATGCTTCCGTATTGTGCTGATAACCATGTTCTCTTTCAACCTGTTATTAATGCTTTTCATGATTCTGTTTCCTTCAACGGTAGCTTCCGCGTTTACGAGTGACGAAAGACTGATTGAAACAGTCCGTTGGACGATGCCTGTATTTTTGGGCGGTATGACTATTTTCGGATTGCAGCGTGCCTGCCAGAATATGTTTGTAGCGTTAGGACAGGCTCGGATTTCTATTTTCATTGCTTTGTTGCGTAAGGCAATACTGTTGATTCCGCTGGCATTGATATTGCCGCATTTTATGGGAGTGACAGGTGTATATGCGGCTGAAGCTATATCCGACGCGACAGCGGCGATATGTTGTACGTTGTTGTTCTTTTGGCAATTTCCCAAGATATTGGGAAAGATTCAGGGGAATACACTACGCACGAGTTAATTTCTGTTTCTGCTGGATGTGATATTCGGCGAACGCCCTGATTACACATGACGCGATAAGTAATATCGGAGATAAACTTCGCATACTCAAAGATTTTATTTACATTTGTTCTTATAAATAAAATGTAAGTAAAAAACATGAGAAAACAACTATCAGTTACATTAGCTTGTTTCCTTCTTACTTCGGCTACGGCGCTCGCTCAAAGCTGGAAATCTTATGAAAATACTGCGAAGGGAAAGACTTATGAAACATCCGATTACGTGACATTGCTGGATAGCACGTTGGTATCTGTCCAACCTACCGGGCAAGGCTCGTTTGCTGTGTGTAAAGTGATTAAAGTACAGACTCCGAGAGGGGCAGTGGCTAACCGGGTAATTAAATACGATTATGACCCTCTGACCGCCTATGCCGAGTTTAAGCGTGTAACCGTCTATCGTGCCAATGGCAAGGTTGACGAACTGGATGTAAAGAAAACCTGTGATTATGCTGCTCCTGCCCGGGCTATTTACTGGGGAGCGAGACAAATAATGCTCGAAATCGGCGCTTTGCAACCCGGTGATGTTGTGGATTATGAGATAGCCAAGAAGGGGTTCACTTATGCGTTGCTTGGAGCCGGTGATGAAGACGATTCTCGTTTTATCCCGCCTATGCGCGGGCAATTTTATGATATTGTTCCTTTCTGGAGCGCTGCCCCCACCGTGCGTAAAGTTTATAAAGTAGCTGTTCCTATGGAGAAAGAACTGCAATTCCAGTTCTATCAGGGGGAATGTGCTTCGTCCATGCGTTATGAAAATAATAGCAAGGTATACACTTTTGCCATGGATAATGTAATGCCTTTCGGCAGAGAGCCGAATATGGTGGATCTTTTCGATGCAGCTCCCAAATTGATGATGTCTTCCACTCCTCAATGGAAAGACAAATCTTTGTGGTTCAACAAAGTGAATGAAGACTATGGTAGTTTTGCCCCACTGCCCGAAGCGCAGAAAAAAGTGGATGAACTGATAAAAGGCAAGAAGACCGAAATGGAAAAGATTGCCGTGCTGACTCATTGGGTGGCTGATAATATCCGTTATGCCGGTATATCCATGGGAAAAGGAGAGGGCTTTACACTTCACAATACCAAGATGAACTATACCGACCGTTGCGGAGTCTGTAAAGACATAGCGGGTACACTGATTTCTTTCCTGCGCATGGCCGGTTTCGAAGCCTATCCGGCTATGACAATGGCGGGTAGCCGTGTGGAAAGCATTCCTGCCGACCATTTTAATCACTGTGTGGCAGTGGTGAAGTTGAGCAACGGAACATACATGCCACTCGATCCTACCTGGGTTCCTTTCTGTCGCGAACTATGGAGCAGTGCCGAACAGCAGCAGAACTATCTGCCGGGTGTGCCCGAAGGTTCTGATTTGTGTATCACTCCGGTTTCAGCTCCCGAAAATCATTATGTGCGTATCAAAGCCGATAACCGCTTGGATGCAGACGGTACTTTGCGCGGTACTTTCACTCTTACCGCCGAGGGGCAGAGTGACAGTAATATCCGCCGTATCTTTACTACCGGATTCCGGAGCGAATGGAAAAATACAATGGAAAGCCAGCTTTTAGCCATATCTCCCAAAGCTAAATTGCTGAGCGTAGACTACGGCAAGAATCCTAAAGACTATCAGGCAGCACCTATTAAAATCACTTTCCGTTATGAAATACCGGACTATGCATTGAAAGGTGAGAAGGAGATGTTCTTCCGTCCGTTGGTGATGAATAACCTTTATAATCAGGTACGCTCTTATTTGCGTATCGATACTTCACTGAAAGAGCGTAAGTATGGTTTTAAAGATGGATGTTCGCGTTTGGTTGAACTGGATGAAACGATTCAACTTCCGGCAGGATACAAGCTGGCGAATGCCGATAAGAATGAGACAATGCAAGGTACGGGAGCCGATTTTGAAGGTTCATTGGCGCAGCAAGGAAACAAAGTGCTGCTTCACAACAAACTGGCTTTGAAGAAACGTGTTTATGAGGCTGCTGATTGGGATAGTTTCCGTAATGCTGTGAATGCGCACAAAGCGTATGGTGAATATTTAGTGATTAAAAAGTAGAGCAGAATGAAAAATATGCATTATTATATAGTTACGCTGGTGGTACTCTTATTTATGGTAGCTCCGGCAAAAGCGGCATCCGAAGCCGAATTCGGGAAATTGCACAAAACGTACATCTTGCATACTGACGGTAGCCAGGAGATGCGTGTACAAAAGGAACTGACATTGTTTACCCATACGGCAATGAATCGTCTGTATGGCGAAAGTTTTATTGTTTACAATCCGGAGTTTCAAGAATTGAAGATTCACGAATCGTATACTCGTCAGAAAGATGGCAATATCGTTAAGACGCCCGAAAACGCGTTTGTTGAGGTACTTCCTTCTGCTGCAGCCGATGCTCCGGCATATAATGGTCTGAAAGAAATGGTTGTAGTCCATACCGGATTGGAGCTGGGAGCTACTATTTATCTGGATTACTCGGTTATTACCCGTCCGGGTTATCTTCCCGAACTGGATGTGTGCGAGCAGATAGAGGAATTATCTCCTATCAGGGAGTATGTGCTTTCGGTATCGGTACCCGAAAACAAACCTTTGCATTATGAGTTATTGAATGGAAAAGCTGTTCCGGTGGTGAAAACAGCGGGTGGTGTAAAGACTGTGACCTGGGCGTTGAAGAATGTGCAACCTCGTCCTAGTATGCTTGCTGTTTCTTTGCCGGCAGGTAACGTACAGGCTATTGTGGCTTCTACGTATGCTTCAAAAGCCGATGCGTTGAAAGTGATTAAACGGCAATTTGAAAGTAACGACAAAGAAGTTTCTGAACTGGCAAAGAGGCTGACTGCCAATACACAAAGTTCGGAGCAAAAAACGAAACAACTCACTGCTTACGTGCAAGGATTAGGAAACTGCCGTTTGTCATTGTCACAAACCGGGTATCGTTTGCGTCCGGTTGCCGAAGTGATTCGTTCGGCTTATGGAACGGAAGCGGAGAAAGCGGCTTTGCTGGCTGCTTTGCAACAGGCAAGCGGCATTCAGGCCGAAGTAAAGGCTGTCTTTCCTAAAACAGAAGATAAGGATGCGGCAGGACTCGCTGCTGTCAGCAGACTGTTTGTTGCTGATAATGCTATTGCCGATATACAGGATTTTGTATCTGTTGTCAACATGGACGCCCGGCCGGTGACTTTGGAAGGAGTTTCCCATGTTATTTCGCAAACCGACACATTACGAGTGACGGCAGAAGCCGGAAAAACTTTGGAAGCAGGTTACCGGAAATTTGAACTGCCACAGGCGCGGAATGGTTGGGCTGCTTATGAAGGACGTTCAACAGTTGTAAATACGACTCGCCCGGTTAATCTGTTATTGAGATATTTACCTGATGAAACTTATACTTGTATTGTGAAAGTTGCTGACGGGATGAGGCCGGTAGTGCTGCCGACTGATAAGAAGATTGATAATCCGGTAGGTACCGTAGGAGTTACAGTGAAAAAAGCGGCAAAGGAGATAAAGATTGTCCGTACCTTGAAACTGAAAAAGCAATTGATAACTCCGGCCGAATATCCGGCATACTATCGTTTGATGTCGGAATGGTTGGATACCGGTGAAAGCGTTTTGTTATTTTAATCTGTCTTCTGCTGTTTTATAGGCGATGAAGCAGCAGAAGACTTCGATACGCTGCTCGGTAAAGTGGAATATGGGGAGTGTTTTCAAAGTTCCTTTTGATATGAGGAAGGAACGAAATGTTAAAATATACCTAGGGGTGTGGGGACAGACGCTCCTGCGGTGTATTTATATTATAGAGAAGCATTAAATCTGGATACAAATAAAAAACACTCGTCATGAAAATGGATAAACTAAAAAAGGATGATATTCAGTTAGAAAAAGTAGTATCTGAATTGAAGGAGAGGTTGAAATACAAAGATGAGCTGAACCTAGATTTAATCCAGCGTAATCGAGAGCTGAAAGCTAAACTCAGATTGCAGTTATCTCTTAAAAGTGAATTAACTGAAAAAGAATTATTATTGACAGTTGGTTTAGAGTCATTGTTGCTTTTGAAGAAACATCGATATAATCACATCAAGAAAGAGGAAGACTGGCTGTTGCTTTACGATGCTATCAATATATTATATGGAGATATTAGCCATATAGTTTCTTCCTTTGGCCTAACCTCTCAAGAGGTGAAGGTTTGTTATCTTACTTATATAGGAATCACCATCTCTGAACAAGCGAAAGTCCTGATTATTGAGACAAATACAATCAAAAGGTATAAAAACAGGATAAAAAACAAGTTGAAATTAGGAGAAGAAATTCTACTATCTGTCTACCTAAATCTCAATTCAACGAAGATAAATAAGAATTAAACGTACAGATAATCAATAAAGTACATGTATAGATAATTTACATATTTTGTCCTCCTCCAATAATTGCATGATATTATAATCCAGACTATCTTTGTCTCACAATAACAAATATATTAATGCTATGAATACATCAACATTTGCCAAAACGATTGTCTCACATTGGAGTGTTATTGCAGTTGTTGCTGTATTGATATATTATAGTATATTTTCGCACGAATTTCAATTGTATTGGGATGATCAGTGGCAAGTGATTAATTCGATGACGAACGACGGGATATCATTGAAGAATTTGCAGACTATATTCCACAGTATTAGTAACGGTCAATACTCCCCAATCAATCAATTATACTACACGCTTATTCATCTATGCTTCGGCTACAGTAGTTTAGCCTTTCATATAGGTAATTTGCTGTTTCATATATTTAATGCCTGTTTAGTGTACTTATTGGCCTATTCTTTTATAAGAAATCATTTTGATTCTAAAAAGGCATTGGGTATATCCTTCTTCACCGCACTGTTATTTGCCATACACCCGGTTCAGGTAGAAACCGTTTGCTGGATTAGTGCGTCGAAGATAGTGCTTAGCACTTTTTTCTATTTGTCGGCACTGATATGCTACATACAATATATGCGCAATAGTAAATGGCAGTATCTTCTAGCGAGTGTGGTCAGTAGTATATTGGCTATGGGCTGCAAAGAACAGTCCGTTATTATAGTTCCATGCTTGTTGCTGTTCGACTGGATGCTGTTCAAAAGAAATATGCGTTCCTTGAAAGTGTATATCGAAAAAGTATATTATCTCATTCCTGCTATTGCCATTTTTATAGTTACCCTTGTGGCCAACAAAAATACAGGAGAAGAAATCATAGGATATACGATAGTAGACCGTTTTATATTCCTTTGCTATTCATCATTTAAGTATCTCTTGATTTCGGCTATTCCTTTCAAGCTTTCCTATCTTTATCCTTTCCCCTTTCAGGTAGGCGAAAAGATACCCATGGCTTTATGGATATACCCATTTGTTATCCTATTCATAGGATATGTGATATACCTGAACCGCAGAAAGCCATTATTGGTCTTTTGCACGCTGTTTTTCATATTACATCTGTTGCCGGTGCTTCATGTGATTCCGCTACCCCGCTACGTTGTTGCAGCTGACCGCTATCTGTATATACCGTATATTGCGTTTGCAATTGGGCTTTCCATATTGTCATATCATCTATACGAACGCCAAAGAAAGTGGATTCTATATGCCGGATTCCTATATTGCTCATACCTATGCGTTTACACTGCCGGTTATGCTCCTGCATGGAAGAACTCAGATACTTTGAAAGAACACTTTAAAGAAGTTTTAAAGAAAAGAGAAACTAACCTTAGTATTAATTTTAAACACGAGAAACAATGAAAAAGAACAAAATCGTAGTATTAGCCGGAATGGCTTTACTAATGGTAGGAACTATCTTAAACGTGCATGACGCGCTTAATGAGTTCGGAGTAATGGAGATATCACTGCATCCGCAGGTGATGGCGCAGACGGGGACGACATCCGGAACTACAACTAACATGGGAAAACAATTAGAGACAGATGTGAAATGCACAAAAACAACCACCACCTCGAGTTCTTCATCTGTCACAACGGGTACTAGAACCGATACTAATATCAATGGTGGTATTAGTGTAGGTAATGGAATCATAGGTGGTTCTATTGGAGGTGATCATTCATGGGGCTCAAACTCTTCATCTGGTTCATCAACAACCACTACTGAAACTGTAGTACAAGAATTTAATGCTAAAAAGTATTACTGTGGTCCAGCCACAAATTACGTTGAAGTTTGTAGTATTACTGATCCTTGCCGTCAGTAATGATTAAAAATGCTAAGTTCATGGATTCCTAATGCTATGGACTTAGTATATAATTTTTTTAAATATATATTGTATGATAAACTATAAGTCATTATCAAAATTATTCACACTTTGTTGTAACATTGTTACAGTAATCATTCTCTTCATAAACATTGGCTGTCAGACACCCCAAAATAAAGTTTCAACAGGCGAGCATATTATTTCCGATTCAACTCTTATTCAAATAAATGTTGATCCGGATGGAGAAGAATCCTATGCTTTCGACAGCTTGATCGATGATATATCATACATCAAATTGGAAACAAACAGCGACTGTTTAATAGGAAACATACATCAGATACTTTGCTCTAATGAGTATATTTTCATAATGGATGTTTTTGTTGCAAATGCTGTATATTGTTTTGATAAACACGGCAATTTCGTTCGGAGAATCGGAAAAGTAGGACAAGGTCCTGGTGAATACTCGCGTTTATGCAAAATGTGTCTAACAAGCGATCAAAAACAAATAGTTTTGTATGACTGGAATCGTCTTCATTATTACGATTTGAATGGGAAGCATATAAAAGATGTATCTCCTAGCTTTTATGCAAATGATATTGAATTGATTAATAATGATTTTATTGCTGGGTTTATAGAAGCTGGTATGGACGATGATTCTCAACGGCAAATGCTATCTGTTTATGACAAAGATTTCAAACTACTTTATAGAGAATTTCCAAGTTTTTATAACGAGGTATTTCACTTAAACAATGGAATGCATCCTTTACGTAGTTTTGGAAATGACATTTATTTAAAAGAGCCATGGACGCATAATATTTATAAGATAGAGAAAGATCGTTGTTACGAGAAATATAGAATAAATATAACTAATGGTGGATATCCAGAAAGACCAGAGGACATGAACAGTGATACATATATAAAAATAGTCGGAACAAAAGTTCATATGGCAGACTATGTTATATTAGAGGACTATGCATTGTTCTATTTTAGCAAAAATGGATTCACTTGGTCTCCTTTCGTTATTTATTCTCATAAAACGAAAAAGACTTATAAGTGTAATGGCAGATATTACAATCCTTTATTTTTTGCACATTCTCCAGGAAATACACCCATAGTTTGTTATGACAAAGAAACTTTTCTTATTCCGCAATCTGCCACTACTGTTATGCGTATGAAAGAGCGAATTTATAATTCGCCATTAATTAACGATAGCAAGTTAATGCAGTTATATGATGGATTAACGGAAGATAGTAATCCTGTCTTATTCCTCCTACATATTAAATCTATTTAAATGTAACAGGATGAAAAAGAATATCAACATATATATTGTTGGCATATTAGCACTATTATTACTAGGTGTCAATATGGTCACTTTAAAGAAGTATAAGGCCCTAAAGACGTATTGTCAGGAACAGATTGCTGATAAATCCATTACCGGACAAAAAGAAATGGCACTATGGGTAAATTCTCAAATTGCTTTCTCGGTGAATGGAATGAAGATGCCAAATATCTTATTAAAAGAATACAATGGTGTCACAATTCCGCTTGAGGAATATATGAAAGGGAGAAAAGAAGTGTTAGTAGTAAGAGTCAACGAATTATATTGCAGTGATTGCGTCAATTTCATACTTCAAAAAATAGGGCGTTTATCTAAAGAATTAAATCTTGACGAGAATATTTTGCTTATTGGAAGCTACCAATCGTCAACAGCTCGTAGATATTTAGAGAAAAACATGAAATTGCCTTCTACTGTATTTGATATAGAAAATGGAAATTTATCTCTCCCATTGGAAGAAGAAGGTTTTCCATATTGCTTTTTGTTATCAAGTGACATGACAATCTTACATGCTTTCATACCCGACAAAGCTGTTCCTGATTTGGCAAACAATTATCTTAAAAACATAAGTCAACGATATTTTCAAACCAATTAAAAATTTAGAATTATGAAGAAAAGAATTTTATTGTTATGCTTGTTTTGCATGACATTGGGTTTTGCCTATTCGCAAGAGCCTGATCCTCAGATAACAAATATGACTAAGGTTGTTATTTGCACATCTGATAAAAAATCGCTTATAAAAGCTGAGAGTTTAAAAGAAATATGGAAACCGGCTTATATCCATACTATCTCAATAAGTCCAAAGGCTAATCTCAAAGCACTTATTCGGTTGGAAGAATTATTGCAGAAAACTCCGATGTTATACAATCCGGAAAATACACTGATTATTTGTACAGACAAGTATCTTGAACTTATAAAGGAAGCGGCAGCGGGGTATAAACTCGTTCAACTCCCCAGTTTGGGATCTTCGGAATCTATGATTGTAGAGGGAAAGATTACTCCTTTGACGAAGGAAGACAACGAACCGGGATATGACTTTAAATTTGTAGAAGAGAAAGCTCTATAGTTCTGTCTATTAGATGCAAATAATGACTCATGCAGTTCCTGAAAAAACATATTACTGAACTATGTTTTATGCTATTATTGTGCGGCACCCTATGGGGAGCCGTGCAATTAATAGTGTCGGGGCATATATTCAACGGTGACTTTGCACTTTATATCCGACAGGCACAAAGCATACAATACGGAGATATGCAGCAAGTGTTTTCGGACATGCAGGAGATGATAACCCATTCTACTTATCAGCGCTATTCGCCTATACTTTACCCGTGGGGATATCCTCTGCTACTATTTCCGTGTGTGGCATTGTTTGGCATCAACTATTTTGCCTTCAAAATTGTAGGAGTTATCTGTCTGGTAGGGGCTTTCATCTTTCTCTATTATCACCCTATTCTCTCGAAAGAGCGTTTCAGAATGTCCGTCCTACTCGTTTTAGCTTTGCTGACAGGCAACATATTCTATTGGGGGTATGTTAACTCCGTCAGCAGCGAACTTCCCTTTTTCTGCTTCCTCATGTTCTCCTTTTGGACAATGAACAAACTCTATGCATTGAAGGAACAGACCGAAAAGCGAACTATACTATACATCGGTTTAGGTATTCTTCTTTTTTTCACGGCACAGATTCGTACGGAAGGATACTTCTTATTTATTTCCTTAATCGTACTTCAATGGAAAAACAGATTATTAGGATGGAGATTTTTCCTTCCTTATGCATCTGCTCTATGCATTTGGTTTGTCTTTACTCTTGTTTTTCCTTCGGGATATACAGAACATTTTGAGCACTTTAAGGTGGTGACTCTGACAAACCTACTTCACAACATCCAAACATTTTACGAATATCCTGCTCAGATCTTATATATTCCTTTTTCACTCTTCAATCTTTTCTTTTGGGTGAATTGCTTGCTCGGCTTATACATAAGTAGCCGGAAATTAACGGCGGAGTCAGTTTATCTGGTTTCTACCATAATGCTCTTAATCTGTTGGCCTTATGATGTAATAAGGTATTGGCTTTCTCTTTTTCCATTATGTTTCATATTCTTCATTCAAGGATTCCGATTTATGTGTATGGTGTGGGGCAAGAAAGCGGGAAAATGGGTTCTCTATCCAATTATTGGCATACTAATCTGTTCTGTTTGGAAAGTTTCAATAAAATATGCGACCTCACCCATACAGATTTATACTACCATAAATCCGAACGTGGAAGGCGAGAGTGCTCAAGAAATGTACGCCTTCCTCCGTACGAATACCGCTCAGGACGATTGGATAGCCTGCGGAGAAAGCCGCTCTATCTATTTATATACGAATCGTCTTTCCTGCAATATTTCGGGAGAGGTATCCAATCTTCCTGCCAACGTCAACTGGTATGTCGAGTTTTTGTATCGTGGTTCCTATCTTCAATACCCTCATGGGGTGATCAGATTGAACCATAACCGTTTTCAACAAGTATTTTGTAATCAAGATTTTGCAATATATAAAATACTAACACCATGAAAAGCACAGACATTGAATATTCTATCATTTTGCCTTGCCTCAATGAAGAAAAGACATTAGGCATATGTATCCGGAAAATCCATCAATTTTTTTCAAACACCGGATTAACTTATGAAATTATAGTCGCCGATAACGGTAGTACAGACAATTCCGCTCTCGTTGCTAAGAATAATCGGGCGGATGTGATACAGGTAAGTCAGAAAGGATATGGCAGTGCTTTGAGACATGGCATCGAACATTGCAATGGGAAATATATCATTATGGGTGATGCTGATGATAGTTATAACTTTCTTGAATTATCATTATTTATCGAACGATTACAGGCTGGTTATGATATGGTAATGGGAAACCGCTTTGCAGGTGGAATCACGAAAGGGGCTATGCCATGGCTTCATCGCTATGTCGGCAATCCGTTCTTGTCGTCCTTGGGGCGTTTTTTATTTAAGAATAATATTGGAGACTTCCATTGTGGTCTGAGAGCTTTCACGAAAAAATGCTATAACATTATTAACCCGCAGTGTAATGGTATGGAGTTTGCTTCTGAGCTTGTTGCCTTGGCTTCTATTCATCAGATGCGTATTTGTGAAATCCCGGTGATTCTCTATCCCGATGGTCGGAAACGCAGACCACATTTGCGTTCATGGCGAGATGGGTTCAGACACATGGTGTTGCTTTACAGTCTTTATCTACTGAGGAATTGAAATGAAACGTATCAAATTTCAGACGTTAGCCAAACTGGGGACTTGTATGTTACTTATATTGCTTTTGGTTAAGGTATTCATTGGCGAATGGGTATATATTCCGTCTGATAGTATGTTTCCTACGATAAGTGCAAAAAGTCTGGTCTGGAACTCGAAAATTACATACGGGGCTTTAATGCCTCAGCGAATTGTAGAAACACCTGTACTCAATTTACTCTGTCTGATACCAGCCGTAGCCAAAGCTGATAAAAAAACAAATTGGGGGTATCATCGTGTGTGGGGATACTCTTCTCCGCAGCGTATGGACGTTGTTATATTCAAGTGGGATGAAAATGAAACGCAGTTATACGTTAAACGAATTATAGGGATGCCGAAAGACACAATACAGCTTAAAGATGGGATCGTATATATTAATAATAAGGCTATTGAGGAAAAAGGTAAACGAATTGCTTCTCATGATAATTTTGGTCCTATCATTATAAAAGAGGATTGTTATTTCGTCATGGGAGATTTCAGGTATAATTCTTTAGATAGCCGGCAAAGAGGACTTGTTCCGCTTCATTGCATATCAGGAAAAGCAATTCATAAGTTATGGAATCGAAATAGTGACTTATCTTTATTTGAAGCGATTGAATAGTGTAATCAAACTTCAGCTCATGTTCTTCGATCAGAAGTTCAACATCTAGTTGGAATCTTCCGTTGCTGTTGACTACTCCAATATAAGTTCTATAACCGGTAACTCGACATTTGGGCGTTCTACAGGTAAAGTGATGATAACATCATCAGCTCCTGTATTTTCGGTCATATGGCTTCCTTTTTTGGTTTCAGTCCGAAATTTGAGTTCTGAATTGTCATTCAATAATTGAGCATATTTGATTTTTCCTTTATATTGTTTTAGATATAAGGATTTGAATGGCCATTCTAACACGTGTATATACAGTCGGTTAGTATTGGGGTTATATGTGAGAATACAATTGTTGGGACAAGCATATTCAGTTGGTGCGGCAGTACATCCATAAATGGCGCTACTATGAAAACGCATCCAATGTGCCAGGCCGTTTAAACGTTCTATAGCACGTTCGTCAAAAACACCTCTTGCTGTTGGCCCGACGTTTAGTAATAGATTTCCACCCTTACTGACAGTTTCGGCTAACATAACAATTATTTGATGTACACTTTTCCAACTGTATTCATCACGATGGTAACCCCATGAGCCGGAGAATGTTTGACAGGTTTCCCAAAGAACTCGTTGGCTGTTTACTGTGGGCCACTGTTGTGGCATGAATTGTTCTGGAGTGATGTAATCCCAGCCTTGTCTATTTTCTGTTAGTCCGAGGCGGTTGTTTATAATAATCTGTGGTTGCAATTTTCGTGCTAATTTGACAATACCTTCTGCATCCCAGTCTTTACTATTCTTTCCATTCTCTCCTTCAGCATACGTATAATCCATGAAAAGTTCATCAATTTGTCCAAATTCAGTGAGCAATTCGGTTAATTGGTTTTTCATATATTCCCTGTATTTTGCCATATTACGGTTCTTATTTAATTCTTTCAAGAGGTCGGGGTTTTGTGGCATTTGGGGGTGGTTACGGTCAATGGTGAAATCGGGATGATGCCAATCCAATAGCGAATAATAAAATCCTATACGTATACCTTCGTTACGAAAAGCATTAACTAACGGTTTTAAGACATCCTTTTTATAAGGTGTATTGGTTATTTTATAGTCCGTATATTTACTGTCCCACATACAAAAACCATCATGATGCTTAGTCGTGAAAACCATATATTTAACTCCGGCTGCTTTTGCCATATACGCCCATTCTTCCGGATTATACAAATCGGGATTAAATAAGTTTTTGTAACGGTTGTAATGTTCATCGGACATTTTTTCTCTGCTTTTTACCCATTCGTGGCGAGCAGGCATAGCGTAAAGTCCCCAGTGGATAAACAGACCAAACCTGTCATGTGTCCACCAAGACATATGTTCCGATTGGTTCAATGAGGAATCATATTGATTTTGAACAATATGTGTCGCATTCGCCTGTTGACAAACGAAAGACAGGAGAAAGAGGGTATATATAATAGTTCTTTTCATACTTAGTACTTTATAGGTAAAATTCTGTTCATCGAATCTACAAAAATAGCTGCCATTCGTTGTTGCATATATGATTGTTCTCCCCGTATGGGATGATGTCCATAAGCTATGCCTTCTGTAACTTGAATATCCGTGGAATATAATTGGCTGAAAGGTTTTCCTGTGACAGGATGTAATACATTTTTTGAGAATCCGATATATTTATCAAATTCAATTAAAGGAAATCCCCATTTAGCGGCGAGTTTTCTGATACTTTCATTGTAAACGGTGCGACAATCATGCCAGTGTGTACATAATACAATAATTGCAGGTTTACCATAAGGAGTATTATAGTATTTGGATGTAGTATCGTTACGTAATTCATAGCATTCCGTGAGGTAACGTTTGATGACATAATCATAGGCTGCCGCGTAATTGCTGCGATCAAATGGTACTTCATAATCCGTGTATTTATCTTTCAGTTGAAGTTCTTCATAAACATCTTTATTGTGTACTTGCATAATGACTAATGCATCAATATTTCCCAGTTCTTCTTTAGAGTAGAGGGTACCATTGGCCATTCGGTTAGCTGTATTGGCTATGGCTTCTCCACCTATGGCCCGGTTTATGGCTTCGGCATTCAGTTTGCGACAACCGATTTCGAACCAACCGTTTTGCGGAGAAGCGAATGAGGCTCCTGTCAATAAGATTTTGTATTCTGTTGTTTTTGACAGGTTTTGTGCTACTGCTATTCCTGTGAAAATATAGAATAACAGCACGGTTAGAAATGTCTTCTTCATATTTTCTTATTTTTTATGGTTTATCTGTAATTCTGTATTTATCTACAGTAGGATTTAGTCCTTGTTTTAAATCGTGATACAATGGAGGTTTGTTAAAGTCAAAACTATAAGGCTCATAAAGTGTGGCACAATCCGGATGAGTCTCTCCGAATAGTTTGTATTCTTTCCATAACCGGTCATAATTATCGATGGCTTTGCGAATACTTTTTGTGTCATATTGACCGTTCATATCTCCTTCGTAGCCTTTGAGCATGATGATCCAACCCTGTTCATAGATTGAATATAAAAGTAATCCGTACTTGGCGGAAGTTTGTAAGTAACGTCTTAGTTCCGGATTGCCTGTTTGTATTTTATCGGCTAATGCTACAATCTCTTTCCAGATAGCAACACTTTGGGATTTTTCTAGTATGATTTTATGAGTTAGTCCTTGTTCTATAATAGTTTTGAGATTCTGTCTCAGTTCTTTCTCTCCTCCGATGAATTGATCTCTCGTCCACCATACATTGATGGGGAGAATTAAAGATGCTCTTCCTCTGACAATCGCGTCAGCAGACAAAAGAGAAAGACGATGAAAACGTTCGATGTCTTTTCCTTTGAATCCGTTGGCTATGGCGTATTTCTTAAATAATTCCTTTTCCGGTAACGACATCCGGTTTGCCCAATTGGCCAATATTGCAACGTTTATGTCACACCATAATTCATTTTTGATATAGGGACCTCTCCAGCCTCCTCCTCTTGACCATGTCCAAATACCGGCAAAATTGGGATTTGATTTTAACTGGTTCAAACAGTAAGGCTGGGAATCTGATTTTAATTCTTCAAATCCATTAAGTACACCGTCTGCAATATAGTTCGGGTATGCTCCTTTGCCTTCATATTCGCGTTGACATTCAATTTCTACAATTTGTTTGTGCTTACCTATTCCTAATGTAGGGTTGAATTTATACGTTCGGTGATAATCCCCCTGTACGTGTTTTATGCATAGATATAGATTGGGGTGAGGTTCAACGTTGTTTGTTACGGAAAGGTAATATTGGGGATTGATATGGAAGTAACCGAAATCCCATGTGCGATAGAAGATTTTTTTATTTTGACGTATGCATACTTCTTCTCTCAGCAGATTTATTAGGTTACTGTGTATTTTTTCTCCTCCATCGGTTTTATAAGCAGAATTATGTTCCCATGATTTTTCGTTTCTGGGTATGGGACCATTACCTGTGTGGTAAGGAGTATTTTGCAAGTAAGTTTCTCCTACGCGAATAACTAGACCGTCAAGTTTCGGGAAACGTTTAAATATTTCTTGAAGCATGATTCGGTGTATCTCTTGTGTTTTGGGGCGAGTGAAGTCAATTCGTCCTGTCGCGTCACAAATTTCATTTTTATAAATTTCCACCAGGCGTTTGGGAAGTACGATGATATCAGTAAAGTAATATGCTTCCAATCCGGCTTTATGGATAGCTTCAATCTTGTTTTCTATACGGGTGGCAACAGAATCGATCCATAAACGTTCTTTAGAACCGGCAGGACATATTCTCGGGTCTAAACTGCTATATGTTATGGCTGTATGTACAGATTGAAATTCATTAACTACTTGCGCGTTAAAACCATATTGCACTAAATTCCCAGGTTCATTGAACCATGTGTTTGTGAAAGGTTCACCCGGATTATGATGAACCATATCCATAACAATAGGAGTTTGAGCAAACAGGCAACTCCACAGTGTGTTCGCTAGCAAAAGGACTGGAAATAGGTGTTTTCTCATGATAATATTATTGATTGTTATTAGTAACTTGTTGATCTTCGATAGAATCAAAACCCTTTTGTTGTTGTTTTATAGAATTGATTAATTGTACTCTATCCGGTAAGGAAGTGCGATATTTATCTATATATAGTCCGCATTTCTCTAATTGGTATTCTGTTATAGAGCTAACTCCCAGAATATTTTTCAGACTTTTTAGAATAGATATTTCCCGGAAATTTAAGTTGGGAATAACCAAGTCTGTATTACTGCCGAAGTATGAATATTGAAAATCTTCATCTTTCCCTTCTTTTCGTAATCCGCAACGGCAGTTGATAAATGTGTTATCTGCTATGCTGTTATTAATGGGTAATTCCAGATGGTCGGTCTGTAAAAATGTACTTATGCCTGGGTAGATGTTGTCCCAGTTGCCTTTGTTAATCCGGAAAACATCGAACAAATGGGTGAATTCAGGATTTTGTGCATTATAATTTCGTTTTTTTCCACGGGCATCAATACTTATGCCTGCTGCACTACAATCAAAATATAGATTATCGTGAACGTAATTGCAGTGGCCTCCACCTATAATGGTACCGGAAACGACTTGATGGACTATGTTTTTATAAATTGAGTCCCCCGCATGTCCATCATCTGCATACAATGCATTAGCTCGTGGTGAATGATGAATAAAATTGTGGCGTAAGACGTTGCCTCGTGAAGTCCAGTCCCAACGACTATAAAAGGCTCCGACATCACCTGTGACCCGAGCTATGTCGAACACTTCATTATATTCTAGGATGTTGTTGTTTCCTCCATAGATAAAGGCTGCATGGGGAGCGTTGTGTACCATATTGTGCCGGACGGTAATTCCCACTGCATTGCCTTCTTTTATGCCGATTCCTGTAGTAAAGGTTCCCAGTTTTACAGCAGGAGCATAACTGCGCTGTATCTCACCAAAACGGGTAAAATAATTGTTCTCTATTAAGTGTTTGCAAGCAATCAGATTTTTTCGGTCACCTCCTGATACCTCAATACAGGTGCGACCGATATATTCAAAGTTGTTGCTTTGTATTCTATTTTGTTTTCCTCCCTGAATGATTAATGCGTCTCCTAATATATTTTTGAAGTTACATCCGGCAATCAGACATTCTGTGGCATTTTTTATGATGACGCCATCGCCTAAATGATTTTTGAAGGAGATATTTTCTATTTTTATATGATTTGAATTTATAATGTTAATCAATGGGGTATTGTCTGATACAATACTCAATAAGTTTTCATCAAAATGTTCGGGAGGGAAAAGATATAATTTTTGAGTTGTAAAATCAATGCACCATTCTCCTGGATGATCTATTTCTTCGAGAAGATTCTCTACATAATATTCTTCTTTTCCCGAACCGTACGGACGATGATATTTGGAACCGATGCCGCCAAATATGCCTACATCTTTTCCTTCCTTTGTTTCTATCCCTACGCTGTGAGTGACAGTTTGTTTGTTCGGGTCTATTTCCTTTATACGTACAGTCCAGGCCTGCCAGGGGATACGCCAGTATCCTGTAAACCATAGACCGTTTTTGACGGCATTCACCCATTTGCCGTGTTCCGGATCACTATATTCAAAAGTACCTCCTTGTTCGTTTGTTCCGAAATTGTCCAATACCCTTTTCATATATAGATAACCTTTGTTGGGGTAACGCGAAAGAGGGAGTAGCTCATTGTTGTAAATGAGTTGTGGAAAGTTCTTACGCTCTTTCATTAAATCGGGAAAAAAAGGAACATTGATACCTATTTCCGATAAGTCTATCTCCATAATAATACCTTGAGCATTCGGGTGAACTCTGTTTTTTGTTTGAGTATCTTTGACAGGTCTCAGTTTTCCTTTCAAGGGTTTATCACACCGCAACTGTACCTTTCCCGGATTTTTTCCTTTTATTATTATCCCTTTCTTGCAGTTTTTTATATCTATGCTTTTATGAAGGATATAGTCTCCGTCATGAAGTAAAATGGAGCTTCCGTTCATAGATGCTTTTTCGATGGCTGCTTGTATGCCCCTCTCTCCTTGGAGTGGGGAAAGCTGGATAATACTTTGCCCCCGGCTGGGAAAGGAAAAAGTACAGGCTAATAATAAGATCAGTAAATGTTTCATTGTATTATATTGATTGTTGAAAATAGAACAAGTGCAAAAGTACCGTGATTTAGCCAATCTTTTTAATAATGGCATTTCAAAATATATGAGATTTGTTTCATGAGTTATTCGAAGTATTTTATATCATTGCAGAAAATATGAAAAACATGACGGTTGAGACTGACATAAATCATTCGAATTTGCGTATCATGTAACATGTATTATATAAATGTAACCAGTGTTGTTATGAAGATGTTATTCTCATATATTTTGAAGCATGAGTATTAATTGCCGTGCTGTCTAATGCCTAATTTTGCATCCGTAGTTAAACAACACTAAGTAACCTTTATTAAATTTTTAATTATTATGAATTCATTTACACGTATTGGATTACGATCTCGGTTCCTGTTGGTGCTGATGATTGGACTTATTTTACCGACGTTGTCTGTTTGGGGACAGAATGCAACAATTACTGGTAAGGTAGTTGACCCCAAAGGAGAGCCTCTTGTAGGTGTTTCGGTTTTAGAACAAGGTACAACGAATGGTACTGTTACTGATATGAATGGTCGGTATAGTATTGTTGTTCAGAAAGATTCTTCTCCTCTTCGATTTAGTTATATGGGGTTTGATAATCAGGAAATTGTTCCGGGAAAACGTCGGGTTATCGATGTTACATTGACAGAAAACTCTGTGGTGATTGATGATGTGGTGGTGATTGCCTATGGAACTAAGAAACGCCGTGATATGATAGGGTCTGTTTCTAAAATTAAAAGTGATGAAATGTCGCTGATGCAAGGTGGGCGTTTTGAGAATTCTTTGCAGGGGCTGGCTTCCGGTGTACAAGTTGTGAATGACGGTATGCCGGGTAGTACTCCACAGATAAAGATTCGCGGTATCGGTTCTATTGCATCGGGGAGTGATCCGCTTTGGGTGGTTGACGGTATTGTAGGTGGAGGTTCTACGATGGTGAACTCCAATGATATTGAATCAATAGAAGTATTGAAAGATGCTGCTGCAACTGCAATTTATGGTTCCCGAGGTGCGAACGGTGTGATCATTGTTACAACGAAGAAGGGAAAAAAGGGAGGACTTAAATTCGACGTTCATTATGAAGGTGGTATTACTCCTATCACTAATTCAGATTTAGGGCTGGCCAATACGAAGACATACTTTAATATAATGGATGAGGCTCGTGCTAATGTGGGATTAAATCCGCTTGACCCACAGAAAGATATTATCGAACCGTATTATTCCAATTGGACTTCTCCGATAACTCGTGAGGAAGCTATGAATACGGATATGGATTGGGTTGATTTGGTGACTCGTATGGGACATTTCCATGATATAAACGTGGCCTTGAACCAAGGGGGAGAGAACTCAACGACTTACGCGTCTGTTAATTACCGTTCTGATGAGTCCAGTTTGAAAGGGCTTAGCATGAATGCGGTCAGTGCACGTTTGAATAGTGAATTTAAGAAAGGAATTGTGACTTTGGGAACTCAGTCTTTTCTGAAGTTCGACCGTAAAAAATCGACGAATAAATGGGCGGTAGTTTCTGATAAGTTTCCGTGGCGCAAAGTGTATGATCCGGAAGACCCTACAGGGTATTGGAATCCACAAATGGCGGATGGTCATCCGACAGCTACTCTTGACAACGATTATCAGTTGAGTACAGGTGAGAATTTTAGTTTCCGCACAACATTATATATGGATGTTAACCTGAAGTGGATAAAAGGGCTCTCAGTTCGTGCAGATGCAAGTTATGGGTATGGATTGGCGCAAAGTGATTATTGGTTGTCCGGCTTGATTACGAATACTGGCAATGTAGATGGTAACCAAGGTAATAAAAGCAAGAAAACGACTAAGTCCCAACAATATCATGCTTTTGCCAAATATAACCGTGAATGGACAGATCATGGTCTGGATATTGTAACGGGTATTGAAGCAAATAGGAGTTATACGGATAATGCCGTTGTTGCCGGTAAGAACTTGAGTGGTGAGTTTCAGGAACCCAAGATCATTGGCACAATGCTGGGGAATAACAGTGCTTATATAGGTGGTGAGAGTTACACATTCAGTTTCTTTAACCGTATCGACTATAAGTTCAAACAACGTTATTTACTTGGAGCATCTTTTGTACGCGAAGGATCATCTAAGTTTGTGAAAGAAAACCGTTTTGGAGACTTCTATTCAGTTTCAGGTGGTTGGATTATTTCTGATGAGGCTTTTATGCGTAATGCCGGTTTTATTTCATTGTTGAAGTTACGTGGCAGCTATGGAGAAACAGGTAATCAGAACATTCCTTCGGAAGTGACGAAGAATTCGTATAGTATAAAGAGCAAGCAATATTACAATAATATGCAGAATATGTTCTTATGGAATATTGCTAATAAAGCAGCTAAATGGGAGAAAAACAAAAGTATTGACTTGGGACTTGATTATGCGCTGTTCAATAATAAAGTAAATGGTTCTATTGCTTATTATCGTCGTACGACAAGTGACATGTTGATGCGTGTGCAATTACCCGCATCTGCCGGTATCACCAATAGTGGCGGTAATGCTGACAATAATTCTATGTGGGCAAATGTTGGTTCGATGTATAATCAGGGATTTGAATTTGACATTAATGTTACTTTGGTCAAGAAAGACTTTGAATGGAACATGAACTATAATTTGACGACAAATATGAATAAAGTGACAGCGCTTGATGCGAGTGTTGATGCAAAAGGAACCGGTATCATCAATACACGTCCGGGAGCGATCACGAAGAAAGATCTGGCTTTGGGTACTTATTTTATGGCTGAATGGGCAGGAGTTGATCCGGAGAAAGGTATCGGCATGATTTATGAAATAGATCTTGACCGTTACAATAAGACCGGTGAGACAGTGAAAACCGGAAGATTGATTCCCGCTACTCAATCAAACGTAAATAAACATCGTATAATTCAAGAAGGTAAAACGGCTCTTCCGAAAGTTTATATGGGCTGGACAAATAACTTTAAATATAAGGCATTCGATTTATCATTTATGTTCTATCTCTCATTAGGTAGTTATACCTTTAATTATCATAGATATACAAAATCATTTGTAGGAGATGGACGTAATAATGTGACTGCTGATATTTATGAGAACTCATGGAAGAAACCGGGAGATATTGCAGAGTATCCGCAACTTCGTTGGCAAGATAAATATAATTATGATGACAATGGAAATGACAAGCAAAATGTAACTTATATAAAACATGATGCCGGTCACACCAAGTATCTGGAGAAAAGTGCTTATTTACGTTTGCGTAATTTAACTTTAGGATATACACTTCCACAAAGAATCTGCTCGAAAATAAATATTGATGCTTTAAGAGTGTATGTCTCAGCTGTCAACCTTTTCACCATTACTTCATTTAACGGCTATGACCCTGAAGTAAGAGTAAAGAACCAAACAGGTGCCAATGCGCAGGGAGCTGTATTCTCCGGTAGTGAAATGCCGCAGACCCGTATATTCTCCGCAGGTATTAACTTTAAATTTTAATTAAATATTTGATAGTATGAAAGCGATAAAAAATATAATGATAGCCTTATCCGGTATTGCACTTCTTGCTTCCTGTGATATGGATAAATTTTTTGAACTGGATCGTCCGGAATCTAATCCTTGGTTATCGGTTGATGATTTGGAATATTCTGTTGCTGATCCTTATAATACTCTTTTTCAGAATCCTAACTGGCAGGCACCTATCGGTATTATCCCTTATTATCAGGAATTGGTGGCAGATTTGTCTACGGTTAATCCGCAAGGGGCTTATGAGCAGGAAGCACTTTACTGGTATCCTCGTCAGATGTCTACCTTTGATGTAACAGGACAACAATTTGAGAAGACCTTTTCAATATTATATCGTTCTGTAACAGGAGCTACTTCTCCGTTGACTTATATTGAGGAGAAGGAGAAAAAAGGAGAGCCAGTTTTTGCCAATATGACTGAAAATGATAAGAAGACGTTGGCACGTCAGACCGGAGAACTATATTTTATGAGGGGGTATACCTATTGGCTGATTAGCCGGGCTTTTGTTGCTCCTTACGACCCGGCAGGCGGAGAGGGGAATAATCGTAAGTTCATTCCGTTAATCAATAGGCTCGATTATTCACAAGAGTCTGCACGCAATCCTTATATGGGGACTGTGAAAGAAGTGTATGATCAGATGTTGTCTGATTTTGCTAAAGCTAAAAGTCTGATGCCTGAAGATTATTTTGTGCGTGGTCGTGCCAATAAATTTTCAGCTGCTATGATGTTGATGCGTGTAAAATGGTTAATGGGAGATAAAGACGGAGCATTGGAAGAAGCTGATTATGTGATTACTAAAGCGGAAGCCGGAGTAGCACCTTTTGATTTGACTGAAGAACCGATTGTTGCTTTTAACCGGAATGCCGAACAACAATATACTGTAGACCCGGTATCCAAGGAAGTTATGTTTGAGTGTGCGTTCACTGAAAGCAATCAGGGAAATAACGTAGCTATTCCGTTGGCTCGTATGTGTAAAACTGGTATTTATAATTTCAAGTCAAAGACATTTGATGCTAGTAATAAATTATGGTTGGAAGGAGCGCGTGGCAGTCAGAATTGGCAACATGGCGGTTGGGCTTGTGCTTACTGGAATCCTCGTTTAATTAAATATATTGGTTGGGCGGTAACAGATGATCCTATGGATTTGACGAATTATGTTCCGAGTGCAGAAGCCTTGGCTGATAAGAGATTTACTCAACTGCATTATTTCCTGAAAAACTATACGGATGGAGGAGATAAAACCATACATGAAATGGCATATAACAAGACAAAATGGAATGCTTTTTGGAATGATAAGTATTATCGGGCTCCGTATGGGAAGTATTCCCAAGTACCGTTGATTCGTTTGGCGGAAGCATATCTGACGCGTGCGACCTTAGTCCTGTCTAAGAATGTATCTCAAGCTTTAGGAGATGTGAATAAGATTCGTCAACGTGCCGGATTGACTCCTTTGAAGAATGTAACTGAAGCAGATATAGAAAAAGAAAGAATCAAAGAGTTTGGTTTTGAGAATGGAGACCGCTTGCTTTATTTAGTAGCTATGCAGAAGACAATTGATGGGCAAAAGAGAAATCCGGGAGCTGTTTATGATAATCCGAATACTGATGGGGATCCGATTCCTGCAATGAATCCGCCTTACAGTACTATGTATGTACCGTTGCCTTCCATTGAATATTTGTATTCAGGATCTTATCAGCAACCTTAAAAGAAGGTGAGGTTCTAAAAAAGAAGTGCCGCTATCGTAAGACATAGCGGCACTTCTTTTTGGTAATAACTCTGTTATTTCCTGTACTTCTTTATATATTCGGAAGGAGATAAGCCGTATTCTGTTTTGAAGCATTTTCCGAAATAAGATATTTCATTAAAACCGCATCGATAAGAAACTTCGGTCACTGTATATTCTGTGTTTTGAAGCATATCTAGTGACGTTTTCAACCGTATGTCAAGGATGAGTTTACTGGGCGACATACCTGTTACGGCTTTGATTTTGCGATATACCTGTACGCGGCTCATACCGATTTCTTCACTGAACTGATCAATGGAGTAGGCAGGGTTTTCTATGTTTTTGTTTATTATTTCCATTACTTTTTTCATAAACTTTTCTTCCATGGCACTATAAACAGAAGTTTCTTTAGCTTTCTGTGGCTCTCTGTTGATTGATACCATTTCCGTTCCATATCGTTCTGCGAGTTTTTTCCGATTAATCAACAGGTTGGCAACACGTACAACCAACAATTCCGGATCGAATGGTTTCATGATATAATCGTCAGCTAACGATTCATAGCCTTCGCGCACTTGCGATGAAGTGACACGGGCTGTGAGCAATATGATCGGAATATGTGAAGTTACCATATTGTTTTTAGATAATCTTGTAAACTCAATACCGTCCATATATGGAGTCATAATGTCACTAATCACCAAATCAGGTATTTGTTTTTGTTCTATTTCATAGCCTTCTTTACAATTTACGGCAGTATAGATATTATAGTATTTGCTGAGTAATGATACCAGGTAATTACGTACATCCTCATTGTCTTCTATTATGAGCAGAGTCATTTCCTTGGGTGAAGTATTAGTCTGAGATATCTCGCAGGGATTGACATCTGTTGCAATAAGTGCTTCTACATCAGAATAAGCATGGGTGGATTTTACTATCTTGTCTTTGCTAAGTAGTTGGTTTTCGGTATAACTGTCTTTACCTAATGGGAGGGTGAAAGACACGGTCATTCCATGCCCTTCTTTATTATCTATCCAAATACGTCCGCCATGGAGCTCAATGATACTTTTTGTCAGATTCAGCCCAATTCCGCTTCCCAACACTTTCTCACCTGCCTGGAAGAAAGCTTCGAATATACGGGGCATCATATTGGCAGGGATTCCGGAGCCGCTATCTTCTACTTTAATCAAAAGAATCTTTCCTGCGGGGAGGCCCAAATTTTCAGGCTTCTGAATATCTTCAGTATTGGTTTCCATACTTGAGATGATAATATATCCACCGTTGGGAGTATGCTTTAAAGAGTTGGAGAGCAGGTTAAAGAAAACCTTTTCCAATAGAATGGCATCAAACCAAGTGTCTGTTGAGGAGGTCGTATCATTAAATTCGATAGATATGTTTTTCTTTTCGGCAACAGGCATAAATAGTTTGATGATTTCAGGTATGTAAGTACCTAGATTGTAATTGCTGACGTGAAGTTGCATTTTCCCGGCTTCC
The DNA here is from genome assembly GCF_002222615.2 of Bacteroides caccae. Taxonomy (NCBI): domain Bacteria; kingdom Pseudomonadati; phylum Bacteroidota; class Bacteroidia; order Bacteroidales; family Bacteroidaceae; genus Bacteroides; species Bacteroides caccae. Next base: position 170,836 of record NZ_CP022412.2, on the reverse strand, counting down.
AGCTTGTGAAAGTCCATTAAACGGTTTACCAGCCATAATAAACGTTGGGAATTACGGTTGATCAGCTCCAATGGTTGGCGATATGCCGGAGGCATATCTTCTTTATGCAACAGGTCTGTGAGCGGAGCTATGATTAAAGTGAGCGGAGTACGTAGCTCATGTGAGAAATTGGTGAACATTTGTACACCCATATTGTGACTGATTTCAATATTCTGTTTCTCCATCTGTTTTAACTGAAGATCCATTTTCAGTTGTGCTTCCCGGGTTTTATAACGTATGAACAGCATAATCATGCTAATGGTGAATGCTAGATAGAACAAATACGCATACCATGTTTTCCATAGAGGAGGAGTGACTGTAATTGATAATGAAGCATTTCCATTGCTCCATATACCGTCATTATTGCAAGCTCTTACTTTAAAAACATACTTACCCGGCGGGATATTAGTATAGTTAACACTCCGTTCGTGTGTCGGTTCCGACCAACCCTTATCAAATCCTTCAAGCATATAGGAAAATTTATTGTTGGAGGCAAACACATAACTAAGTGCGGAGAATTTGATTGTGAATGAGGTTTGGTTGTATCTTAATTTGATTCTCTGATTTGAGATATTTACCCATTGGGCAGCTTTATTATCTTCCAGATAATCTGCCCAAATTCTCATTTTTGTAATGTATACGGGAGGTATAAATGTATTTCGTCTAATTAATTGGGGATTAAATGAAAGGAAATGATTATTTCCACCGACATAAAAAATGTTGGATGAACTTTTCAGGCAAGCGTGTAAATTGGTTTCCAGCAAAGAATATCCATTTTTATTATCCCAGTTAGTGAAAGTCTCTGATTTGGGGTCAAAACATGACATGCCTTTTAAAGTAGAAACCCATAATTTACCGTTATTATCGGCCACAATACTGTTGATAGCATTATTGGGAAGACCGTTCTCTTCATTATATATCGTGAAACTTTCTTTGATATTATTATATAATCCTATGCCTCCGCCATAAGTTCCTATCCATAAATTTTCCGATGCATCAGTATACAGCGTACTGACATGATTGCTTGGCAGGAATTGTTCCGGACTTTTTTCTTCACTACCGAAATGTTTTAATTCATGAGTCTGTGTGTGATAGCGATATAGACCGGCTGCACGAGTCCCCATCCATATATAAGGTCCTATAGCTTTTAAATCTTGTACATTGATGATAGAAAGTTCTGTGGCACGACCCTTTACTGGAAAAGACTCTTCCAATTGGTTGTTCTCCATGTGGTAACGTAGTATGGGGCTGTCTACTCCTAAAGCAATCCAATAAATATTATCAGTACCTTTGGCAATACGTCTTACTTGATTATAAGGAAAATCGGGTATTTCTTTTATTATGCGGCGGGTTTCCATATCATAGAGATATAGTCCGCAATAATAAATACTAATCCATAAAAGATGATCTCCTTCTTTCTGTATATACTTTACTTCATTGTTTGTTACCGAGCGTGGAACATGAAGCGGACAGTACTCATAACTTTCGTCTTTGGGATTGTAGATGATTAAACCACCGTCCGTGCCTAACCAAAGTTTCTCTTTATATTCCACTATGGCATTAATGTTTCCGATACTTTTCTGGAGCTTATATTCTGGTTTATGAGGAATAAAGAAATTACTGTATGGTGTGTACAAATTAACACCTCCTCCGTAAGTTCCGATCCATATATTATTTGCTTTATCCCTATATAGAGAGATGATGGTATTTTCACTCAAACCGCAGCTTTGTTCCCGTTGGTAATAATTGATAAGCCTGTTTGCTTGCCGGTCATAAATCAGCACTCCTTCACGTGTGGCAAGCATAAGATTTCCTTCCAACGTTTCTACAATGTAGTTGACTTGGGAGTTATTGAAATTTTTGCCGTTTTCCATTGTCAGGTTGGCATCTACAAGTTTACGGTTTTTACGGTCAAACCACTTAAGTCCTGAATCCCACATACCTACCCACAGGCGTTTATCATTGTCTTCATATAAAAAGTAGATTTTATGTTCATCACCGAATTGAAAACGCTCTGTAACATAGGTGACAGGATTCATGATGCACAATGTGTTGTTGATAAGATAGCAGATTTCATTTTGACTGTTTTGCATAAGCCAGAAGACAGAACCGTTGGTTGAAATGGGGATAAAATCATCAGTTTCCTTATTATACAGATTGAGTCCTTTCATGCTGCCTACCCAGATTCTTTTTTGGTTATCGCACAACAAGTGTTTGATGCAATTGTCCGATATAGTATACTGGTTCGCCGGATCATGAAAGTATTGAGTGAATGTATTTGAGGATACATCGTAGCGATTCAGTCCACTGTGAGTCCCTATCCATAGAACTCCGGGCGATTCTTCAATAATGGTGGTAACATCACTGCTGGATAGGGAGTGCGGCTGACCGTCGGCGCGAAAAACTTCGAACTCGGTACCATCAAACCGGTTCAGCCCATCCCGCGTGCAAAACCACATAACTCCGTTACTGTCTTCCAAACTACGTATAACGGTGTTTTGCGAGAGTCCGTTACTTACGTTATAGTTCTGAAACAATATGTTGTTGTCTTGCGCTCTGCAAATGGAAATAAACAGAAGAAAAATGATGAATGCAATGTTTTTCATGTCCTGATAGATATTTTTAGTAGAAGCAAATATAATTTGTTTGCAAGTAACTCGCAAACAAAATCGAGGCTGAAAACGAAAAACGTAACCTGTGTGATAGTAATGTAACCGGAGTAGGAATAAAGATACATGTATGGAAAAGATTGAAACATGATTTCTAATGGATTAAAATAAGGAGTGCTATTTTTGTAACATGAAAAACAAAGTGAAATGAATTATGAAAAACTCTTTTTTAATAGTTACTGCTACATTGCTTGTATCCGTGTTCTTTTCTTGTACAAAAGAAAGAGTGACAGCCGGTTCGGTTAATGAGGTTTATGAATTTCAGTCGGTAGATTCCACTTGGAAACTTTTGACTTTGCGTGAAAAGATAGGGCAGACAATGTTAATGCTACCTGATCGCAAGAAAGAATTGGATTTGGGAGACGGCTCATTGGACGTGTACTTCAAACGTTACCCGGTTACAGGTTATTTTATGGGGTGGAAGTTGTTTACAGGAGTTCCGGAGGAAGAGCGGGTTGATTTTGTGCGTAGTTCTGTCGAGGAATATCAAAAAGCATCAGAGCTTCCTTTATTGTTTCAACAGGATTATGAATCGGGAGTAGGACTTCAAGGGATGACTCCTTTTCCGAAAGAGATGGCACTGGGAGCCGCAAATTCTCCGGAATTAGCTTATAAATATGGTAAAAGTGTAGCATTAGAATGTCGTTCGTTGGGTATAAACTGGGTGTTACATCCTGTTGCAGATTTAAATATGAATCCATTGAATCCTATTGTAAATACACGTTCAGTTTCGGATAATCCGGAAAAAGCGGTTTGTTTGTTGTCCGAACAGATAAAGGGGTTGCAAGATAACTCTGTTGCCGCTACAATCAAACATTTTCCGGGAGATGGGGTTGATTATCGTGATCAGCATTTGATGACAACTGTCAATTCCTTGTCTGAAGAAATGTGGAAGCAATATCATGGAAAAGTGTTTGCCGAGTTGATTAAAAAAGGAGTTGCATGTATCATGCCCGGACATATAACTTTACCTTTCTATCAGAAAGAAAAGATAAATGGTTATCTGCCTCCGGCAACTTTATCCCATGAGCTATTAACCGGGTTATTGAAAAAAGAAATGCATTTTAACGGGGTTGTGGTATCGGACGCGATGACAATGGCAGGTTTCCGGGGCTGGTATAAAAATGATTTGGAAGGGCAAGTTGCCAGCTTTTTAGCCGGGGTAGATATATTGTTGTGGCCTTCTTACGAATACATGGATACGGTAGAAGTACGGATTCAACGTGGTGAAATTCCAATGGAACGGTTGGACGATGCTGTTCGCCGTGTTTGGGCAATGAAAGAACGTTTTGGGTTATTAAATAAAAACAGGGAGTTGATACGTCCTGTCTCAGCAGAAGAAAAAGCTGAAATACGGGAAGCTGCCAAAGAGATAACAGAGCGTTCCATAACTTTAGTACGGGATGAAGATCATAAGTTACCACTTTCTTTGGAAAAAGATAAAAAGCTGTTATTGGTGGCTGTAACTCCCGTAGCTCATAAAGGTAACGACCGTGACTTTAAGCGATTACAGAATTTGCGGGATGAGTTTGTGAAGAATGGTTTTGAGGTTGATTTCCGCCGTAATATACTTTATGAAGATCAAGGTTGGCAGGATAATGCGACTGAAGTGTATGATAAAGTAATCTTTCTGGTAGCACGGAATACTCATACTCCATTTGGCCCGCTCCAATTATGGGACGATGAGGCTCAGTCCGTATGGGCTGCCAATTCTATGGACAAAAGTAAAGTGATTGTTATTTCATTAGGTAGTCCTTACATTGGAAATGAATATTTTGAACGTGTCAAGACTTATATAAATACTTATTCGAATGATGCTTCCACTCATTCTGCTTTATTACGGATATTGTTGGGACAGCTTCCGTTCAAAGGTAAGTCACCGGTCAACTTGGAGCATAAACTGTTTACATTTTAATCATTATACTTATGAAGAAATTTTTATTTAGTGGAATTATAGCTTGTCTTATCGGGTTTTGTTTGAGTTGTACTACAACAGAAGACTCTGCAGGGTTACAGATGCGTGCAGGACTTCCTAATTTTAATTATAAGATACAAAAGAATGAACCCGTATCTGTCGTTTTTTTGGGTGGAAGTATAACAAATCATCAAGGATATAGAGTGCAGATTACTGATTGGCTCAAGCAACAATATAGTAATGTACAGTTTACGTCAATAAATTCCGGAATTGGTGGGACCGGATCCGATTTGGGTGTGTTCCGTACAGAACGGGACGTGTTGCAGTATCATCCGGATTTGGTATTTGTCGAATTTGCTGTGAATGATGCCAAAACTGACTCCTTGGTGATCGCTCATTCCATGGAAGGAATTGTGCGTAAGATCTGGCATCATAATCCGCATACGGATATATGTTTTCTCTATACGCTAAATGAACCAATGTTGGATGACTTGAAAGCAGGAAAGAATTACCGTTCTGTGCGGTATATGGAGACAGTAGCAGACTATTATGATATTCCGTCTGTTAATTTTGCCGATGATGTTCTGGAATTGTTGAATGAGGATAAGTTGGTTTTTAAAGGAGATTCAAAAAAGGAGTATAGTGGTAAGATTGTGTTTACGAATGATGGGACACATCCTACTTATGATGGCGGACATCCTATATATACAAAGACACTGAGCCGCTCCCTGTTACAAATGAACAAGGCGCAGGAAAAGGCACATGCATTGAAAGCTCCGTTGTATCCGGGTAATTATGAGAAAGCTAAAATGATTCCCGTAACAGAGTTTGAACATTCCGAAGGTTGGAAACTACTCTCGAAAGATGATAAAGCCTTTTCAAATTTTCAGGGAGACCAAAAAGCATTGCCGGTTGTTCTGGAATCCTCGGATTCGGAAGATTTTGTGAAAGTACATTTTAAGGGAATTCGAGTTGGGGTGTTTGACTTAATCGGACCTTCATCCGGAGGAATGACAGTAGAGATAGATCAGAATGATCCTTCCTATATCCGTAGGTTTGATAAATATTGCGGAGATCGTAATCGTACTAATTATTGTCTGTTTGAGTCCTTGAATGAAGAAGAACATACAATTATTATTCGTCCGGACAATAGACGTTTTGAGAAGGCGGAAATCTACAAGATGAATCCGAAGCGAATAAAGGAAACTGAATATTTCAATGAGTTTAATACCTATCTCGGCTATATTCTTTTAGTGGGTGATATTATACAAAATTAATGGTGCAAGACTGATGGTATAAGGCTGTTATTGTAGTCAAACTATAAATTAGATTACAATAATAGCCTTGTTCTTCAAATGGCATATATTTGTGGTCGGAATATACCGCTTATCAACTCTTTTTGAACCATTTGTAAACCCATTTGCCCACTTTCTCATAGTGTCGGGTTTCAGTATCGGTGTATAGCTTGGAGAAGAAAGAACTGTCCAGTGGTTCACCCGATTGATTGGGATATAACACAATCAGGCTATTATTAGAGAAATATTTTCCTAATTGTCTCGGCAATTTCTCAAACGAGTTGTCATAAGAAATCGTTCCGGGACGGGCGCTGATAATGACTAACAGATGGTCGTAGCTTACTTGCCCTGTCAGTACCAGTAAATCGTTCCAGTCCTCTAAAAGAGAGAAATCCGTCAGTACCTGTTTATGTCTTTTCTTTATCCACGTTTGCAGGCGGGCGGTTGTCTGTTCGTTTGCAAAGAAATGCACACGACATCCGAGCGTGCTTCCCATTCGGCAGAAATGCTCCAACCAACGTGGAAAGCCGGATTCATATTCCGCTTTCGGAGGGACGGCAATAACGATTCGCTTTATCGTATTGACCGGTATCAGGAATTTAGAGATAATAATCTCGCAATTTAATCCTTTCAGCAGGTTTCCGGCAAGCATTCCGAAATATGAATCAGTGATATTCGCTTTGCGGTGCAGCCCGGTGATGATACTCGTTACTTCATTCTCTTTCACAGAGTGGATGATGCCGGAAGCAATATTCAAGTCATAGCGGGTCAGCTGTTTCAGCGAAACATTGGCTGCTGTTGTTGTCATGGCCGCTTTTTCCAAGTAGCGTTTACTTCGCATTCTCAGGTTATCGGAAGTGCTGTCGTCGTTGATAACGTGCAGTGCCAGAAGATTGTCCTTTAGTTTCGTATCACGTATCACTAAAGAAAGGTTCATCATGTCTTCAATGGTGTCTGGATTGGCAAGAGATACCAAAATCTTTTCAGTTTCCGTTGAAGACTCTTTTCCCGGTTCCGAATCATCCATGGCCAGTTTCTTGGCCGCTCGTTCGGTTATCAGGGAACTGACTACGCAAGTAACGAGGATCAGCAGAACCGTCCCATTCAGTACATCATCATTCAACAGACGTTCGCCGCCGGGCAGGATAATATTATATCCGACCAATACCGCCGCCAATGTAGCTGCCGCCTGTGCATTACTCAATCCGTACATCATGTTTCGTTCGAGAACGGACATCCTGTATATCTTTTGCGTGAACCAGCAGGCAATCCACTTGCCCGTCAGTGCCATTACAATCATTACGGCGGCCACCTTCAGCGCATCTCCGTGTCCGAAGATAACACGCAGGTTGATCAACATTCCCACTCCGATAAGAAAGTAAGGAATGAAAAGCGCATTCCCGACGAACTCCAGATGATTCATCAACGGAGAAACGTGTGGAATGAGTCGGTTCAGTACCAATCCTGCGAGGAAAGCCCCCAAAATTCCTTCCATTCCTACGAACTCCATGAGTCCTGCTCCAAGAAAGACCATGGCAAGGACGAAAATGAACTGCATCACATGGTCATTGTAGCGGTGAAAGAACCAGCGGCCGATACGCGGGAAGAAATAGATAATTAGTCCACCCAGGAAAATCACTTTTACTACCAGCCATAACCAGAAGAAACCACCGGTCTCTCCTTTGAACAAACCGCCTATGACAGCCAACACCAACAATGTGAGTGTGTCCGTCACTGCCGTTCCTCCTACCGCAATGCTTACGCTACGATGACGTGACACCCCGAAACGGGTGACAATGGGATAAGCCACCAGGGTATGTGAGGCATACATACTGGCTAGCAGTACGGATGTGATTACACCATATTTCAGATAAGACACATTGGCAACGAATCCGATTCCGATAGGTACAATAAAAGCGAGCAGCCCCAGGACTAACGCCTTGTTCCGTGTCTCTTTGAAATCTCCCATGTTCATTTCCAGACCGGCCAGGAACATGATATAATACAGTCCCACTTTTCCGAATAATTCGAAACTGCTGTCGCGTGCCAGAATGTTGAATCCATGTTCACCCACAGCCAGTCCCGCCAGAATCATACCGATGATATGCGGGATGCGCAACTTGTTCAATAAAATAGGGGCAAACAGTATAATGAGAAGTACAAGGAGAAATATCCATGTAGGGTCGGTAATAGGGAATGTTAAATCAAGGCCAATCCAATCCATAATTTGATGATTTCGTGATATCTGTTGCGCAAAATAACTTAAAAAAATACTATAAAGAAAACGTTTGCCGGTAAAATATTGTTTTACGGGCAATCTTATTTCTTTTCAGTTCTGGAAATCTTTTTACTTCTCCTGTGACATTGGGCAACAATGTGTGGGTTGGAGGAAACTCCAACATTCTGCCCGGCGTCACAATCGGTACTGGAATATCAATGCCAATATCTTCGTGAGCGATTATGACACGATGAAGGTGATTTTTACAAACAAGCTTTTCGGGGAAGAAGCCGGACAAGTGCCGGAAAACGCCGAATGCTGGAAAATGTTGAATGCGGGGTTAGGGGATGTATGTAAGCATTGTCCGTCAACCATGTTGTATGGAACAATAGCGGTGAAAGAAAATGCATACAATAGATGTTAGTGATGATTTTACTCTCATACTCTCATAGATAGCTTCAATCCCTTTATACATCGTTGTTTGCGGCTATGAGAGTTAAGTTGGAGTAACCTGAGGGTAATTTTTACCCTCAGGTTACTAATTCCCACTATTTAATCTGTAACATGTTTATTATTAGTATAATAACCGTTTCCTGGTACATAAATCGGTTGCATCACTCCACCCTCATTTTTCAGTTTTCCTTCGTCACGTAGCCGCCGGATATGTCGCATTGCCGTGCTTCTTGTCATTCTGCAGAGGTCTTGGAAGTCACATCTCCGCATGAATGGGTGTGTTTGGAAGTATTTCGTCAGTTTCCGGTCTATTTCTTCGTTCGTCAGTTGGGAGAAGTCGAGCCCGCCTTTGAGACTTTTTACTTTCAGTATCCCAAATTCATTTTTCAATGTCTGATCGGCACGAAACTGGATCGCTTTCAATTTTACTTTGGTAGCCTTTCGTTTGGTATCTATCGTTACGGGTTCCGTACTGGTCAGGCAAGGGCGAAAATAACCGATACCGTCCAGATGTACTTGCCGTCCGTTTGCCAATTCCTGTCCCATGATATGTGAAAGGGCGTCGAGTACAGCTGTGACGTCCGTTTCTGTCAGCGAACAACGTTCTTGAATGCGTCGGCTCAATACGTCGGTTCCTATCGAACCGTTATATTTTAGACGTGGGTGCAGTGTCTTTTCTCCTTGTTCTTTGTCCGAAGGCTTGGGGTTTTCATACCAGTCAAATAATATTGCCATAGTTTCATGTTTTGTTTTAAAGTAACCGTTCTTGTTATGTATTCTCTTAGGTAGTTATACGTTAATGCTTAGAGTTTGTTTTGTTAAGCCTTAATGCTTCTCAGGGGCTCACTGCTGTGAATAAGATTGCTTACACTTGTTAACGTTTTTGTTTACAACTGATAGCTTGTTTGTTCACACTGGTGAGCTTCTGGTAACTATTAAGCAAAGATACATCAAATCTGAGTGTAATACAAATAAAATGCGGATATTAATCAGGAGAAATGCTTGCTTTCCGGAAGCTTATAGCGTATCTTTACAGGAATTAAAACAATAAATTCCGATTGTAGAAAATAGATAAAAATAGAATGAATATTACTTTTATCAGGCAAGATAGCGAGAGTGGAAAAGAAACTCTCAGTGTTTGTGAGGCAGGCACATTGTTCGACAAAATGAAAACGGAAACAAAATCGGGACACATTATGACTTTGCGCGAACTTATTGAGTCCGTTGGAACAGTTATTTCATTGTTATCCTAGTCCGTTGGATGAGGAAGCGGAAGAAAGGAAGTGGATGACTTCCATGCAGATATTGAACTATTTGCAGACAAAGACACGTGACAGGTTGGCTATCAATAAGGTGGCACAATTCGGACGCATGCTTCAAAAGCTGAGTATTCCTTCCCGAAAGTCTTATCGGGGGACACTTTATCATTTGGTAAGGATAGAGTGAGTGTCCTATTTGTTCAATTCGGTTTTCTGCACATTTTAGGGGGCGGTATCAAAGAGGAATTGTTTTTTATTTTGAGTCAGGTATTTTATAGGGATTAATAGTATTTTTCAATCCCGCCGAATCCTGTTATTCTTTTATTTTCTCTCGTTTTATTGATAAAGTTGTTTAATCGTTTTTCAAATTCTTCAGGCCGTTTCCTTGCTGCTTCAATGTAGGCAATTCGGATGCGTTTATATGTGTCGGAAAAAAGTTGATAATTGTTCCATACAGTTTTATCTTCTTTCAATCTGGCAATTATATCCTTTTTCGCCACTCTTTTCTATCTTTAAAATATTTTATTTCTATTGACATGGTAGCAGGTCATTCTTAGAGTTATTATCCGTCCCTCTGCTTTGGAAATAGGCAATAGATCTTTTTGAGTATTGAGGTAACTTCCGGAGTGAAATGATAGCCACATAGTCCTTATCAGCTTTGTGTTCCATAATTATACCTGTATTTGTTGTTCAATAGCACAAATATAGGCAATTGCGTATGATTCCCATTGCACGGTTCCGACATTTATTTTTTATTAAGAAGGAAATTATATCTTTATATCCACCCGTTCATACTTGTTATGTTTCCAAGGAATTTCCTACTTATTTCATACGATTCTCCTCTCTAAATTGTTTGGGAGTCATTCCTTTCATTTGTTTGAATGTTGAACTAAAATATCGGGGATAAGTAAAACCCACTTCACTGCTTATTTCATTTATGTTTAAATTTGTATTGGTAAGCAGTGAGATCGCTTTTTCGATACGTAATCTGTTTATATAGTCATTGACTCCCAAACCTGTTATAATTTTTATCTTGTTGTATAAAGAAGAACGGCTAATTGTCATGAGATCTGCCAATTGCTGGACGGAGAATTCTTCGTCAGATAGGTTTTCATGTATAATTATATTTATTTTTGTCATGAAATCCTCATCTGCTTTACTGTTTGTTAAAGTCTGGAGAGAAGTCGACTGGTTGATAGATATGTATTGATTGTGTATTTTCTCTCTATTTTTTAAAATATTTCCGATGACGATCTTTAGAGAGTCTAGATCAAATGGTTTGGGGATGTAAGCATCAGCTCCGGATTTATATCCGGTTGTTATCCCTGTCTGGTCATAACGTGCTGTTAACAGTATTACAGGGATATGGCTTATCTGGATGTTGTTTTTTATCTGACGGCATAATTCAAAACCATCCATTTGCGGCATCATCACGTCACTAATAATAATAGAAGGCTGTTTCTTCTGACAGATTTCTAAGGCAGAGACTGCATTGTCTGCCGCATAAACTTTCTTAAAGAACTCAGTTAAAGAACTTATGAGATATTCCCTTAACTCCTTTTCGTCCTCTACAATAAGCACAGTCTTTCCGGTACAATCGAAATGTGTATCTTGGATGCTAGAAGGGAGAGGAGAGCCTTTTTGCTGTAAATGGGCGGATTCTTCTTTTTTATTTGTATTGAGCAATGGCAGCTCCAAATAGAATGTAGCTCCTTTGTTTGTATTATTATAGGCCCTTATAAGCCCCCCGTGCATTTCCATTATTGTTTTGGCATAATATAATCCGAATCCACTTCCTCGCTCTTTGTGATTACCTTTGTGGAATTTAGTGAAGAGATTTGCCATATCCGAATCTTCTATACCGCTTCCTTCGTCTATAACAGATATTCTGACTGTGTTTTCAAGACGTTGCGTGCTTACTGTTATATTGCTGTTTGCCTTACTGAATTTTAGTGCATTCATCAGTAAGTTTGATAGTACTGTTTGACACTTTTGTTTGTCAAACCATACCTCCTCTATGTTGGGATCTATTTGTAATTGTATGCATATCTCTTTTTCTTTTGCCTCATTCATATAGTCTTTGATAACCTCGGTTACCCATTCGTTCAATTGAGTTTTTTGTATTTTCAATTTATTATAGTCTGCCTCCAAACTGCTCCAGTCCAACACCATATCTACTATTTCCCTCATGTGTTGTGCTTGGTTGAATAGTAGTTGTAATTGTGGTATCAGATGCTGAGGTAATCCTTGCATCTCACTTTTGTCCATGAGACGTTTTAGTGGGGCATAAATCAATGTTAAGGGAGTACGTAATTCGTGATTTATGTGAATGAGGAAATCTATCCTCTTTTCATTCAGATATTGTCTGTATTCTTTTAGTCTCTTTTGTATTTTTGCTTCCTTTTTTATATTAAAAATGAATATTCCTGCAATACCCCCTCCTATAAGGCTAATACAACATAATATTATAAACCAGTCTGTTTTATACCATGGTGGGGTAATATGGATATTTGTGAGAAGGATAGGAGTGGTATAATTTCCGTCTTTTGTCATACATGCTACTTCGATGCGGTATTTACCGGTAGATAGGTTGGAAAGATCCAATATCGGATTATATGATTCGATTATCTTATCAACATTTCCTTTTATGATATATCGGAATGGAACTCGCTGGAAAATATCTTTATTTTTAATATATACCCGTAGGGCGAGTGCATTATGTTCCCATGGAACTTTTATATTTTGGGTGTCTATACCGGATGTATACGGTTGCCCGTTAAGTTCTATGCTGTAAAGTGCTATTTCCGGATCTGGTTCATTAGGCTCTGGGATGTCTGTGTTTATTCGGACCAGTCCTTCTATGCCACCAAAGTAAAGATATTGGCTGTTTTTTTCAGCCCGTTGTTGATAAGTAAATATTATTTCATTGGGATAAAATCCGTCGCTTCTGTTCCATTGAATAAATCTGTTTTCTTTTATGCAGTAAGAAAATAGTTGGTTTTGTGCACAGATCCATATCCTTTCTGAAGAAGGCTCATAACGGAGGGCGGTAATATCATTGAATAACTGTGACCTGATTTTAAAATATCTTTTCTCTTTTATATCATAATATCCCATTCCTGTTGTTGTTCCCACCCATATCTTATTTATTCCGTCGTAATCAATCGCACTGATAACTTCTTTCTCGTCCAATTGAAAAAGAAGATCAATGCTGTCATTCTTGTTAATGATTCGGAATACTTTGTTTCCATTCATTGCCAAGGATATCTTTTTGTCACAGTAGGCTATGACCGAGGCTTGTAATTGATAATTGTTCTCATTTTTGATTGGAGAGAATTTTTTATTATTTATATTATATACCCATAGCTCCTTACTAAGTATATATATTTTGTTTTCTGTCACTCGGTGAGCGCGTGGAAGATATCCGTAAAAGCACTGCCTGAAGTTAATACTGTCGTTTATTATCACAAACGGTCGATAAATACCTGTGTTTTTTTCAAACAGGAAAAGTCCCTTTGTGTAAACAGATACCATTAGTTCTTTTTCTGATACTGGGGCTATGGAAATCACTTTATCCCCATAGGTAGACGAGAAGTGCTTGAAGTTTCCCGTTTGAGGATCATACAAGTTTATTCCGCCTCCGTCCGTACCAATCCATAACTTTCCATTAGCTTCCTCGTAAAAACTCGTCACAGATTTTTCGCTCAATCCATTATTATATCCTAAAGGACAGTCTTTATAAGTACGTATGTAACTTTCTTTGATATTGAAAACTCCTCCTCTAACACTTCCCGCCCATAAACATTCGTTGCTATCCTTATATAATACAGTAATAGAATTGACAGGGAGTGAATTTTCATCTCCGGCAATATGATAGAGGTTAGAGAATTTTTCATTGCGTAGTTCCAGGCGATTTATTCCTCCGCCATCAGTTGCTAACCATAGATATCCTTTCTTTTCTATTATATCCAATACATAATTGTTTGTCAATCCGGAGTTGTTGCTCGTATATTGTTTTATAAGTTTTCCTGTTTTCTCATAACAAAACAGGCCTTGTCCCCAAAAAGATAAATATATGTATCCGTTTGAAGCCAGACATGCTCCTTGCAAAATATTGTTTGGACAAGAGAAAAAACGCTTTAATTGCATATTGGGGTAATTCAATATATATATTCCATCCCTTCTGGTGACGATTAGCACCTCCTTTGGGGAAACTGCTATAATTCTTTGTACCCTATATTTGGTAATGTCACTGTCCGTAGCACCTTTGGGGTTGATGCATACTGCTTTAAAAGAGCGTTTTTGGTAATCATATTTGTATATTCGATTCTCACTTCCGAAAAGTACTCCTCCATTTATGCATAAGGAAGAATAGATGATATCATGATTGAAGGGAATAAAATTCCCGTGTGTCTCATCATATCTAACCATACCTTGTCTGGTAGATATCCATATGTCGTTAAGGGAATCTTGGGTTAAATGTATAATGTGATTGCTTGGTAAGGAATATCTGTCGTTGGGGTGGCTTTTGAATATTTTCAGATTTTGTCCCGTATAAGAATTCAGACCATTTTTTGTTCCTATCCATAATTTCCCTTTCTTATCTAAAAGTATGGATTGGGCGGTAGATTGAGACAATCCTTCCGCTACGGAAATAGACGTAAACTGGTAATTTATGTCATGACCTGATGTAGATGATATGCAAAGTAGTGTTAATATTGCGAATATACCAAATAACCTGTACATTTTTATCTTTTCGTGTTGTTTAAAGCTGATTTTTTCTATTTAACAACGTATATACATAAAATGTTTATTAATTATTCTGTTTTTGATAAAAAAATGCAGTATTGGATGATATATGACTTTTTTTAAATGCTTTCTGACTATGTTTAGTTTTATGAGCTCTTTCTTTGCGCTTGTAAATAATAACCCCTAATTTATTAAATATGATTTTCTTTATTCCTTTGTTTATACCTCCGTAATTTGTGATGTTTTTGGAGTGGATATATGGTATTTGAACGCCTCTTGTTGATAGGTGTTTTAAACATGAAAAACATAAAAGAGTATGAAAAAGAGTTTTATTTTATTTGTTTTTCTTCTGTGTTCGATTGTAGTTGTGGCACAGAAGAAAAGTATTACGGGCATAATAACGGATACTGCGGGTGAGGCGGTCATTGGTGCCAGTATTGTGGAAGTTGGAACAACAAATGGCACTGTTTCTGACGTTGATGGTAATTTTACACTCTCGGTTTCTGATAATGCCAGTATACAGGTTTCATTCATAGGTTTTTCTTCCCAGACTTTGAGTGTGCAAGGAAAAATGAATTTTAAGATAATCTTAAAAGAAGACAGTGAGCTTTTGCAGGAAGTTGTTGTGACCGGTTATGGCGGAAAAGTTTCACGGGCAAAACTGACGAATTCTATATCGACTGTCAGTCCCCAGATATTAGAGAAGGGTATATATACAAATCCCTCTCAGGCACTGTCGGGTTCTGTTCCCGGTTTAAAGGTTTCTCTCACTTCGGGAAATCCTACTTCATCTCCTAAAGTTATATTACGTGGTGGAACGGAATTTGATGGTTCGGGAGGACCCCTGGTGATAGTGGACGGACAGCTTCGTGATAATTTTGATGATATCAATCCTCAGGATATTGCATCTATGGATGTTCTGAAGGATGCTGGGGCTACGGCCATATACGGTGCCCGTGCAAGTAATGGTGTAATTTTAATTACAACAAAATCTGGCCGGGCAGGACATCGGGAAATTAATTTCAGAGCAAATATAGGTCTCGGTTATGTAAATAATCCCTACGACTTTTTGGGCGCGGAAGACTATATTACAGTCCTTCGTACAGCCTATAAAAATACCCCGTGGGCAGCTACGGCAAATCTTACAGGTTCTACGCCTTTTGGTACGGGTAATAAGCTCGGTGCGAATATGGTGTGGAATATTATGGGGAAAACGGATGAAAATGCCTATCTTTTGGATATGGGCTGGCGAGAAATGCTGGATCCTTTGGACCCTTCTAAAACAATCATTTATAAAGGGACAAAACCAGAGGAATATAATCTTCGTAATCCGGTAGTGACACAGGATTATACGGTTAGTATGTCGGGGGGGAATGATAAAGGAACTTATTATGCAAGTTTGGGTTATAACGACTCCCCCGGAGCCCCTATCACTACCGAATATAAACGTTATAATTTCACATTCAACGGTTCGTACAAAATTGCAGATTGGTTGAAAACGACTTCCAATGCGACTTTCAGCCGGGCTAATTATGTATGGTTAAACAACGCCTGGGGGACGGAAAGTGATTATTTTGGTCGGGTGATGAGTACTCCTCCTACTGTCCGTTTTGAAGACGAGGACGGTAATCCGACATTGGGTCCTAGTCCCGGGGACGGTAATCAGACTTATGTTGCAAAAAGTTACGATCAGGATAATGAACGGACAAAGTTTACCCTTATACAGTCATTAGAAGCTAATTTATTCAAGGGATTGGTCTTGAGGGCTTCTGCTAGTTGGTATTATTTTCATACTGTACAAGAAAGTATGCGCAAGGACTATGAGACGGTTCCGGGGCAATGGAATCGAACTCGTTCAACTAGTGCAAGCTATTCTCGTCAGTTCTCTCAGACCTATAATGCTGTTCTAGATTATACGACTGTATTTTCTGCTGTTCATAATTTGAATATTATGTTTGGTAGTGAATTTTATGATCAGTATAATAACGGTTTCTCTGCATCCGGTTCTGGTGCTGCTACCGATGATTTTAAAGATTTAGGTCTGACCGATGCAGGTGAGGGTAAACGTCAGATAGATTCGAATCATAGTCGTTACCGTATTCTTTCTTATTTTGGACGCTTGAACTACGACTATGAGGGTAAATATTTGTTCTCCGGGGTATTTCGTTATGACGGTTATTCTTCTTTGCTGGGTAAGAATCGGTGGGGATTTTTTCCGGGAGTTTCCGGTGGCTGGGTTTTTACGAAAGAGGATTTTGTTAAGGAATCACTTCCTTTCCTCTATTATGGAAAGCTGAGGGCTAGTTACGGTTTGAACGGTAATGCCAGCGGAATCGGTCCATATACTCTTCAAGGTTCATATAATTCTAATAAATACCATGGCAACAATGGTTTTCTGATAGGTACTTTGCCTAATCCTTCTTTGCGTTGGGAAAAGACGGCCAGTTTTGATATAGGCTTGAATGTAGGACTCTTGGGAGGACGCTTGAATTTGGATATCGATTACTACAATCGTCTGACATCTGATAAGTATGCAGACTTCACCCTGCCTTCGACCACGGGATTCTCTTCTGTTAAGAACAATAATGGAAAATTACGTAATAGCGGAATCGAATTACAACTCTCTGGTAAGGTGTTGGATGTCAATGATTTTACTTGGGATGCTTCTTTTAATATAACTTATAATAAGAATAAGATTATAGCCCTTCCTGATAACGGGCAGGTACGAAACAGACAGAATGGACAGCAAGTGTATACCGGTCGGAAGGTTGTAAATCCGGGTACAGGTAAGTTGGAAGATGAGAAGGTGTATGTCGGAGGTTTTCAGGAGGGAATGGAGTATGGGATACTTGTCGGTTACCAGGCCGAGGGTATTTACAGAAGTGTTGATGATATTCCGGGAAATTTGGTTGTGACCTCGGGGAATATTCAAGGTAAATATCAATATGGCCCTGAAGCTTGGAATAAACTTTCTGATAATGAGCGGGCAAAAGGCATAGAGTTAAAACCTGGAGATGTGAAATGGAAGGATGTAAATGGAGATGGGGTGATTGACCAGTATGATCAGGTTGTAATAGGAAATACTACTCCTCGTTGGTATGGTGGTTTTAATACCACAATGTCTTGGAAGGGACTTAGTTTGTATGCCCGTTTTGACTTTGCGCTTGATTATTGGGTTTATGATGATAAGACTCCTTGGTTTTTAGGATGTATGCAGGGGACTTACAATACGACAAAGGATGTTTTTAATACATGGAGCGAAAGTAATCCAAACGCAAAATATCCCCGTTACGTATTTGCTGATCATGTGGGAGCTGCCAATTACTATCGTACCTCAACTTTATTTGCCTCTAAGGGTAACTATTTAGGGATTAGAGAATTGTCTTTGTCATATACTCTTCCTCAGGAATTGTCTAAAAGACTATATATGCAGAAACTGCAATTCTCAATAACGGGACAGAATTTGGGCTATTTAACTTCTGCCAGGACGGTAAGCCCGGAGATTTCGTCAGGATATCCCTTGCCACGTACCGTTATATTTGGCGTTAATGTTACATTTTAATAATTCGAAGTGAGATGAGAAATTTAAAATTTATACATATTATGGTGTTGAATATAGCTGCTATAGTGGCTACATCATGTGGGGATATGCTGGATCTCGCCCCGATAGATAATTATGGAAGTACCAGCTATTGGAAAACAGAATCCCAAGTCAGTGCATATATTGACGGTCTTCATAAACAATTGCGAGATATGGCGGAACAGCATATTATCACTTTTGGCGAATTAAGGGGCGGACATTATAAGGATGGCACAAGTGCAGATGGTCTGGCTATCTCTAGTGGGGAAATCCGTTTACAAAATCTGTCTAAGGAGACTCCCGGAGTTACCAAGTTTGGAAATATTTATGGCTGTATAACCAATATCAATCTTTTTATAGCTCGTGTAACTGATGCTAATTTCATTCCGGAAGCTAAAAAGAATTATTATCTTGGACAGGCGTATGGTCTTCGTGCCTTTTACTATTTTGATCTTTATAGAGTCTATGGTGGGGTACCAATTCGTCTTGGCGTGGAAGTTATCGATGGAGTGCTTGATCCGAATAAACTTTATTTGGGGAGAGCTAAACCAAGTGAAGTTATATCACAGATTAAAAAGGATTTGGAAACCTCCCTACAATATTTTGGAGAGAATTCTGATTTTAATTCATATGGACATGGTACCAAGGTGTATTGGTCAAAGGCGGCCACAGAATGTTTGGCTGGAGAGGTATATTTATGGAATTCCAAAGTAACTATTGGTGATAACAAAGCTACCGAATCGGATTTGTCAAAGGCCAAGAAGTACTTGAAAGATGTAGAGGGTAACTATGGACTTCAATTGCAACAAGATTTTAAACGTATATTCAGTGCTGATAACAAAGGTAATAGTGAGGTGATAATGGCTGTGTCTTATATGGAGGGTGAAGCAGAAAACTCCCTTTCTCGTGGATATACCTATTCTCTTGTTTCCGGGACGACTAATAAAGATAGTTTTAGAGAAAATGGAACGCCATGGGATGATGCGCTTGATATACAGAATAATGGTCAACAGAAATATGAGTATAAACTTTCGCTTTATAATAGTTTTGAAAAAGGTGATACTCGTTGTGACGCCACATTTATGCCTTCATATCGGAAAAAGGAAAGTGGAGAATTGTATGTATATGGTACTCATGTATGTAAAAATTTGGGCTCTCTCAATGCTCAGGGAAATAGAGTCTATGATGGTGATCTTATTCTTTACCGTTTATCCTGGGTATATCTAGCATTAGCCGAGATTGCTAATATGGAGAGTGATAATGCAAATGTTGAGAAATATATAAATTTAGTCAGAAATAGGGCGTATAAGTCTGAGGTAGGTTCACATATATATAAGGCATCTGATTTTCTAACTAATGAATTAGCTATTTTACATGAAAAGGATAAGGAGTTTGTACAGGAAGGACAACGTTGGTGGGATTTGTGCCGCATGAAGAATGCAAAGGACGGTATTCCATTAGTGTT
Source organism: Bacteroides caccae (assembly GCF_002222615.2). NCBI lineage: Bacteria > Pseudomonadati > Bacteroidota > Bacteroidia > Bacteroidales > Bacteroidaceae > Bacteroides > Bacteroides caccae. Next base: position 151,194 of record NZ_CP022412.2, on the reverse strand, counting down.
CTGTATAGAAGGTGATATTGATAATAAAGTTGCTATTCTTGATCAGAAGACTGAGGCATATAAAGTTTTATGGCCGTTGGATCAGAATATACTTGATAATGATTCGGCATTGGAGCAGACTCCTGGTTATGAATAGAAGAAGATATGACGAGAATATGTCCGGTTGGAAGGGAGGAGTTTCGTATTCCGGCTAGATATACTTTTATATCTGTTTATGGTAGTATAAAGATAATATAAAATAATACGAAGTTGAGTTATGAAAAAAAGTATAATACCCTTATTAGCAGTTTTATTTTTCGGATGTTCAAACGACTTTTCTGACAGTTCCATTGATGTGCTGCGATCAGAGAAAGAAGATTCCGTTGAAAGAGTGGATAAATCGTGGGTTCTGATTTTTTCAGATGAATTTAATATCGATGGGGCCGTTGACTCCAAGAAGTGGAATTATACTCCCAGGGGAGATGTTGCTCATGCCTATTATTATAAGCCGAATGATACATCCGTTGTTTGGTGTGAAGATGGTTTGTTGAATCTCAAGTTTATGAAGGATGAAACAGATCCCCGCGGATATAAATCTGGAAGTATACGCACTGATAGTGGAAAGTTTGATTTTACTTATGGTAAAGTAGAGATTAAAGCTAAGTTTTCATCAGGGAATGGTTCGTGGCCGGCTATATGGATGATGCCTGCCAGTTCAGAATACGGAGGATGGCCTGCAAGTGGTGAAATAGATATAATGGAGCATATAAAAGATTTAGATGTTGCTGTACAAACGGTACATACTACTGGTACGGAGCAAAAGACATATCCTTTTGGTCATTCAGGGTCTAAATTCAAGCAGGGTGAATGGAATATATGGGGAATAGAATGGAACGATAAGAAAATTGATTTTATGGTAAATGGAGAAGTTTGCGCAACCTATTATAACAAAGGTTTGGGCGCAGTACAATGGCCCTTTGATATTCCTTTCTTCTTGATATTGAATGTTGCAGGTGGAAAGGGAATGGCTGGTCCTATAAATGAGAAACATTTGCCTTTTACCATGCAAGTTGATTATGTGCGGGTATATCAGTGGAAATAGTCTTTTGTAAAATAGATTTATAGGGTCCTGAATGTACTCTATGATTTAGAATAATATTTATGGTGTAAAAGTTTGTTTTTGAGGTGACAGTGCCTGTCGAAGGGAGTTGTCAGCACTCTTGTGGTGACAACTCTTCTTTCGATGAGGTAATATTGTTTTTGAAGAAAGAATGGTTTTTTAATCTTTTTAATTTATAATCATATGAGATCAATTTTGTGCTATTTATTGTTTGCTATAGGTGGGACTGTTACTTATGTATGCGCAGAAGAAAAGGAGCAAATCGGATCGGATACACTTGAAAACATTTTATTTGTTGATGATTTTGATGCGAAATGTATTGTGCCCGATACAGCTATCTGGAAACTTTGTACGTATGCCAACAACGCCTGGTCACAGTATTTTAGGGGTGTGGATGGTTACGAAAATGTAAAGGTGGAGGAAGGCTATTTGAAGTTGAGGGCCTGTAAGGACAACGGGACTTATAAAAATGGCGGGGTGTTTTCCAAGATAGGTTTTCCCTGTGGTACACGTTTGGAAGTTAAGGCCAGATTAACCAAATTGGTTCGTGGAGGTTTTCCTGCTATCTGGCAAATGCCTATAGGAGCACCGGAATGGCCCAGAGGGGGAGAAATAGATCTTATGGAATGGGTACAAGGGAGTCCTAAGCAGATCTTTCAAACGGTACATACTTTTTATATAAATGGTGAAAATGGCTCTGCAGGAGTAACGAACAAGGAGGCTGATAAGAATTTTGATGTAACTAAAGATCATGTATATGCAGTGCAGCGGACTGAAAAGGAATTAATATTTTATGTCGACGGCAAAGAGACTTGGAAATATGAGAACCAACATTTGGATAAGGAGAAACTACAGTATCCATTTTGTGAATATCCCTTCAATATAATTCTGAATTTTTCATTGGGAGGTGAATTGAATGGTATGATGACATGGCCGGGAGAAATCCATGATGAAGATTTGCCGGGAGAAATGTGGGTTGACTGGGTGCGTGTTGTGTTGTTGGATAATAATAAAATCAATGAATGAATATCACTTCTGGAAAACGTGTTTCTAAGAAGGGGGAGATATGCTGAAATAGGTTCTTTATGTTATGTAATTATTTCTCCCGCTTGAATTATAGCCTAAACTATGAATCTCCAAATTATGAAGCCCCTATATAAATGATAGTTGTCTGATGCATAAAATATAATGTCGTTTATTTGTAACAGATTGAGATAGGAATTGCCTTCTTTTGCAAAGTGTTATACAATGTTTGATTTGGTATGAGATAGCTGATTACAATTAGTTCACTTTGCCGGATTAGTGTTTGTTGAATATGGAAAAGCAACAGAAAAATATGACTTTACGTAGAGGACCGTAGAATCGTGGTCGTGGGTAGGTCCCATTACAGCAGCTGAGAAAGACGTACATAAACATATATACTCACAATGGGTGATTTTATTTTGTATTGTAAATGAAAGTAGTAGTTAGTCAACTATATAGCTAAAGGTAGAATGTTGGGAATGATATATATTTCAGCCCCAATTCTGCTAATAATAAATTTAAATAAGAATTATGATGAAAAAGATTTTTGCAGGCTTATTGCTATCTGGTATTGCCATTTGCCATGTAAGTGGACAAACAGCTTTGGAAGGAAACAAATTTTCGGATAATTGGTCAATCGGTATTAATGTAGGTGGCGTGACCCCATTGACTCATCACTCGTTTTTTAAAAACATGCGTTCGGCAGTTGGAGTTCATGTAAGCAAGCATTTAACCCCTACCTTTGGATTAGGTTTTGAGGCAATGGGTTATTTTAATACAACAAAAAGTAAAACAGCATTTGATGAATCAAATGTAAGTTTGTTAGGATTGGTGAATTTAAATAATCTTTTTGGAGGTTATAACGGTATTCCAAGAAGTTTTGAGATTGAGGCTGTGGCTGGTATTGGCTGGATGCATTATTATGTTGGTAGAAACATGGGGGAAGATCAAAATGGTATGTCTACTAAGTTGGGATTAAATTTTAATTTTAATTTAGGGGAAAGTAAGGCGTGGACTCTAGCTCTCAAACCGGCTCTTGTATATGATATGAATTCTATGGGTACGAAACCTGTATATTTCCATTCGGGGCGTGCCGTGTGGGAGATTAGTGCAGGCTTCGTATATCATTTCAGATGTAGCAATGGTGAACACCATTTTACTAAAGTAAGACCTTACGACCAGTCTGAATTTGATGCATTAAATGCTCAAATAAATCAACTTCGTTCAGAACTTGAACGCAATGATAATGTATTGCAGGATGCTAACCAAAAAGTGATAGATTTAGAAACGGCTTTGGAAGAATACAAGAATCGAGAACCGAAAATTGTGAAAGATACGATTGACAATAGTAAAAAAACACTAGAGTCTGTGATTACTTTTCGTCAAGGTAGAATAACTATTGATAATTCTCAATTGCCTAATGTTGAACGGATTGCAATTTACTTGAGAAACCACAAAGAGGCAGGAGTTGTAATCAAGGGTTACGCTTCTCCGGAGGGTAGTGAAGAACTTAATGAGCGTATTGCGCGACAGCGTGCCGAGGTAGTTCAAAAGATGCTGGTTAATAAGTATGGGATTTCAAAGGAGCGAATTGTTGCTGAAGGACAGGGAATTGGCTATATGTTTGAGGAACCGGATTGGAACCGGGTAAGTATTTGTACTATTAATTCTAAATAAGAAGTGATAGAAAAATAGAAGATGTATAATAAATAGAAGCAGTTCTGCTTTATAATCATCAGACTTCCCCATTTATCGCAATAGTTTGTGTGGTGGGGGAGTTCCTTGTGCTTAGGAAGATATGTAAAATGAAGTAAGTATATTGAAAGATGATATTGCTTGTGGCTAAGTTAGGGCTATATGTGTCATGTAGGGAGCGAGAGTCGTTAATGGATGCAGATATATATTCCTTTTTAAGTATATGTTTATAGAATTACAGTTTTTGTTTGTAGTTTAAAAGTATGTGTCTTAAAAAAAACAAACATAGTAAGCGAAGCGAGTTGTTTTAAAATTAAACTACTTAAATTATAACATGAAATTACTTTATTTGTCGGAACATCATTCCTGTTTTAATTATGGAATTAAAATTGACAGTGGTTTTACCCAATACAGATTGGCTGCGCAAGAATCCGGACAGATTGATAATAGTTGTTGTTTTTGTATTTTATTTCTTTTGAAAGGAGAACTATCCGTTAATATAGGCAGGGAGCATAATATACATCTTTTAGAGCATAATATGCTGCTTATACCGCAGCATGAAGAAAATAGGGTTGAAGGTATTGTGTCGGCAGAATGTCTGTTGTTGTTTTGGAATAAGCAGATAACGGCTTGTGACAAAATGTATTTTGAATCAATCTCACATGTAAAAATGGAGAACGGTAATAATTGTATTTTACCAATCCGAAAGCCTCTGTTACATATTTTGAGGCAGTTACTTTTTTATCTGGATACAGGATTGCTATGTAGGCATATGCATATCCTTAAGCAGCAGGAAATCATTCTTGCATTGAGGGGGTTTTATACTAAATCAGAACTTGCTGCTTTCTTTTCTAGAACGACTGGAGTAGGACGGCAGTTCGAGGATTTTGTACTGGATAATTATAAGAATGTGAAAACCGTGAAAGAATTTGCAAGTTTGTGTTGTGTTTCGGAACGCTCTTTTAATCGTAAGTTTCAAGAGAGTTTTAGTCAGAGTCCTTACCGATGGATGCAGGAGCGGAGGGCTGAACTGGTTCGTGAGAAAATTTGTGATCCGGATATTGCTTTCCGGGAAATAGCTATGGACTTTGGGTTTAGCTCTCCTGCACATCTGACTTGTTATTGTAAAAAGTTATTTGGTGCAACTCCAACTGAACTGAGAAATAATTATAATAAGGGAAATGAAACTTAGACTGTAATGTGTTCATAGCTCTTGTCTTTTAGGGATCTTATTAGAAAGATCTCCGTGTGTATAAAGATAGGAAATACTTCTCGTAATTTCTTGGTATAAGACTTCCTTTGTTTTTTTAACTCTCGGTTTTATTGATCCCAAATTATTAAAGAACGGAGAAGCACCCGTGTGTATGAGAATCACTGTAAACGGTTGTATGGTAGATATTTCTATCAAAAGAAGCTGTCCCGTAAACCTATGGAATCAGGCAAAAGAGAATTCAAAAGGTAAAGACCGTATGTCGGTGGAACTGAACCACTACTTAGAAATTACACGTTCGCACGTACACCAAATTTATAGAGAACTGGAAACTTCCGGCAAGATTATCACTGTTGATCTTGTGAGAAAACTATTTTATGGCGTGGATGAAGATAACAAAACGCTATTGCAGGTATTCAGGGAGCATAACGAACAAAGCCGTAAGCTGATCGGCAAAGACTTCGTTAGTAAGACCGTTCAACGGTATGAAACCACTACCCGATATTTGGAGGAATTCATTAAGAAAGAATATCAGCTATCAGATATTGCCCTGAATAATTTGGAAGCCAATTTTATTTCTAAGTTCGATGCTTTCTTGAAGATTGAAAAAGGTTGTGCGCAAAATTCAGCTATCACCCGATTAAAGAACTTGAAAAAGATAATTCGCATTGCTTTAGAAAACGACTGGATAAAGAAAGATCCGTTTGCCTACTACCGCTTTAAACTGGAAGAAACCGATCCTGAATTTCTGACGATGGACGAGATTAAGATCATTATTGGCAAAGAGTTCACTATTAAGCGAGTAGAACAGGTACGGGACGTTTTTGTCTTTTGCATTTTTACATTTGTTGCACTAACTAATGTATGCTTGATTATCAATAAATTGCAAACCAATAATAAAGGTATAGGTAATGGTTTAGAAACCACCTATCTTCATCATTTTGCATGATTCCCAATCATTTCAAATAGCTCAATGCGAAGATAATATTATTTTAAGAATTAACCAAATTCTGATAATCAAAATCATACAAATCCGGTGAATTGCGGGCTATGGTTGCTCAAATTTATACTTCAATCCATATTCTTCCAGTTTATTATAGAGTGTTGTCCTGCCTATTCCAAGCAGTTCGGCGGCGACCTTCCGGTTCCCGTCAGCCTGCTTCAAAGCACGTATAATCCGCTCTTTATCTTCCTCATCGTTGCGTAGGGAAAAGCCGGTAACAGAGGTTGTTCTATTTATCCCAAGTTCCAGATGCTCTTTTGTGACAAATCCCGTCTGTGCCTGCAACACTGCGCCCATGATTTTCTGCCGAAGCTCACGGACGTTGCCCGGCCATGAATGGGTCAGCAACGCTTTCCGTGTTTCGGAACTGAAACCGCTAACCTTGCATTCCAATTCCTTATTGGCAATCTCACGGAAGAACTCCGCCAGCGGCATAATGTCCTCCTGACAGTCACGTAAGGGCAGAACGGTTATTTCAAAGTCATGTAGGCGGTATAACAAATCCTGCCGGAAACGCTTTTCATTGACCGCCTTTTCCAGATTCTCGTTGGTGGCGGCGATGATACGGATGTTGAAACTCTTATCCGCTCTGTCACCTATCGGGCGGTATCGCCGCTCCTGTATGGCGCGAAGTAGCATCTGTTGTGTTTCCGGTGCGAGGTTGCCTACCTCATCCAAGAACAGCGTGCCGCCTTCGGCTTCATGGAAATATCCTTTCTTGGCACTGTCCGCACCGGTGAATGCGCCTTTGACATGTCCGAAGAATGCCGATGGTGCAAGCTCTTTGGTGAGTGAACCGCAGTCCACAGCCACGAACGGCTTGCCGGAACGTTTGCTTTTATCATGCAGATGGTGGGCGATATGCTCTTTGCCCGTGCCGTTCTCTCCGGATATCAGCACACTCATGTCGGTTGGGGCTACCAGCCTTATCCGGTGCATGATTTTCTGAAAGGCGGAACCGTCACGTGCAAAGACGGGCATACGGCTTCGCCCGATATTCCGCTCTTTTAGTATGGTGTGGAGCAGAGGCACGAGTTTGTCCTCCACAAGCTGCTTGGGTATGTAGTCCAGCGAGCCGAGTTTCATGCTTTCAACCGCCGTATGCACTTCGGCATAGTCAGTCATGATGATGAACGGCTGCGTCATGCCTTCCTTGCGCATCCAACGCAACAGGTCGATACCGTTGCCGTCGGGCAGACGCAAATCAGAAACTACTATATCATTGTCAGAGGCTTGTTGCAGAAGTTTCTTCGCTGTCGAGAGGTGGAAAGCCTGCACGGTACGGAATCCCTCCCGCGCCAGCAGGTTGCAGACAAACTCGCAATACACGATATTATCTTCCACCACGATGATTTTTGTTTTATCCATTGTTGTATTTTCTCCTTTCTTCTTTTGCCAGCCGAATAATCTCCGAACCTTTATCCTGCACAACTGTCAATATGTTATGTATCGCCTCCCAATCGGGTGTATCCTTACAATGAAGCAGTTTATAAAGTTCCCTTAACGGCTGGTCTGCACGTAATATCTCCCACGAGCTGCGCAAGTGGTGTATAAGGGCATCCAATTCTTGAAGGTCTTTCCGTCGTTCCGCATCCCTGATTGCCTGCATTTCCTTTTTGGTTTCCGTTATCAGCTTATCCAACACGACGGATTCATTGCCGTAGGACAGCAGGGAGGTAAAATCCGGCTTTTCGTCCGATTTGCCTTTAATGGCGCATTTGTCGGAAACTTCTATCAGCTCCGATATGGAGAACGGCTTGAATAGGCATTCGGCAAATCCACGTCCTATAAGTTCTTCTTTGCTACAACTGCCTGAAGCGGTTGTCACGACTACCGGGATGTTCCTTGAATTGCCCACGTTGGAAGCGCGCAACAGTTCCAGCAGCTCGAAGCCGTTTGTCTCCGGCATATTCAGGTCAGTAAGCAACAGACTGTATTCCTTTTCCCTTATCATTTCCACCAACTCCGCAGCATCGGTGCAGGTATCGCAGTGTACTCCTTCATGGGCATACATTTCTTTTAGCATCAGGAGCAGAACTTCGTCATTATCTATGGCAATTACATCATGATATGCTTCATTGTGACGAACGTAATTTGAATTGAACTGTTCCGGCAGTTCCTCGACAGTCTGCATGGGTATTTCCACCGTGAAACGGCTGCCTTTGCCTTTCTCGCTGTCCAGCCGTATTGTGCCACCAAGCATTGCCACGATACGCTCCACGATAGACAATCCCAGACCAAAACCGTCTTTTGCTACTGCGTTTGACAGACGTTCAAACGCACCGAACACACGTTGCTGTTCCTCTTCGGTCATGCCTGTCCCTGTATCTTCGACGATAAGTGTCAGCATCCCGTTAGCGTAATCTGTCGTCAGAGAAACGCCGCCGTTCTCCGTGAACTTGATGGCGTTTGACAGCAGGTTGTTGCCGATTTGCAGGATACGTTCCTTATCGGTCAAGACAACAGCATCAGTATGGTTCGTCACAGTAAGAGCAAGTCCCTTGTTTATGGCAATTGGCGTAAACTCCGTTTCAAGAATGTGCGTGATTGCCGAAATACGGCAAGGAGAGAAATTGGGCTGCTCCTTGCCGTTGTCCAGACGGAAGAAACTCAGCAGAGTATTAAGCATTTCACGCATACGGTCGGAGGATTGCTGAATATTTTGGATATAACCCCCGATTTTATCCGTATTGTAATCTTTCCGCATCAGTCCGGCATAACCGGTTATTGCCGTTAGCGGTGTACGTAATTCATGGATAATGGTATGCACGGCTTTCTTGCGGGAAGCTATCAGTGCCTCGGTCTGTTCAACAGACTGTTTCAACTGTTCTATTAAATCCGCAGTTTCTCGCTTGTATCGTTTGATACGGGTGATATTTCGGTGGATAATTATGTAAGAGATTATCAATAACATGACAACGAATCCTGTCAATCCACCTATCTGAATAAAAGACCTTTCACGCATGGCGGCTATTTCCGCTTCCCGTTTCTGTAAGTCTGCTTGAACTTTCTCGTCTATTTGAACTACCAGTCCTTGCAGTTGTCTGTTGAGTTCCGCATTTCGTGCAGCAAGACTATCGGCGTGTTCTGACAAACGGCGGCTTTGTGCCTGTTGTTCAGCTATCATATTCCGATTAAGGGAACGGAGCATCGTAGTAGTCGCAGTTGGTTTCGCTTCCTCTTTTTTACCGAAGATGCCCAAGAATCCTTTTCGTTTAGGTTTCTTGGGCTGTTCTTGCACACTTTTCTGCGCGATTACGGGTATTTGACGAGTTATCTTATCGTTGATGGCTTGTTGCTGTTCAAGTACCTGTACGATTTGACGCATTTGTCGTTCCTTATCTTTGAGAAGATGGCGCACACTGTCGATACGCTCTGCCGGATAGGTAGCTTTGAACCGACAAAGCATACTGTCCATTGTCATACGCCGAGCATGGTAAAGTCCTAAATCTTCATCATCCCATTCCAATATCGTTTCACCTAATAAAGAAAACTCTATCAAATGAATATGAATATTGTTTACCTCTTTTCGAAATTCATCGATCTCTCGGTTTTTGGCTTCCAGTCCCTCCATGTCTCGCCATTCGCCAAGCCATGTGTACATGATGCCGCCTACCAGCAAAGCTATTAGTAGATAGCCTATGGAAGTCAGCATACGGAAGTGTCTTGTTTCAGCGTTATGTCGATTCATGCGTTATTGCCATTGATTATTGATAATACAGCCCGTAGGTCTTTATAGGCTTACGGGCTGTATGGTCTTTGAAGCTCAGTCTAATAAAGATGCTATATCAAATTGGATTATAGAACATCCTCAATAGACAATTCAAAATTTCTTTCCGATATCATATATCTTTTGTAGATGTTCGGTATTTGAAATAGCCCCCTTCTCATTGACACTATTTACAAGATAATGGCCTCTGTTTTTCCATCCCCTATCTTGCGCAATGAGTTCAAAGGAACGCACTATACCGTCAAATACATGTGGGTCTTCCAACTCTCCACACGAAAGAAGCATACATTCCTTAATAGGCACATCTTTTTTACCTATGATGAAAGAATAAAACTTGTCTATGGCAGCTTTTATCTGGGTAGGAAACGAGTACCAATAAAGAGGGGTACAGAATATGATGACATCACTTTCTGCCATCAAAGATGCCAGTTCATTGAAATCATCATTAAAAATACAGGCTTTATTCTCCTTGCTAAAACAATTATCGCAAGCTCTGCATCCTTGAATATGTTTATGCGCAGTATTAAACTGCACAACACTGTTGCCCGCTTCGGATGCTCCTTTCGCAAAAGCGTCCGCCATAAGGTCGCTGTTACCTCCCCGTCGTGGGCTGCCGGTTAAAATCAAAATTCGTTTGCTCATATCCTTTACATTTATTCACCCATACGGAAATCTCCTACGTTGTCATGACTAAGAGTTATATCTTCGATGATGCTTGTGCATCCACCATGTTGCGGACACTGGCTGCTGATGCCGAGATATATTTGATCGGGATATTCATTACGATACAGACGCACCATATGCCACTCTTTTTTGTCTAATGAATAGTAGCTGGCGATAGTGTGAGTATCAGAAGATATTTTCATATAGACTGATTTTGCGTCTATCTTATCATGGTTATTGTCATCCGATGTACCTTGTGTTCGTACCGTTACGATGCGGTGGTTGCCATATTCGTCCTGCTCAAAGGCAAGTTTCTGCCAAAGTGTATCGTTGACATACACAAAAAGATCGGCGGCATTGTAAAGTCCATCAGAGGTAAACTCAGGGGTTACTTTAGCTGTCAGCGTGAATGGCTTTGTATTATCGGTCGGAATCAGTAACACAGGCAGTGTATTGTTGGACAGCTTACCCTCGTTAGGATCACAGAAGAAGTCAAGTCCTCCGGGACAGTTGAATTCCAATCCTCCGTCTGCAAGTATGGTTACACATGTATCTGCGCCATTGATGGATTTGGTAAAAGTGACATCTCCCACTTTTATCTCACAGTCTGTGATTTGGCTTGTTTCAGCCACTTTACCGGTCAAATCCGGTTCACTTGTTTTGGACTCTTTGTGCTGCTGACATGCAGCTAAAGAGAGGCATCCAACAAGAAATGCTCCATATAAAACGGTTCTTTTCATCTTTGAATCATTTATTATTCGTAATTTTGTGGCAAAATTAGGACTATTGGCGCAATCCCGCAATGGTGAAAATTAACCAATTCACTATGGAACAGGAACATCAACTAAAATCACTTCTGACTGAGCAGCAGTTTGAAGATGCTGAAAATAAGGAATTTATGCTTGCTCAAGCAAGAGCGTGCGCAAATGGTTATGCTCTTGCAACAGAAGGTATAGCAGTTGTGTCAGATTTTCAAAACAACGAATGTCATATATATTCTGGCAGATTCGGTCAAACTATAATGGACTTCCCGGAATATATGGTTGACCATACATCTGCCTTTGAAAATACCGTTTTCAGCCACGCGAATGAAGAAGAGCTTATTCAACGTCATATACTCGAACTTCGTTTCTTCAACTTTATAAAAGAACTTCCCATAAATGAAAAGACAAATTTCTCGGCTTCGTGTATCATCAGTTTCTATCGGACAGGGAGTAATGAGACAATAAAAATATTACATACAACGAGATATTTTAGTTGTAGCAACGGTGGAAGTGTCATTCTCGGTCTATGCACTTATTCTCCATACTTTGGTTCTCATAACAAACAAGACAGTATTATTGTAAATCTCGTGACAGGAGAAACCGTTAGACGAAACGTGTACGAAGCATGCGACCGAAAAATCCTTAGTCGGCGACAACTTGAAATACTATCACTAATAGCGAAAGGGGTGCCCAGTAAACAGATTGCAGACAACCTAAATATTTCCGTTTATACCGTTAATCGCCATCGTCAGGATATTTTAGCTTCATTAAAAGTCGCTAATACTGCGGCTGCTGTAGAAATCGCATTAAGAATGAATCTTATTTAATGAGCCCTCTTGCTTTATGATTGGTTAAAAATCAGTGTTGTACCAGTTATTATTGGTTCGTAATTTTGCGGGCATATAAAAGCGAAAAAGATGAATCAATTTGCTGGTAAATTAGAATTGGAAGCAGGCATAACAGTTCTGCAAAATGAATGTGAACGTATTTTTAGTTCTGTGCCAATTCATTTTGGTAAAGGCGTTTCTCTTACACACGGAGCTTCTATTTATTGCACAGGAGTTGGTGATGACATCTATATCGGAGATAATAATATCATAGGAGGAGAACTTATTTTGTTTCCGGGAGCAAGAATAGGCAATCGTTGTGTTTTTGGTACAGGAACTATAATTGTCGCGGGTAGCTTTAGTGTTGGTAATGGTTGTGTCATGTCACATGGATGTACCATAACCCAAGATGTTCCTGATAATTCGTTGGTAGTAGGCCGTAGAGGATTGATATTCAACAAATAATAGTTAATTCCTATTGCTATTGATGCGAAAATTGGTTAGAAATCAGTATTGTGCACATCTTTTGTTCTATCTAACTTTGCAACCGCAAATAAATCACAAGGAAATTGCAATTTAATAATAATCAAATCAATATCATAATGAAAAAATTAGTATTTATCGCAATCATTGCAAGTCTTGCAATGGCTGGATGCACCCAGAAAGAACCAGAGAAAAAAGCGGGAAATTCTGACAAGAAAGCTACAACAGAAAACGTTGAACTCGCCACATGCGACATCAATGTAGGAGGAATTCGTTTTACAAAGTCGAAAAACGGCGGAGAGAATGGCATCACACTTCTTGGCGACACGCTCAAATTTGTGGCCGGTCCTCAAACTGATTATTTCCGTTCCCCGGATGGAAGCGTAGTCAATAACTCTGCGGTCATCTTCACAGAGGTTGACAACACCAAACCTTTCACTTTCACGGCTAAAGTGCAGCCTGAATTCACTGAAACCGGAACTTATTCGGCAGGGGTGATATATGCTTATGAAAACGACACACATTGTCAAAAACTATGTTTCGAGCAGGATGAGTATGGCGATCACCGAGTGGTGTCAGTTCGCACATTAGGCACCTCTGATGACAATAACCATCAGGCAATCACGGCTCCATACGTTTATATGAGATTATCCTCCGATGGCACAACCCTTGGTAGCTATTTCTCAGAAGATGGTAAAATATGGCGTATGGCCCGACTCTATAAGAATGACTTTCCTGAAAAATTGCTTATAGGCATCAGTTCACAGAGTCCTAAGGATAATGAACACACCTGCCTATTCACCGAAGTATCTCTGACAGATAAACCTGTCGCTGACTTTAGAAAGGGTAATATAGCAGAATAATAAAACAATCGAATCATTTTCAAAGGCGCACACATATTCAAAATGTGCGCTTTTCTTATACCTTTAAACGATGAGTAAACATCCAATTATCGCAAATCGCACCGCTTTTCTCGTCATAGGTTGTCTTGAGGCTGCATGGGCACCTCTTGTACCGTATGTTAAACGTGCATTTAGTTTGGACGAAGCTTCCTTAGGACTTCTGATGCTTTGTACCGGGTTGGGTTCAATAATAGCACTTCCTTTATCAAGTTGGCTATGTGTGAGATTTGGCGCAAAACGAGTAGTTTATTTCTCCGGATTTTTAATGGCTTTTTCTCTATTGACGATAAGCCTATTGGCTAACTTCACCCTGACGGCTATAATGTTATTGGTATTCGGCGGTTGTACTATCACCATCGATGTTGCTGCTAATGTGAATGGTGTTGCAGTTGAAGGTCAGACAGGAAAACATCTGATGTCAGGATTTCATGGGGGTTATTCACTTGGTACGCTCATCGGTGCCGGTGTGATGAGTTCTCTTTTCGCATTCGGAATAATCCCTATGTGGTCGGTCGTAATATTTATGATATTGGTATTGGCTGCGATGATGGCCGGATGCCGTGACCTTCTATCCTCAAAGGTACTTAAAAGCAACGACCATCCGAAACAGGATGTGAATAAGAAATTTTATATTCCACCTATGGTGATAGTGGTCGGTTTGTTATGTTTTATCATGTATGCGTCGGAAGGTGCTGTAATGGGGTGGTCAGCAATTTTTGTTAGTCAAGAGCGTGGCATTGACATGTCCGTGGCCGGATTTTTCTATACCGCTTTTGCCATAGCAATGACTATTATGAGACTTTGCGGCGACAAGATCGTCGATCGATTTGGACGAAGGACTGTGATTAGCGGAGGGGCATTACTTATTTCCGCTGGTTTCCTGATTGTGGTATCAATTGATAGTGCGATCGCTTCTGTAGCTGGTTTTGCTATGGTCGGTTGTGGTGCGGCCAATGTAGTTCCTCAATTAGTATCTTTTGCGGCCCACATAAAAGGGATGGCAGTACACAACATCATTAGTTTTATTAATGCTCTTGGATATTCCGGTATACTTCTTGGTCCGGTTATAATCGGATTCATAGGAAAACGCTACGGTTTGCATGTGTCATTTATAGGTATTGCCGTGTTTGCTTTGATTGTTGCTATAATTTCATCTATAATATTAAGAAGCAAACAGATTACACTGCAAGTAGATTTGCAAAACGAAAGAGAAACTTGTTCGCTGTAATTCTGCAAAATAAGAAATCAGTGTGCAACGTATAAAAAAATTGCATTGCTTTTTTGTGTAACTACTCAGGTATCTAAATGTGCCCAAATGCTTGATTATCAACAGTAGCAAACTTGTTGATTTACTATATTTCGATGAAAATCGGGCATTACGCAAGATTGACCTCGTGCAATAGAGTTGATACTCAACGACTTTGCATAGCTGAGCAGTTACTTTTTTTGTTCTATTTTGTTAAATTTGTCTGTACCAACTTCTATCAGCCAATATCCAAAAGCGATAAGGATTATTTGTTATTGTGGGCAGTAACGAAAACAATGACGTTACTGCCCACAATAAAAGTTATATTTTTATCCCTTTCGGACGGTTATCATCCTTGATCTGAAAACCCGGTCGTCCGATGATGACATGGTCGGCAATGAAATTGCCTGACGGACTACGCTCATTCACCGGACTGCGAATCTGCGGAACATCTTCGGTGTGTTGTGGTGGCACGTTCCGTACATCTCCCGCATCCGGCTTGACCTCCTGTCCATCCTTTTCTTTTTCGGCAATTTCGGGCGTAGGCGGCGCAAGTTCCAGCTGTATCTTGCGGTCGAGCGCGGCAAGTTCTGACTTCAACTGTTTCAGTTCATCCTCCTTGTGACACAAACACCGTAGGTTTACAAGGCTTCCCGACTTTGGAGGGCAAGCCCAGCCCCCTGCAGGGGCAAGTGCTTTTCGTGGCTGCTCAAAACGTTTTGAGCGGCTGAAAAGACATCTTGCTGTGTTCATGTGAACACTAAAATCCGTCTGTGACGGATTGGGCAGATATCATTCAAATTCAGGGCGGAACCACCTGATTTAATCGAACAATGATTCAAAAGATGAAAGATCTGAATACATGAAAACCGAGAAATTCAAATACTTGCCAAAAGGATTTATCGAATAGCTGCCAAACCGGATATTGAAGAAAATAAACCAATGCTTGTCCGACAATTTGGTGATACATTGATTCAATGATTTCATGATGTAATGTTGTCACTCTCCAAACAACCAAAACTTTGTTTCACCACACAACTATATAGAGAACTATTAAATAATCGGATTATGAAATAGCCAGCCTTTCCGTTGGATTAGCATTCATGCGAAAAGAGCCGTTTCTGTATGATGTCCACGGACAATGGCTGCCGTATCAGCGCAATACGCTGCCACTTTCAGAGAAGCCATTGTCGGATAACGTATTATGTGTTCCTTTGGGGTAAAAAGAACAATAACATCAAAAGAAAAGTATATGGAAATCGTATCAATCGAAAGAAAGACTTTTGAGGCGATGGTCACCACGTTCGACCGTTTCGTCAGCCGCATGGATGCAATCTGCCGGCGGCATGGAGAAAAGACAATGAGCGAGTGGATGGACAATCAGGACGTGTGCCGGATGCTCAATATCAGTCCCCGCACGTTACAGACCCTGCGGAATAACGGCACGCTGGCTTACTCGCAGATAAACCACAAGACGTATTACCGTCCAGAAGATGTGCAACGTATAGTCTCCGTTGTGGAGGACAGGCGAAAAGAAGCAAAATTCAAAGGCAGGACTATTTAATCATTAAGTATAGTAATCACACTAAATCCAATGTTTATGAATGAACTGATTAACAAGGACAGCGAGTGGATAATCCACTTCATGGGCAGTCTTGACCGTCTGCTTGACGGCTTCGAGCATCTGACCGCCAATTACCGCCCGACATTGGGCGGTGAACGTTTCTTCACCGACAAGGAGGTGTCGGCACGGCTGAAAGTGAGCCGCCGGACACTTCAGGACTACCGGAACGAAGGGCGCATAGCCTATATCCAGTTGGGCGGTAAAATCCTCTACCGTGAATCCGACATCGAAAGGATGCTTGCTGACGGCTACCGCTCTGCCTATCGGCTGACAGGTACATGATTTTCTTGAAGGAGCGCAGTTTGCCGGATGCCCTATAATTGCGGAGCAATGGACTTCCGACAAAAGAAAAAAGGAACGGCTTACGGATGAAGCACCAATATCCTGCTTCGTCTGTAAGCCGTTCCTCTATATTCTCTGATTTTCCGTCAGTCGCTTGTTTCCGTTGCCGGATGCCTTTTTAAGCGTGTGGCAGGCAGTGGCAAGGTTTTCGGGCTGAATACGCTCAAACAGGTTTGAGGAAGATTCTGCCCGAAACGGCTCGGCCGCCCGACCTTGCCAATGCCTTCAAAGCCATACGCTACCTTTGCATCCGTGCATCGGGAACGAGCGGCTGGCGGAATAGGCTTCAACTATACCATAGGTTTTGCCTCTGCCATAGGAAACAAACAACGTAACAGATGTTTCTTTCTTGGTCAAATTCATTTTGCTCATTACAAACCGCCTGAACAAAAGACTTCCTCTACTGCATACCCTGAATGCAACGGCTATGACCATTTCAAGGTTGTAAACGTCATAATTGATACCGTCCGGTTTTCTGATATATCGCATTGTATCGGTTTCATTCAGTTCCTTGTTCTTGTAGATGGCATGAATCGCCTTGCGGACATCACATGAGAACACTCCGAACAGGTCGGCAATCTCGAACTTGGACATCCATACGGGTACGGTTGGTATAATAATCGTACCTGTTTCACTGATTGTTATTATTCCTCTATCCATAGTCACTTCATTTTAGTTCTATCACTTGATTCACATTTCTTTTTCCAACCGCTGTAATTTCCACATTTGAACACTCTCGACGGCATACCGTCATCGGGCAACGCATATTTGCCCTTGGTATTCTCAGACAGGGTTTCCAAATCCCTGCTCACTTTGTGGTTGGTTATTTCGGCATATATCTGGGTGGTGCGTATGGAATAATGCCCCATCATCTTACTGATGGTCTCTATCGGAACACCGTTGCTCAGGCAGATAAGGGTCGCGAAACTGTGCCTCGCCTGATAGAATGTCAAATGGCATCCCAGATTGCACTGTTCGGCTATGATTTTAAGGCTGCGGCACAGATTGCAGGTCTGCGGAACGTAAAACAATCTTCCGTCCTTACCTTCCCCTTTGTATTTTTCGATAATGCGAAGGGGTATGTCAAGAAGTTTGATATGGCACTCCGCCTTGGTCTTCTGCCGTGCAATGTGAATCCATTTGGAACCGTCTTCTTTCGTGATGATATTGTCTTCTGTCAGGTTTGCCAGATCAGCCCTGCCGATGCCCGTGAACACCGAAAAGACAAACAGGTCACGGGTATGGCATAAGCGGTAAGTCGGCAGTCGGGCATTGAGCAGCTTTTCAAACTGTTCCCTGTTCAGGTGGCGGTGGTTTACCGGCACTTTCTCAATCTTATGTCCGGCAAACGGGTCACGTTTCAATATATGTTTCTTCAACGCCAGCCGGGTCATCTTGTGCAGCAGGATAAGATAGTCATTGTAGGCAGAAACCTTCAACTGCAATACGGTCGAGAAATAGAATGTGAAGTCGGTCATGAACTTCATCGTCAGCGAGCGTAACGGAATATCCTCCAAATCATACTTGAATTTCAAAAAGTTGGATATATGCTTGCGAGTGGTAAGATAACGGACGTAGGAATGCCTTGTCCGGTCAATGCCCACACGTTTGGCATATTCCTCGTTATGCTCGTCAAACAAGGAAAGCAGCGTTTCCTTGACGTCTGATTTTCCCGTGACGGCATTCTTGATGATTTCAGCCGAGACGAAGCCGTAAGAATCCACGTTCTTTTTGTAAGCGGACTTCGCTTTTTCCTCCAATGCCTCCAACAATGAGTTCAGCCTGTTCAACTCGTTTCTTTTTTCGCCGGTGATGTTTCCGGTCTTGCGTCCGTCCGCGAATGCCTTTCCCTTCTTTGCATCCCATAAGTCAGGTTCAATTTCCAGTCCGGTGGAATACTGGCTCACCTTCCCGTCAAGGGTGACATGTCCCATAACCGGGCATCTGCCGTTTTTCTTTACTTTCTGACGGTTGATGTAGAACAACAGTTTGAATGTGCTTCGCATGGCTTACCCTTCCATTATTTTGGTTATATACTCCCTTTGCTTCATACTCGGATTGACTCTCCGTTGGCTGTAATCTTTCAGAATCGGTGACGGGGCGGTGTCAATGTCCGACAAGGAGAACCTGCCGCTGATAATACCATTCAGGCAATCCACGTCCCTATCAATTTTATCCTGCGTGACTTTCGCATACCGCTGTGTGGTAGTGATATGCCGATGCCCCATGATTTTGCTGACGGTTTCTATCGGAATTCCCTGTGACAAACAAATTATACTTCCGAAGGTATGCCGGGCCTGATGGAATGAGATCGGACGGTTGATGCCGCACATCACGGACATCTTTTTCAGATGCCTGTTCATGCTCTCTTTGGTCAGCATCGGAAGCAGTTTTCCGTTGCTGTCCATACCCTTGTACTTTTCGACGATTTTCAACGGTATCTCCATCAGCCGCACACATTCGGGTGTGCCTGTCTTTTGCCTTTCCGTGTGAATCCATAGGCTTCCGTCATCCGCCCTCACCAGATTGGCGGCTGTCAGACTCCTCATGTCACAATAGCAGATACCCGTCCAGCACGAGAACAGGAACATGTCCCTCGTGAAATTACGGTTGGGAGTGTCATAGGTAGTGTTCGCAAACCTGTCAAGCTCGTCTTCCGTCAGGTACATCTGTTTGAAAACAGGTTTCTGCGGGGCATAGCCTTTGAACGGGCTGAAAGGGATGATGCCACGGAACACGGCAAGCATCATCACGCTTTTCAGGCGGTTGATATGTCCGAGGATGGTTCTGGGCATGAAACGCCTTGTCGTGCGCATATACATATCAAACGCTTCGATAAAGTTTTCATCCAGCTGCTTGACAGGCATATCCGACACATGGTATCTCTCTTTCAGGAACTCACCGAGTATCCGGCAGGTGTTCCGGTACTGGTAGAACGTGCTTGCCGCCCTGTTCACCCCTACACGCAGGGCATAGTCGCTGTTATGCTCCGCATAGAGCTTCATGATGGTATCCTGTGTTTCAGCCTGACCTTGAAACACGTTTCTGACTTCCTCTGCTGTCACGACATCCTGCATGTCGGAAAGCTCGTTGAACCGCTTTTGCAACAATAGCAGTACCCGTTCAATCTCCCTGTTTGCCATTGTCGCCACCTTGCTTTTGCCCGTGCAGCGTTGGGCTGTGGCGTTCCACAACCGCACATTGATTTTGAACTTGCACGCAAATTGTGCGATGGAATTGGCCTTTCCCTTGATGGATATTCTGCCCATGAGTGGAGAAAAGCCGTCCTTGTCCTGTCCGTTGCGCTTGATGTAGAGCAGCACTTTCATTTCTGTTTTCATGCGTTACTTTTTTGATTGCAATTTTACTCATACTTCGCCAGTCGAATGATATGAGAATCAGGCAGAACGGCGCAATCAAAACCGGACGGGCTAAATCTGCCGGAAATGAGGACGTTTCCCGGATGGGAAGTCATCCTTTCTAACTGTTTAACCCTTGATTGACTGCATCTGAATGAAATGAAAACAGGTAATGACTTGGTAGCTGAACAGGTTCGTTATTCCACCTGTCTTTGCTGTTTACCCAACTGTGCAAACCAAAGCAATTTTGCTGTTTTACAACGCATTGACGTTTGTTTGCTATATTCCTCTATTGGTTGCATTGATAGTTTTCTATCTATTCACTGGCTTGGCATTCAGCGATGTGAAAGACTTATCACCTGAACACTTGGTAAAAGATAATAAAGGGGAACTTTGGATAAGGAAGAACCGCCAAAAGACCAAAATCATGTGTAACATTCCTGTGCTACCTGTGGCAGCTTCTATACTTGAAAAGTATAAAAATGTGGCAGAATGTACCGGAAAGCTATTGCCAGTATTGAGCAATCAACGTATGAACAGTTATTTGAAAGAGATTGCCGATGTATGCGGGTTACAGAAAAATCTGTGCACACATTCAGCCAGACATTCCTATGCCACAAGCATTTGCCTTGCGAATGGCGTGAGCATGGAGAATGTTGCTAAGATGTTAGGTCATGCAGATACAAGCGTAACCAAACACTATGCACGGGTACTGGATCAGAATATTTTCAAGGATATGCAAAAGGTAAATAGCTGTCTGTCGGAATTGGCTATATAATAAAGGTAGTAGCTAATATTGAAAAAGGATTGGGAAGAATGAATTTCATTTTCTCAATCCTTTTCTTTTAAAGTAAGTTTTCCAGAACTCAATATGAAGCATTGACAAAGGTAAGTTCCGTATTTAGTCCGTTCAAGTCCGAGCCTTCGGTTTAGATGAAAATCTTCCTCTCATTACATTTCGAGCGTATTTTCATCTAAAGACTTACACAGACTAAATACTTCACTGGAAAAGTCAATGATTCAAATTAAATTCCGAAAAACAATGTTTTCGGGGCTGGCAATGAGGTAAGCAACTTCCACTTGATTAAAGTTTAAACGAGTTTCTCGTACAGTTTGAACCAATCCAGCCCGTAGTTGCCAAAGCCTAAATCTACGGTATCAATGTATTCAAAACCGCATTTCTCATAGAGGGAGATTGCCGGAAGATTATTTTCATACACATCCAAACGGATGGATTTTATACCTGATTGTTGAGCCAGTTCAAACGAATAATCCATCAAAACACGACCGATACCCATTTTTAAGAATGAGGGATGCACCACAAAAGTACGTATCACAAAAATACGACTGTAGTCAGCTTCTATTTTCCACCTTACATTATTATAGGCTTCATCGGGATGATGGTCTAAGATAATAGAGCCAGCTATCTTTCCATCATGCCTGACAACAAAAAGAGTATTATTTTCTATGCCAGCAACTGCATCTTCACGGATAGGATAAATGCCTTTTATCCATCCGGGATAATTGGTGGTAGCTGATAGATAATCATTCAGATCATCATATAACTTTTCTAATTCGTCAATATCGGCAGTCGTACCGGATTCTATTACAAACTTCATAATTTCAACTGTTTTGGGATGCAAAGGTATAATTTCCACCTTAATAAAAGAGGTTTCATTTTAAGATAGTGGAAATCATACTCTTTTAGATAGTTATTCTTTCCAGCTTTCAAAGTAGTGCTTTTGGAGCAGCTTATCAATATCGCTTTGGCGATAGATGATTTTACCTTTTATTTGGATAAAGGGGATTAGTCCTGTATCTCGCCACTCTTGCAAGGTTCGCAAACTGACATTCAGTTTCTTGGAAACCTCATTATTAGAAAGAAAGCGTTCCCCGTTCAGGTGGGGCTTGTAATGCTTGACTATAGATTCAATGCCGTTCAGCATCGAATCAAGCGAAGAAATAAATTCTTTGACTTGTGGAGTATCTTTATTTATTAGTTCCATGATTGAAAGATTGTTTTATTGAAATATTGATTTCAAGATGGCTAGATGGCTGGCTAGTTGCGCAGATAGTCACCCAACGATGAAATGCTAAGTACATCTTTTGTTGAATCATAATCTACATAGAGCCGTTTGGATGCAGTGGCAATAAAATACTGGCTACCATCTTGCTGTATCTCATAAGTAGCGGGCGAAGCCTGTTTAGTGGTTTCCGATACATATATAATAGAAAGAAGGTACTCTTTATCGCTCCGATAAATGATTATCGTAGGATTCAGATTAACGCTTTCCCATGTGCCGACAATAGAAAACAGGTTGAAGGACGGGTAATCTTCTTTAGTTCTTTTCATAAGGCATGGTTTGTTTGGGTGATTGACTTTGTGTTTCACTGTCCGCAATAATTCTTTCAATATCGGAAGACTTATAATAAATCTTGCTCCCGATTTGAGAATAAGCCAGCTGTCCACTGCTTCGGTAATATTGCAGTGTTCGTTTGCTAAAACCTAACAACAGGCACACTTCTTGACTATCCAGCCAGTTTTCTACTTTCTGGGTATGAGTGCTGCACAAACTTTCTATTCGTTTGGCAAACTCGGTGAACCGTTCGCAGACATACGAAAAGGTTCTCTTTTCAATGGTTACTACTTCCATACTTTTAATTTTAAATGGTTTATAAAACGTGTTGATTCTATTTTCATCGGCAAATGAAAGAAAAATCAAGAGCCGTTTTCAAAACTGTCTGAAAGTGGTATATCCTGTCTATCTCTGGCTCAATTCATTTGGAATATACTCATAGGATATTCTTTTTTTGAACGCATTTACATAGAAAGTCAAATGGAGATAGAGATACGAAAAGATTTATCGCTTATCTTTGCCGCATGACTACCAATAAGATAACTCCCGAAGAATTATGGGCAAGACAGCAGATCAGCCCGCTGGATGTGGACTATGATTTGTGGTATGAACGCAGAGCATCTATACAGACATTCTCACAAATGAGCCAAAGTTGTATCTTTACGGTAGATGTTTTCAAAGAGCGATACGATTTTGCATCCGATAATTTTGCTACTATCTTCGGATATAACCCTACATGGATAAAGACGATTCGGAAGCAGGGGGATTTATTGGAGGAACGGATTCACTCGGACGACCGGGCGCAACTCATCGAACACCAGATTGAACACGGGCAGTTCATCTATTCACTTCCGCAAGAACAACGAAATGATTATCAGCAGATATTCCAGATTCGTATGTTGAATGCCCGGCAGGAATATGTGAATGTAATCAGTCGCCACCAAGTGATTCAGAAAGACAAGAACGGAAAGGCATGGATGATTATGGGAGTGATGGATATTGCGCCTGACCAAACACCTATGGAGCGAATCAAGCGGACAGTTATTAATCGGAAAACGGGTGAGATACTTGCATTGGCAGTTGTTCCGGCAGACCAACAATTAACCAAGCGGGAAAAGGAAATACTCTTATTAATCCGACAGGGCTTTTTGAGCAAGGAGATTGCATCTAAACTGAACCTTAGTATTTACACGGTGAACAATCACCGCAAGAATATATTGGCAAAACTGAATGTCGATAATGTGATCGAAGCCATCAACCGGGCAGAAAGTTTCGGTATTCTCTATTAACTAAGCACTGGCGTTTTATCTTAATGTACATCATTATTCAATCACTTCAATATAAAAACTAACAGGACGAAAACCATCGTTACACGAAATCATTGCTGAGTGCGGATTTTTCATCCAGCCATCATAGAAGTTACCGCCTCCATTGGCTAATTCCGTAACAAAATAGCTCATTGAACCCCATGCGCTTTCACACAGTTCTTCCGGTTTCTGCCCATCAACTGAAATAAAGGTCGTACCTTGTTCAATATCACAAGTGTGTTCAATCGGATTTTCGTACATAGCCGACAAATCACTATGCTGCACCCTTCTTATAGCTGTTATTCTAATCTTTTTCATTTTCAATATTTGTCACATACGATATATGCAAGGTTACTCACTTATGGTTATTCGTAGGGCTGCTTTAAACATATTTCCATTATGGTAACCAATCCAAGCTATTTGTCAGCGGATTGGTTTTTCTCCATTGTTCCAGTTCTTTGTAACTACGAACCCCACCCACGAAAACAGCATGATAGATTTCTATGCCGGGAATCTGTATCCCGTCCGGCACATCGAATTTTATTTGAAGGATGGTATTCTTGATTTCAGGAGTAAGTTGGTTCGTAATGGCAACAGTTACTTTTTCAACCACACCATCATATTTTGAGCCTTTGCGAATATGAATCATGTCAAACTTCCATGTATTCATGTCCTCATCTTCGTAAATGGCGTGCCATTCGATGCACTCTTCTTCTGTCTGAATCAGATTCTTAAATTGGATTTCCTTTAAAGAGAGCCGTTCGGCAAGTTCCTGCATCACAGAAAAGCTGGCTGCAATATCCAATGTATCGGTATAGATATGCAGGTCTATATCCCTGCTCTTTGCCAACAGACCGGATTTGAGTGATCCTACCAAATGAACGGTTGCCCCAATACGTTCCCATGCCGGGATAATACCGGTATGTTCCAGTATTTTCCAAGCGGTTTGCTGATTATGTAAGGCAAGTTCAAGAATATCCATGTCGTTCATTTTGAGCGTGCAAAGATACAAAACTTATGGATATATAGCTATAAATAGCCATTTCCTATCCTGTTGGATTGCAGTAATTTTGCGCACCGTTTTGACTCTAATTTCATCCTTTAGCAATAAATTACTATGGTATTCAATCAAACAGAGAAGCAAGAAAGAAGCTATTTGCAGCAAATAATCGTCCGGCTGAAGCAGATAATCAGCCATACCAATGTATCCGTGAAAGACCATGTAGATACATTGGCAGAGTACAAAGACTACCTTTGGAATAATAAAGATATTGATCCGCATGAGATACGCTCCATGCGTGAAAGCATCCTGAATCATTTTGCCATAGGCGAAAGTGTAATTGACAAACGCCGACGGCTTGCCAAAATAGTGGATATTCCCTACTTCGGACGAATCGACTTTCAAGAGAAGAGCGAGAACCGTCCGATAATCCCTGTTTATATCGGCATTCATACCTTTCATGATACTGAAAGCCGGACAACCGTAATTTACGATTGGCGGGCACCTATTTCAAGTATGTTCTACGATTACGAATTGGGTGAAGCATCTTATCAATCCCCATCGGGAGAGATAAAAGGGGATATTTCATTGAAACGGCAATACCGGATTCGGGCTGGAAAGATGGAATTCATGATCGAAAATGCGCTGACCGTCCACGATGATATTCTGCAAAAGGAACTAAGTTCTAATGCAGATGATAAAATGAAGAACATCGTTGCCACCATCCAGCGAGAACAAAACCTAATTATCCGTAATGAGGAAGCCCGAACGCTCATCATTCAGGGTGTAGCAGGTTCGGGCAAAACTTCTATTGCCCTACACCGCATCGCCTATTTGCTGTATGCTTTTCAGGGTAATATCTCTTCAAAAGACATATTGATCGTTTCTCCGAACAAGGTGTTTGCCGATTACATCTCTAACGTCCTGCCCGAACTGGGAGAAGAAACCGTACCCGAAATGAGCATGGAGCAGATACTTTCCGAAGTACTGAATCACAAATATAAATACCTTAGCTTTTTCGAGCAAGTGAATGAAGTGCTGACAAAACCAACACCGGACTTTATTGAACGAATCGAATATAAATCATCTTTCGACTTCATCGCCAGTCTGGATCGCTTTATTTTGCACATCGAAAACCACTACTTTAGAGCAGAGGATGTGAAGCTAACCAAGCATATCACCGTCCCGGCTGAATTTATCGAAGAGCAATTCCACCGTTTCAACCGCTACCCCATGCGCCAGCGGTTTGAGGCAATGACGGATTATATTCTCGATATGATGAAAGTACAATACGCTTTCACTGTGACGACTGCCGAACGGAATTTCCTTAAGAAAGAGATTAAGCGAATGTTTGCCGGAAACAATGATCTGCAAGTCTATAAAGATTTCTTCGCATGGATGGATAAGCCGGAACTGTTTAAAATGCGGAAGAACCGCACACTTGAATATGCCGACTTAGCACCATTGGCGTATCTGCATATCGCTTTGGAAGGTGGTACAAAGAACTATGTTAAACATTTGCTGGTAGATGAAATGCAAGATTATTCTCCAATCCAGTATAAGGTAACACAAAAGCTATTCCCTTGTCGGAAAACGGTATTGGGTGATACCAGCCAGTCGGTCAATCCTTATGGCTCGTCTACTGCGGATATGATTCAGAAAGCTCTTGTCACAGGCGAGGTGATGAAGCTGTGCAAGAGCTACCGTTCTACTTGCGAGATCACTGATTTTGCACAGAAAATACGGACAAATACCGATCTTGAACCAGTCGCACGGCATGGAGAGAAACCGAAAGTATTACAATTTAATAATGAGAAAGAAGAACTATCTGCTATTAAAGATTTAATAGTTACCTTTCAGGCATCCGCCTACAAATCGCTGGGGATTGTCTGCAAAACCGAATCGCAAGCCTGTGAGATGGCAGATAAATTGCAAATTCCTGATATTCATTTCCTATCGAACCAAAGTTCGGCTTTTGTGCAGGGTATTGTTATCACCTCTGCACACATGGCAAAGGGTTTGGAATTTGATGAGGTAATTATTCCACAGACAGACGATAAGAATTATCATTCAGAGATCGACCGGAGTATGCTATATGTGGCGGTCACGAGGGCAATGCACCGTTTAACACTGACATATAGCGGAACAAAACACACGCTATTCATCTAAATTTTCGGCTTGTTTTATTGTCATGCGGAGATTAACGCCTATATTTACCGCCATGCGCACAGCAGTATTTCAAATTAATTTGCACCTGCATATGAAATCCATGAATTGATAGGTTGAAATTCTTAATTTTTCATATATTTGCGCTATATCAATTAACAAATAGTATTCACTTCTTATGAAACTCTGTATATAGCTACGCTCCTGCGAATAGCCCCCTTCAAGAAAGCTATTCAGCTATTTGACAAATAACGATTTATTTGCCACAGAGATTTTATATCCTTTTATTTATGAATTTACGAGCAGGCAAACCATGTTATGCAGGTCTGTTTGTATCGTGCTATTTTGTAGTTGAGCAATGAATTATACATATAAACAAATATGGCTCATCAACTTTCCGGTCATGATGAGCATCTTAATGGAGCAGTTAATCAATATAACGGATGCTGTCTTTTTAGGTCACGTAGGCGAGGTGGAATTAGGAGCATCCGCTATTGCCGGAATTTATTATCTAGCAGTCTATATGCTGGGCTTCGGGTTCAGTATTGGATTGCAAGTAATGATTGCCCGGAGAAACGGGGAACAGAATTATAAGGCAACAGGAAAGACTTTCTTTCAGGGGCTATTCTTTTTATCGGGATTAGCCGTCTTGCTTTGCCTATTGATTCATGCCGTTTCTCCTTATCTATTGAAACGGTTAATTTCCTCACCGGAGATTTATCAGGTGGTAATCCACTATTTGGACTGGCGCAGCTTCGGGCTGTTATTCTCATTTCCTTTTTTGGCTATCCGGTCTTTTTTCGTTGGAATAACGCACACGAAAGCCTTATCGTGGTCGGCTGTTACTGCGGTGGCGATTAATATCCCGCTGAACTACTTCTTAATATTTACACTGGAATTAGGTATTTCGGGAGCAGCCATCGCTTCATCTTTAGCGGAAATGGGTTCTTTGGTTGTGCTCTGTATCTACACAAGAGCGAAAATTGACAAAGAAAAATACGGATTGGAGCCCGTGTATGATGGACGGTTACTTATCAAAGTCCTGAATCTGTCTGTGTGGAGTATGCTTCATGCCTTTATCAGCGTAGCCCCTTGGTTTCTATTTTTCGTGGCAATCGAGCATTTAGGGAAAACAGAGTTAGCTATTTCCAATATCACCCGAAGCGTATCGGCTATTTTTTTCGTAATCGCCAACTCCTTTGCCGTCACTACAGGTTCATTAGTGAGCAATGCTATTGGAGCCGGAGCGAGAAACGAGCTTTTCCCGATTTGTCACAAGATCCTGAAATTAGGCTATGCTGTTGGCTTCCCATTGGTAGTAGTTGCATTACTCTGTAACCGTTGGATTGTCAGTTTCTACACCGATAATGAACTATTGATAGAATTAGCATTTGCTCCTTTCGTGGTGATGCTATTGAATTACACGTTTGCACTACCCGGCTATGTATATCTCAATGCGGTCGGGGGAACGGGAAAAAACAAAATCACCTTTCTGTTCCAAGTGACAACCACCTGTGTCTATTTAGTGTATCTCTACTGGTTGAGCTTCTGTATAGAAGCATCTTTAGCCCTCTACTTGACGGCAGAATATCTGTTTGTGATTCTGCTGGCACTGCAATCTATTATTTATCTGAAAAGTAAACACTATTAAAAATGAATCAAGTTATGATGACAAAAATATATCCACGCACCGGAGATAACCAAACAGTCTATCTGAATGCCGTGATTAAAGATCCTCAAATTGAGGTAGGCGATTATACCATTTACAATGATTTTGTAGCTAATCCCTTGCTGTTTGAGAAGAACAATGTGCTTTATCATTATCCCATCCATCGGGAGAAGTTAATCATTGGCAAGTTCTGTTCTATTGCCTGTGGCACGAAGTTTCTGTTTAATTGTGCGAATCATACATTGAAATCCCTGTCTACCTATACCTTCCCTTTATTCTATGAAGAATGGGAATTGGAGAAGTCGAATATTACTACTGCATGGGACAATAAAGGCGATATTGTAATCGGCAATGATGTATGGATCGGCTACGAAGCTGTGATTATGGCGGGTGTTCATATCGGTGACGGAGCAATTATTGCCGCACGTGCCGTAGTGACGAAAGATGTCCCGCCTTATACGATTGTGGGCGGCACTCCTGCCAAAGAAATACGAAAACGCTTTGATGCAGAGGTTATTCAACAATTACTCATGCTGAAATGGTGGGATTGGTCTGCTGATAATATACGCCAGTGTTTGCCATATATTATGGAGGGAAAAATCAATGAATTACTTACTATAAAGAAAGATTGATTATGAACTCTATAAAGAAATCATTAACAAGGATTGATGCAGGTCGCAGTTCTTCTGCATAGCTACATTTCGCTATTTTAGAACTCATGTCAGTGAATTATATTTGTAAGAAGCAGGAATTTGAAGTTCACCATTTCTGGAATTGCGACCAATAAGGCTGAATACCCCTTGAATCATTCTGATTAGCAGAGGAACTACAAACAAAACAAGAAATCATTCAGCATACAAAGCTAATGCTTTGATATATATAATTTATTCACAATTAAATTTTATGCCTATGAATGATTTATTGAGAACGAGGTTTTTCATCTTACTGGCTGATACCTCACAAGAAGTTATTAACACAGAAATGCAAGATGCTTATGAAAATTTTGTGAAGCAAATAGTAACAATTAGTAATTCGGAAGACTATACTCATATCTTCCGGATGCTGAATCTCACCCGTATTGAGATAGCCCCTTTAAAGGGGTTGTATCAGGATGGGCAGGGGGAAAAATGCGCTTAAAAATCTATACATTCATAAAGCATTATCCTTAATTGATGCAGAATTAGAGTTACTCAATCTGAAGATTACCCATCCCGAACAGTTTAATTCACCTGTTTCTACAGAGTTCAAATCAGACCTATATGTACTCCCAAAGTCTAAAGAATTGGGGATTATAGGTATTGCTGAAATTGTACTAGCTCTCTTTCTACTGGGAAAAATCGTTGGGGAAAATGGAAAGCCAGTCCCAAAAATTCAGTTGGCTCGTGGCTTTGAGCAGCTTTTCAATCTGAAATTTGGTAGTATCTACGATAAGATCGGTGAAGTGTTTACTCGTAAACCGTACAATCTTACTAAAACTTTGGACGCTTTGCGAAATGCTATTGCCAGAGAAGACCGTAAACGCAGAAACAAATAAAGATTAGAAAAGATGATTCTACAAATTGCTTATTTATAGCGGTTTATAAGCTATTTTTCGGGGAGTAGGTAACTACTCCTCTTTTTCTGCAACCTTGTTTTGCAGAACTTTGCTTCATCAATTGATTGAAAACAATAATATTGAACTTAAAATTGAAGCAAAATGTATATAGACAACGAAAACTTCGAGAAATGGATGGAGAAGCTATCCAAGAAACTCACCGAAATCGGGCAAGACTTGAAATCTCTTATCAATACTGATACTGTGTTCGATGAAAACGAAAGGCTATTAGATAATCAAGACTTAGCCTTTCTGTTGAAAGCATCTTTCAGAACCTTGCAACGCTATCGGGCAAAAGGTGTACTTCCCTACTTTACCATCGGACGGAAAACGTATTATAGAGCCAGCGATATCCGGGCTTTTGTCCGTGAATATGCCGATTCTCAAACCTACAAACAGTTTGAAAAAGCCAATCAGTTGGCTAATCAGCCCTGATAGCAAAAAGTAGCAGAGGAAAGAAGCCTGTGTTCAGGCTATTCCTTTGTGCTACCACCCCGATTTAGCACAAACTGCCTCACCTATCGGTTCAGCTTGTTTCGCTAAATCGAGCAAGAGGGAACTGGACAAGTCCTGTTCTTCACTCTTGCCCTGCGGGGCAAAGCCTTCGGCTTTAGCGTGTTACAAAAACACGCTGTAATGATACCTGTAATAAGCATTTTCTTTGCAATGCTTATTATCAAGCATTTATCTATTCATATTTCTATAAAAAAGTAATTACCATGCCAAACAACAGTCGAAAAACGATATTCACTACCATTTCCATAGACAAGGAAACGGCAGCTTTGGTAGAGAAGATATGCAAACGCTATTCACTGAAAAAGAGTGAAGTTGTAAAACTGGCGTTCGGATATATAGACAAGGCACATATCAACCCATCCGAAGCACCGGAATCTGTAAAATTGGAACTGGCGAAAATAAATAAGAGACAGGATGATATTATCCGTTTCATCCGTCACTATGAGGAAGAACAACTGAATCCCATGATACGGGCTACAAATTCTATCGCTTTACGCTTTGATACTATCGGCAAAACTATGGAAACTCTTATTCTCTCTCAACTGGAAGCCAGTCAGGAGAGACAAACAGCCGTGCTGAAAAAGTTAAGCGAACAGTTCGGCAATCATGCCGATGTGATAAACAACCAGTCCAAACAGATTAACGCACTCTACCAGATACACCAACGAGATTATAAAAAGTTACTTCACCTAATACAGCTCTATTCGGAGTTATCCGCTTGTGGTGTGATGGATAGCAAACGGAAAGAGAGCCTAAAAGTAGAGATTATCAACCTGATAAATACATAGGCTTATGCACATCGATTTTGCCCCACCCTCGAAAGGAACATACAACAATGCAGGGAGTAGCCGACAACTGGCAAGCTATTTGGAGCACGAAGATTTGGAACGGATGGAAAAAGGTATTTATACCGAAGGCTTTTTCAACCTGACGGAGGATAATATATGTAAATCAGCCGTCATAGAAGATATAGATAGCAATATCGGGCAACTCCTAAAAACAGATGCTAAGTTTTACGCTATTCATGTCAGTCCATCGGAGAGAGAACTCCGAGCGATGGGTAACACAGAACAAGAACAAACCGAAGCAATGAAACGCTATATCCGTGAGGTGTTTATTCCTGAATATGCCCAAAACTTCAATAAAGAACTATCCGCTTCGGATATAAAGTTTTATGGGAAGATTCACTTTGCCCGCAACCGTTCAGATAATGAACTGAATATGCACTGTCATTTGATTGTCAGTCGAAAAGACCAATCCAACAAAAAGAAGTTGTCACCGCTTACAAATCACAAAAGCACCAAGAAAGGGATAATCATAGGTGGTTTTGACCGAGTGAACCTCTTTCAACAAGCAGAACAGGGCTTTGACAAACTCTTTCGCTATGATCGCCAACTATCTGAATCATTTGAGTATGCCAATACCATGAAGAACGGTTCTATATATGAACAGCTTAAGCTACAAGGGCAAGAAGTTAAATTCGATGAAAGAATAATAGAAGTCGATCAGTATAGCAATCAGCAAAGCCTTATTTCTATCGATTTTGAAAAAGACAAAATATGCAGTTCGCTTAATTCTTTCATTTCATCTGAAACAAGTTTTTCATCCCAACATAATGAACACATACCCAAACCTAATAAGAAGAAAAAGAAAAAATCTCTAAGACTATAATCAACACTAACTATTAAATAGCACGATAAAGTTACTTTAGCACACTAAAATCAAGTTGGTAAAACATTTGAAGACAAAGTTATACTACTTTTTTGTTTTTATTTGTATTTTTGTACTCCATAAGTGAAACCCACTTACTAATAAGTCTACATCTAGTAAACTTGTTTAACTGATATGATTTAAATAAGTATACATACATCGTAAAAGAAAGATGGCAAAAAACAAATTAAATCAAGTATACAATATTGACTCTAGGCATATTCTTGAATCAATACCGCAAAATATAGAAATCCAGACTACGATCACATCACCACCGTATTTCGACATGAAAGATTACGGTTCTGAAAATCAAGTTGGCTATGGACAGATATATGAAGACTACTTAAATGATTTGCAAAACATATTTGGACAAATCTTGAAAATCACAAAAGATGATGGTACACTTTGGATTATAATTGATACTTTCAAAAGAAATAATCAAGTAGTTTCTCTACCTTTTGATCTAGCTAATAAACTTAAAGATATAGGTTGGTTTCTCCAAGATATAATTATTTGGAAAAAAGATAAAACAGTACCTTGGTCTACAAATGGATTTATGCAAAGAAAATTTGAATACATATTATTCTTTTCAAAGTCTCCGAAATATAAGTCGAACAAAGATAAAGTAAGAATCTACGACACCTCACAATTAAAAAAATGGTGGGTTAAATACCCAGAAAGATATAATCCGAAAGGAAAAGCATTAGATGAAATATGGGAATTCCCTATTCCTGTTCAAGGATCTTGGGGAGATGAGTATATTCGTCATTTTTGTCCACTACCAAAAGAGTTAGTAGCAACCATGATACAAATAAGCACAGATGAAAATGATATAATATTAGACCCTTTTGCAGGAAGTGGAACAGTGCTAACTCAATCTGCTTATATGAAAAGGAACTACATTGGGTTTGAACTCAATAATGAATATATAAAAATGTTTGAAAATTATATTAAGCGAACGATAAAAAAATACCGGAAAGAATATGAATTATTGGAGCAACAAAATAATCAGAGTAACTTTGAGACACAAATCTTAAATTTAAGGGCACTAAAATTTGCTCGTTTACTTATAAATAAAATTGAAGAAGAAACAGCAAGGGATGATTTTAAAATTTTTGTTACGATAAAAAATAAAAGTAGTAAAAGAAATAAGTCTATAGTTGCCGAATATCAAATTATAGGTGATGCTGAATCAAATAATATTTTAAAACTTATCAACGAAATTATAGTCAAGCCTCCTTTGTCAAAATTTGGAATAGAAGCAATATTTAAGTGCGTAAAAGAAAATAAAGTAAAATCAAAAAATATTTTTGGTTATTCAAAAACTAATTCCTATTCATATATTAAAGATATTGATATATCATCCCCAAAAGTTAAAGTGATAAGCGATATCTGTGTTGATTTAAACGAAAAAGATTACGACTAAATGACTTCCTACTATGGCTAAGAAAAATACAAAGAAAACCAAGAAAAGACTCTCTTCTGCCGAAATTTCTCAACGCAACGAGCAACGAAATCAGAAAAAAGAGATATGCGATATCCTTAAAAATATAGGTTTCGAGAAGCTATCTTATATTGATGGTAAAGAATTTAATTATGAAGGGAGAACATCGGAATTAGATGATATATTTATATTTGAGAATGTTATTTTACTAACAGAATACACCATTGGAGATCCTCATTTGTTAAAGAAAAGTATATTCTATGACAGAGTTAATAGTGATAAAAAAGCCTTCATAAATTTTATGCTGCAAGAAGAAAAGCTTAGCAGTTTTAAAAAGTATTACCAAGATAACATTAAAGATAAATATTCCATTAATCAATTAAGAGTGAAAATCTTATATTGCTCTAAAAAAAGCATATCAGAAGAACATAAAAGTGTTGTTAATGATGTTATTTATTTTGATTATCACATAGTACAATATTTTAAAAGTTTGACAAAAGTAATAAAAAAATCAAGTAAATACGAATTCTTAGAATTTATAGGCATCCCATTTAACGAATTTGGTGAAAACATATTAGGATCAGGACATATTTCCATCAACAAATTCTCTGGACATATTTTACCAGAAGAAAAAAGTTCTTTCAAAGAAGGTTATAAAATTGTATCTTTCTATATTGATGCTGAATCATTAATAAAAAGAGCTTATGTTTTGCGCCAAGAAGGTTGGAGAGAAAAAGAAAACATAGGCTACTACCAAAGAATGTTCGAAGCAAAAAAAATATCAAGTATGAGAAAATATTTGACGGAAAATAGCAGAGTTTTTATAAACAATATTATTTCTACAATTGCAGAAAACCAAATTAAACTATTTGATCGCAAAGGAAATCCTATTATTATAAATGATAAAGGTGAATTTGAAGGAGATAATGCTTCTACAAATGTAACTCCGGCTTTGATAGAGATTAACGATGAGTGTAATATCATAGGACTAATTGATGGCCAACATAGAACCTATGCTTATCATGAAGGAGATGATATCTACGAACCTCATATTGCCAAACTGAGAAAGATACAAAATTTATTAGTTACTGGAATTTTATTTCCTCAAAAGGAAAGTAAAGAAAGCCGATTAAAGTTTGAAGCTAATCTATTTTTAGAAATTAATTTAAACCAGACCAAAGTAAAGCCTAAATTGCAACAAGAAATAGAATTAATGATTACTCCATTCTCAAATATCGCTATAGGTAAAAGAATTTTAAAAGGGCTGAATTCGAATGGACCATTAAGTAATTTGATTGAGCAATACTCTTTTGAAAAGGGCAAAATTAAAACAGCTTCAATTGTCAGTTTTGGTTTAAAACCATTAATTAAACTTGACGACATAAAAAGCAAAGATAGTTTATACAGCTTATGGGAAAATCAAGATAAAGCCAGGTTAAAAGAAAGGAAATCAGAAGAATATCAAATATTGAATGAATATATTAGTTTTTGCATTACGAAAATAAGAGATCTTTTAATTGCATTTAAATCCGAATTAAGCTCAGACAAATGGGAAACATATACTCCTCAAAATCCTAATGGAATGTTAAATGTTACATTTATAAATGGAGTGTTAAATGTATTAAGATTACTAATTGAGAATAATAAAATATCAGATATTCAAAACTATAAAGAAAAGTTAAAAGACATCGACAAATTTGACTTTAAAAAATACAAATCTAGCCAATATAGAAAAATGGGTAAAGATATATATGCAAAATATTTTGAAAATGCCATATGATTCAATGAGAGTTGTCTTTTAACTAAAAACGATTATTTGATCTGTTTTTGATATTTCATTTTATTTTTTCAAATTACTATTTCTCATAAGAGATTTTAAGCTATCTTTGCCCCTAGTATTCTCCATGAGCAAACTACCGCAAAAGCACGTAGCAAATTAGTGGGATAATTCATGGGATATGCTTGAAGCAAGAAATATAAAGTTTTAAATATCAGCGTGGTATCTCTGTAAGGAGAATCCCAGGCGGATCACTTAGAAATCAGAGAGTTACACGAAAGTAACTCTCTTTTTTTATGCCTGAATTGTGCTGGATTACATGGTTCGTAAGCATCCGATAAAGTACACATTGTATTTTCATAAAATAGAAAACTCGATATCAACTTTAGTCAAAAGCTAATATCGAGTTTTTTTTATTCTTCAACATAAATATTTAAACTCCAATTGGATTCGTGTTGGATTTCTCTAACTTCCAAACATCCGGAAGAAGTTCACGAACATTTTTCCCGGAGTCCTTTTCCAGATAGTATGGAAGTTTGGCTATGACATCATTCAGCCATTCCCTTGGGTTAATTTCCTGTGCTTTACAGGTAGCTAATAGTGAGCATATGATTGCTGTATTTTCAGCAGCCTCGTGGTTACCACAAAAGAGGAAGTTCTTTCTGGACAAAGTAAGTGGTCTAATCGCATTTTCCGCCAGATTATTATCGATTTTCAGATTTCCATCTTTCAGGTAATTCTTCATTCTTGGCCAAAGAGGATAAGTATAGGTAATAGCTTGTCCCATGCGACTTCTTGGTGGTACTTTGCCATAAGTCTGTTCCACCCATTTTTCAAAGGAGTCAAGTATGGGAGTTGCCAAACGCTGGCGGAGTGCACATCGTCCCTGCGCATCGAGTTTCCGGGCATCTGCTATCTGCTCAATATGATATAGTTCCTGTATTTGTTTAAGAGCATATTCAGCAAGTGATCTATTTTCATCCAGTGCCAGCTCCATATGTCTTCTGATATGGGCCAGACAGGCAATAAGGCACACGTCCTTAGTGCCATCAAACGCATTGTAGGCACTGTATCCGTCACTTTGAAGA
Source organism: Bacteroides caccae (assembly GCF_002222615.2). Classification (NCBI taxonomy): domain Bacteria; kingdom Pseudomonadati; phylum Bacteroidota; class Bacteroidia; order Bacteroidales; family Bacteroidaceae; genus Bacteroides; species Bacteroides caccae. Next base: position 114,596 of record NZ_CP022412.2, on the reverse strand, counting down.
TATCCTTTGAAGTCCTTTAATAAATTTCTGATTGTCTGTCCGGATCGGGAACCGTCATCATAATGGAAGATGACCTGTTTTTCCATAACTGCCCTGACCATCCATAAATACTCCTTATCGGTTTTTCCCTTTCCTTTGTTGATGACCCGTACTGTGGTTTCGTCGACCTGAACATATCCGCTGCCCGTTACGAGCTTTACTAATTCCGAATAAAGAGGACTTAATAACTCACATACCGGCTTAAACCACCCGCTTAAAGTACTTTCCGGCAGTCGTACACCCAAATGTCTGTATTCCTTTACCTGACGGTAAAAGGGAACATGATATTCATATTTCTGCAGAAGTATTTCGGCTAGCAAGGAAGGTCCTGCCAGACATTTGTATATAGGGGAAGGTGGAAGCGGTGCTATTATGACACCGCTTTCACCCTCTTTGGGAAGACTTAAATTATTTTTGAGTCCGTATTTGGGACGTACTGTCTCTTTGACATATAGCTTTCCCGGTTCAAATTCAAGCGTACGTGTGCGCTCTTCACCTATACGACGATATCGATTCAGATCCACATTATCAGGTTCGACAATGACTTCCACAACGGGCAGCCCCTCTAACAGTTCCCGATTACGGCGGGATTCTTTTTTCTTTCCGTCCGGTTTACATGTCCTAGTGCCTACGCCAGTCTCCACAAGATCCGTTTCCTCTTGCCTGGGATTAGCCAAGGTATCAAACAAGGCAAGCTGGTTGGGATCCAAGGATGCCAGCTTTTCACTCTTTCTGCCGAAAAGCTGTCTGTTTAACCAGGCTACTTGCGACAGGAGTTCCTGTACTTTTTGCTGCAGTTCTCCCGTCTGTTCCATAAGTTTCTGATTTGATTCTACAAGGGTACGATTTGTCTCCAGAAGCCCTTTTATTTGCTCCTGTTGATTCTTGATTATTAGTTCCATCGTATCTGTATGAATCATTCTTTTTAGTATCTTATTATAATGTAAAGATACTGAAAATCGTACAGCTATACAAGTTTAGGAAGCTCTTTTTAATCAATAAAATCCTTCTTTTCGACCGGCTTTAAGACGTTTGAGTCTATCACTCGGATTATCGGTTATGCCTTCCACCATCAGTACTAAATCACGCCATTCCATGGGATAGGAACGGCTTTCACTATCATAGGAAGGAAGTCTGAAGGTACCTTCCTCAAGGCGTTTTATGTATAAAACCATACCTCCGTCTTCGGCATGCAGAAGTTTCATGGTTGTTCTGCTTCGGTTGACAAAGATAAACACATCGCCAAGTCGAACGTCATATCCCATTTTATCATGAACAAGCCCACAAAGGGAATTTATTCCTTTGCGCATATCTGTCTTCCCGGGACACAGGAAGTAGCGCATCGTATCATTCAGGCAGAACATGGCTACATAATTTACTGATCAGGCCATAAATAATCTCCGGATTACTTAGGATGTTGAGGTGGATCTTTATGCCGGATGGAAGTTCTATGGTTACATGCCTGTCACCACATGATGAAGTGGGAATGGCAGGAGTATGATTAATATTAAGAGGGATAAACGAATCACCTGTAGGTTCGGTGTGTTTGGTATATGGGTGACTCAATCCATATTTCTTCTTCCAATAATGAAAACAGGAAGCAGGATACGATTCATTATCACAGAAATCCTTTATGGTTAGTCCGCTGGACTGTTGGCGCTGATATAGCGCTAAAAACTCTTCTTTACTCATTGATCGTTTCATAACTACGTTTTTGAACGCAAAGTAATAGAAGAGTTTTTAGGTCTACAATGTGTACTTTATCGGATGCTTACCATGGTTCAGTTAAACCGAGAGTTTTCTCTTCCAAAGCAAGTCTATGCAAAATGCTATGAATCAGCGAGAAAGACACAAATTCGTGGGACTTTTTCCGACTAAATTTTAGTCCCACGATTTATTCACCGATAATATGCTTGAAACGGCTATTTTCTGCTACCTGCCAGAAAAAAGAAATCCCTGATAATGCTTGATTATCAGGGATTTGCTTGATTTTTCTTTTGTTTTCAGTGATCCGCCTGGGGCTCGAACCCAGGACCCCAACATTAAAAGTGTTGTGCTCTACCTGCTGAGCTAGCGAATCAATCCTTATTTGCAAATCAGTTATTTCCTGATTGCGGGTGCAAAGGTAGTGACTTTTATTTAATTTGCAAGCGTTTCGTGGAAAAAAGTTCCAATTATTTTTCCTTTTTACTGCTTGTTTCTTGATTATCAGTTGTTTCTACTTCATCATATTTTATCTTTTCTTTGTTGATAATAAAGCGTTGGTAGTAAGAGAGCATTAAAGTTGTTAACGGTAAAGCAATAATCATTCCCAACATTCCCATTAATGAGCCCCAGATAGAAAGTGATAAAAGGATAATAGCAGGATTTAGGCCGGTAATCTTTCCCATAATTTTGGGGACGAGAAAAGTATCCTGTATAATTTGTACGATAGCAAAGACAGCTAATGCGCATGCAATGATAATCCAGAAATTCTGCCCCGTATCCGCTGCTTTGAGGATAGCTAGCAATACAGTGGGAAGGAAACCTATGATTTGCAGATAAGGAACCATGTTGAGAGCACCGATGAAAAGTCCCAGAGCGATAGCCATTGGAAAATCAATAATGAGGAAACCTATGCTGAACAGGATACCTACGCAAAATGCCACCAAAGCTTGACCACGAAAATATCTGTTCATACCGTCCTGCACGTCATGAACCAGATTGGAGGCAAATGTACGGTACTTGTTCGGAAGCAGGTGCAACCACCCTTCGGCTATTGCTTCATAATCCAGCAATATAAAAATAACATATAATAAGATAATAAAGGACGCAAGAATGCTAAATAGAATATTGAGAGATTCTGCAAGCAAAGCCCACATCCTGGGCACGGTATCCTTGATAGCTGCAAGAATATTCTCCTCGCTTAATATACGGTTGAGCGCTTGAAGGTCGATATTCTCATGGATAAACTCGGAAAGATTTTGAGGGACGTTGTTGCCGGCACCGTTGGTGAGGTAAGTCACGAGCAAGTCATTCATTCTGCTGATTTCCGAAATCATTGGCGGTACTAACAGATAAAATAAGGATACTCCGACAACTGTAATCAGGAATAATGCACAGAGGATAGAGACGATACGACTTTTCAACTTCAGCTTGTATTGGAAGAATTTGACCAGCGGATAAACCATGTAAGCGATCAGCCACGCAATAAAGAAGGGCAATAACACTCCGCTCAGTCGTTCCACCAGCATTAATATTCCTACCACCAATACACATCCGATGGCACCACGTATAAAACTGTCGAATGTTATTTTTTTCCTTTCCATATATGTAATTGTTAGTTTATATTTTTTGTCCGTCCTCTTCGAGCGCACGGAGATAACACTCCCTGCAGAGAGGCTCATATTCTGCTGTTTCTCCCAAAAGAACCTGTTTGTCATTCTTCACCGTGCGATGCGAGAAAGAAGCCAACTGTCCGCATTTCACACAGATAGCGTGCACTTTTGATACTTCGTCTGCAATGGCGCATAACTGAGGCATTGGTCCGAAAGGGTTCCCTTTGAAGTCCATATCCAGTCCGGCGATGATGACACGTACACCATTATTGGCAAGCTGGTTGCAGATATCAATTAGTCCGCTGTCGAAAAACTGAGCTTCGTCAATACCCACTACATCTATTTCGGAAGTGAATAGCAGGATACTTGCCGATGAGTCGATAGGAGTAGAAGCGATAGAGTGACTATCGTGTGAAACCACATCTTCTTCCGAATAACGGGTGTCGATAGCTGGTTTGAATATCTCCACACGTTGGCGGGCAAACTTGGCTCTTTTCATTCTACGAATTAGTTCCTCCGTCTTTCCGGAAAACATGGAGCCGCAGATAACTTCGATTCTACCTCTTCTTTTAGTCTCTTGTATATGATCTTCTGAGAATAATACCATGATATGATTTCGTGCTTCCTTGATTAAATAAATGTGTGTACAAAGGTAGCATAACTTTTTTGAAATAAAATAGTGTTGGCATTGTAACTTTCTTGTCTCGCTTTTGTAAATCCGCTCCGATACTTTTGCAGCCGTAAATCAGGATTTATTTATTAATATAATTAAATGAAAACAATGTTTAAGGTAAAAGTTTGTTTGTTGATGCTGTTGTGCAGTGTGGCTGCTGCAATGGCAAATCCCCCTGTGCCTGTTGAAAAGGTGAAAGGTACGATTAAAACGCCGAACGGAGAACCCGTTATCGGAGCTACTATCATTGAGAAAGGAACAACTAATGGTACCATAACGGATGTCAATGGTAACTTCGTATTGAAGATTATGAACAAGATAGGCGAACTGGAGGCTGCTTGTGTAGGGTTCAAAAAGGTTGTGTTTAAACCGGAAAAAGAGATTGTCAGTCTGATAATGGAAGAGGATACCAAAGTGCTTGGGGAAGTCGTGGTTACTGCCCTGGGTATCACCCGCGAGGCTAAATCATTGGGATATTCGGTACAGAAGTTGGGAGGTGACGGAGTGGTGCAAGCGCACGAATCCAATTTTGTGAACGCGTTGAGCAACCGTATTGCAGGTGTGCAGATTACGAATTCTTCTGGTGGCATCGGAGCTTCTTCGAGTATTCAGATACGTGGTCAAAACTTCGTGGGCGGATACAACTATAACAACTCTCCTTTATTTGTGGTAGACGGTGTGCCTATTAGTAATAACAATGAGCAGTCTACTCGAAGTTTCACCGGACGCCAGGACTACAATAATCCTAATTTTACATCAGGTGAAGCTGAAGTAGACTACGGAAACGCTGCCGGAGAGATAAATCAGGAAGATATTGAGAGTGTTTCTATTCTGAAAGGTCCGAACGCTTCGGCTCTTTACGGTGCACGTGCCGCTAACGGAGTGATTCTGATTACCACCAAAAGCGGGAAAGGGCAAAAAGGACTTGGAGTGACATATAGCTCTACCGTTTCTTTTGAGACTGCCCTTCGGCTTCCGGAATTTCAGAACAGTTTCGGCCAGGGGCTGGAAGGAAAATACGCTTATGTTGACGGTGCCGGAGGTGGTGTGAACGATAAGGACGTAGCCAACTGGGGCCCCGCAATGAACGGGCAGCTTATTACTCAGTTTGACTCTCCGTTGGATGATAACGGAAACCGGATTGCAATCCCTTTTGTGTCCGGAGGTAATCAATTGGAAGATTTCCTTCAGACGGGACATAATATCTCTAATACAATCACGCTGAGTAACTCGAACGATAAACTGAATTATCGCTTGACGTATACTAATAATCAGCAGAAGGGTATTGTCCCTAATACCGGGCTGGCGAAGAATACGATAGGTTTGTCTGCCGGATATCAGATCATTCCACAGTTGCGTGCCGATGTGACTATGAACTATGTACATACCAACAGCGACAACCGGGCAAGTACGGGAGCGAAGAACGCTGACAACATCATGGCTATCTTCTTGAAAATGCCGCGAAATGTCAGTCTGAATTCCTTGCAGCAGCAGTGGCGTGATGGAAAAGAAAATGTAGCCCAGAATACACCTATCGGTGATGAAACGTCTACAGGAATCAACAACCCTTATTTTGTGGTCTACAATAATCTCAACGGAAATACCCGCGATCGTGTCTACGGAAATCTTCGTTTGAAATATGATATTCTCAAGGGGCTGTCTTTACAAATCCGTTCGGGGCTTGATGTATATTCGGACAAGAGAACGATGCGTCATGCCGTAACTTCACAATCTTTCTTCAACGGTTATTATCAGGAAGATGACGTTTCTTTTATGGAAATAAACAATGACTTTCTGTTGAGTTACCGTCTGCCGGATGAGGCTGTAAGAAACTTCGGGTTCAGTATTTCTGCCGGAGGAAATATGATGAACCAGATATCCAAGCGACTGGGGGCCATTGCACCGGAACTGACTATTCCCGGGGTATACAACCTGACAAATAATGCTAAACCGATTCTTGCGGGTAATTCTCTTACACAGAAGAAGGTGAACAGTTTGTATGTAACGGCACAGTTCAGCTATTTGAACGGATTGTTTCTTGATCTGACAGGAAGAAACGATTGGTCAAGCGCGTTGCCCAAGAAAAATAATTCTTATTTCTATCCTTCGGCTTCTCTGAGTGCTGTGCTGACAGACTTGTTCGATATAAGGAGCAATATCCTGACATTTGCCAAAGTAAGAACAAGTACCTCTATGGTACGTCGGGATTTGGAACCTTATCAGACGGCTTCCAACTTTATCATTTCTCAAGGGTGGGGAGGTAACTCTACTGCAACTGCCAATAATAACTATCCAAACCCGGATATCAAACCGGAGAAAGTAGTATCCTACGAGTTTGGTGGTGATTTTCGCTTTTTCAATAGCCGCGTAGGGATCGATGTGGCTTACTATAAAAGTATTACTACTGATTTGATTATTCCGATCACGCTGAATCCGTCTGCCGGATATGATACGAAACTGATGAATGTTGGAAAGATGACTAATCAGGGAATAGAGTTAATGGTCAACGTGGTTCCTGTGCGTACCAAAGACCTTGAATGGAGCTTGAACTTCAACTTCTCCAAGAATAAGAACAAAGTAGTTGCTTTGGCGGAAGATAAAGGAATCTCACGTATTCGCCAAATTGAACGGTGGGCCTCTCTGGAATTACGTACTGAAAACACTAAGGGCGATGGTTCTTATGGTTCTCTTTACGGTGATTATCTGGTATACAAAGACGGACAACTGCAACTGAAAAACGGCCTGCCGGTAGAAGAAAACGGTGACTGGGGATATTTGGGAAATGTGAATCCTGATTGGACGGGTGGTCTTGGTACGGATTTCAAATATAAGAACTGGACGTTCAGTGCGCTTTTCGGATTTCAGCACGGAGGTTCTGTTTACTCACGTACTTATATTGAAGGGATGAGAAATGGTTCGTTGAAAGAATCTCTGGCATGGCGTGATGCTGACGGAGCCGGAATGATTGTAGCAGACGGTATCGATGTGGAAACGGGACAGAAGAATACAGTGGCTGTACCGGTGAGAAACTACGTGCAGGCGTACTATGACAACGATATGATTGCCACCTTCGACGCTTCTTACGTGAAGCTGCGTGAACTGAAAATCGGATATACCCTTCCAAAGAAATGGCTGAAGAATACTCCGTTGAAAAACGTCTCTGTATCAGCTTTCGGACGTAATCTCTTTATCTGGACGGATGTCCCCAACATTGATCCGGAAGTTGCTTCTTACGATGGGCAACTGAAAGGGATAGAAACAATGTCTTTACCTTCTACCAGAAGCTTTGGATTCAATCTTAACGTAACTCTCTAATAAACAACAGAAATCATGAAAAGAAATAAAATAACTTTGTTGCTTGCCGCATTTCTACTGGTGTGTGGTTGTAGTGACTTCGAAGAGATTAATGTCAACCCCAATAATCCCCCGACTGTTCCTGCCAATCTTCTTTTGCCGACTGTTATCAGTACTGCTGTTTCTTCAATGACGGGTAGTGGCAATGGAGCTGCCGGACAGTTTATCCAACACATTAACTATATCGGAGGAAGTAACGAAAGTTTCGGGCGTTTCAATATAACCGGGGCTTCTTTCCGCGAAGAATGGAATGCTCCGATGCGTAGTGTAAAGGATATTAATCAGATCCTTGATATTGCAGAGAAAAACAATCAGCCTCAGTATAAGGCATTGGGATTGATCTGTAAAGTATATGTTCTCTCATTGATGACGGATGCGTATGGTGATATTCCGTATAATGAAGCTGGAAAAGGAGATGTCAGCGGATTGGAATTTCCGCATTATCAGGAACAGAAGGAAGTGTATCGATTAATGCTTGCCGACCTTGAAACTGCAAATCAGCTATTGAAGTCATTAAAGGCTGACGCTACTATTAGTGACGATATTCTTTTTAATGGAGATGCAGTGAAATGGCGTAAATATGCAAATTCTTTAAAAGTACGTATCCTGATGCGCCAGTCGGCGAAGAAAGATGTGTCTGCCGATATAGCTGCGATCTTCAACAATGCACAGGAATATCCCGTCTTTACTTCTATTGACGACCAGGCAACACTGGTGTATAACAATACCGTTGATTTCTACAAGTGGTATATACAACCTAAAAACCTGCCTTCTGACGGATCGGGTGTTATATTCGGAGATAATTTCCGGGTAAGTGAAGCCATAGTAGATGCTCTGCAAACCAAGGATGATCCTCGTTTACCGGTTTATGTTGCTCCGACAAAGCATTCTTTTGAAGCACATCGGGCAAATGCTTCTGTACCTTTTGTCTATCGCGGGCAACCGGCGGGACTGAGTGCGGCAGAGCAGAATGAGATTGATAAGGATGATTATTCAGTATTGAGCAGTATGATCCGAAGCGAAAGCCGTGCTTTCGTGATGACTTTTGCTGAACTTCAGTTTCTGAAAGCGGAAGCGATTATCCGAGGTATGATAACAGGGAATGCAGCCGATGAATATGCCAAAGGTATCAGAGCTTCTATGCAGAAGTGGGCTGCTATTTCTTCTGATGACGTGGACGTCTATCTGGCACGTCCGGATGTGGCATTGAATACAGCTCAGAATGAAGCATTGAAACAAATAGGTACACAGGCATGGATTGATAGTTTTCTGAATGGTTTTGAGGCATTCGCAAATTGGCGGCGTACCGGGTATCCGGAGTTGAAGGTCGGTACATCGGTATCAAGTGCTATTCCCGTGCGCTATATCTATTCGGATAACGAGCAGAACAACCCGAATCTGATTTCATGGACAAATGAGAAAATCGGACGCATGGTGAATGAAACAGATATGGTATGGTTTCAACCTCAGAAATGGAATACAAATGTTAATCGATAAATGATAGATAGAATGAAAAAGTTATATAGTATCGTAGGAATGTGGATCGTGTCGGCCTTTTGTTTATTGTCGGCTCAATCACGTGTTTATTCTTCAGTCGAGAATGTACATTCTCATAATGATTATTTGCAGAATGTACCTTTTTATACTGCATACTCCGCACGGTGTGCTTCTATCGAAGCTGATGTGTTTCTGGTAGACGGAGAGTTGTATGTGGCTCATAAAGAGAATGAAATTAATAAAGCCCGTAAACTCCGGAATCTTTATTTGAATCCGATCAGGGAACAATTTGAAATGAATGGCGGCTCCGGTTACCCGAACGGAAAGAGCTTCCAGCTACTGATTGACTTGAAAACAGATTATAAGGAAACAATGAAGGTGTTGGAACAGCAACTATTGGAATATCGGGATTGTTTTGATGTAAAGAAGAATCCTTTGGCAGTCCGGGTGGTTGTCAGTGGCTTTCTCCCTTCACCGGAAGAATTTTCCAATTACGCAGATTTTATTTTCTTCGACGGAAGACCCCGATTCATCTATACGCCGGAACAGAGCCTGCGTATACCTATGATGAGTACTTCTTTCCGGACATTGACTCAATGGAACGGATTGGGAAGAATGGTAGAAACCGATTACAACAAGGTAAAAGCGTTTATAGATAAAGCTCATGCCGAAGGGAAAGCGGCACGTTTCTGGGGGTGTCCCGATACCAAAACGGCTTGGAATACTTTTATGAAACTAGGATTGGACTATCTGAATACCGACCATCCTGCTTTGCTGGATGATTTCCTGAAACGTTATCCGAAGAACTTTTATACCAGCAAGGGAAAGTTTCATGAGATTTATCAACCCACCTATAAAAATGACGGAAGCAAGAAAATGCCTAAGAATGTCATTGTGCTTATCTCCGACGGCGGTGCGGGGCAAGGGCAGATGTGGGCTGCGGCTACGGCTAATGGCGGCAAGCTGAATCTGATGCAAATGAAGAATATCGGACTGTTGAAAACGAATCCGACAAATGACTATACGACTGATTCGGCTGGAGCTGGAACTGCATTGGCTACCGGGCAGAAAACCCGTAACCGCCGTATCGGTACCGACTCTCTGGGTAATAAAATACAAAACATAACGGAAGCTTTGGCCGCAAAAGGAGTTCAGACAGGAATCATCAGTAATGACGGAATCACGGGAGCTACTCCTTCCGCTTACTATGCTCATCAACCGGAACGGGACATGGGGCAAGAGATAGCGGAAGATTTGCTTACTTCGCCTGCAGATCTGGTGATAGCCGCACCGGTGGAGGCTTTTGCAGCAAACGATAGTCTGTTGACGAAGCAATTGCGGGAGAAGAATATAGCAGTCTGTAACCAATTGCCCCAGCTGAGTCAGGTTCCTTTAAACCAGCGTGTTATCTGTTTGCAAGGAGATGACTATGGAAAGAATTTTCGGGTGATAGAAGAATCTTTCAATACAGTGATAACCCGTCTTTCGGCAGGTAAGAAAGGTTTCTTCACCATGATAGAAGGAGCAAAAGTTGATAAAGGCGGCCACGCTAATGATTTGTATACAGTGGTGGACGAATATCTGTCTTTTGACCGCTTGGTGGGGAAAGCTCTCGAATATGCCGATCAAAACGGAGAAACATTAATACTTGTACTCTCTGATCATGAGACGGGAGGATTGACTTTATTGGACGGTGATTATAAAACCGGAACTGTAACTGGGAATTTCTTTACGAATGACCATACAGGGATTCCAACGCTTTTATATGCTTATGGCCCCTGTTCACAGTATTTCTGCGGTTTTGCTGAAAACTCATCCTTATTTGATAAAATTCTGGGTTTCTATAAGTAATAGATACTGTCGATTCTGATAATATGGATAATATCCCCGAATGTATCTTTTTGCATTGCCGAAAAGTACATTCGGGGATGTTTTTTAGTACATAATTTAATATGCAAGAACTGTTAAATTATCCATTATTTTAAGTTATTGCATAAATTATTCCTACATTCGCACCATATTAAATAATAGACGGACATGAAACAGAAGCTATTAACAGATATCGAGTTGGATGTTCATGAGTTGAAATACCTCATGGAGTCATTCTCAAAGGAGTCGACTCAGACTTTGTCTGAACTGTTGAAGCGGAGTATTACACGGATGCAGGGACATTTGGATGAACTCTTGCAGGATGTGGATACTGTTTGTGAAAGTTTGCCGCCTTCTCCTATCGTAGAAGAATATAAAGAATCAGACACTTTTGTAGCGGAACCGGAACCTCCTGTTGTGGAAGAAACAATTGAGGAGGAAGAGGAAGAACCTGTTGCTGATGAATCAGTGACAGAGGAGTCTGTATTTATTGAGGATGAGGTGAGTAAACCGACCGTATTGGGAGAAAGTATCAAACTGTCCGCCGGAGGGTTACGTCAATCTATCAGTCTGAATGATTCATTCCGTTTCTCACGCGAGTTGTTTGGTGGAGATACAGACTTGATGAATCGTGTGATCGAACAAATATCAGTCATGAGCTCCTACAAGACTGCTGTTGCATTTCTTTCCTCGAAAGCCGATATGAACGAAGAAAATGAAGCAGCAATTGATTTTCTGGAGTTGTTAAAGAAGTATTTTAACCAATCAGCGTAATAAAAAATATATGGGAAAGTTGTATGTAGTACCTACGCCGGTAGGAAATCTGGAGGACATGACCTTTCGGGCTATCAAAGTTCTGAAAGAGGTCGACTTGATTCTGGCAGAGGACACGCGCACTTCCGGTATCTTGCTGAAACACTTTGAAATAAAGAACGCAATGCAGTCCCACCACAAATTTAATGAACATAAAACGGTGGAAAGTGTTGTTAATAGAATAAAGGCAGGTGAAACAGTTGCGTTAATTTCGGATGCTGGAACGCCCGGAATTTCCGATCCCGGATTTCTTGTCGTTCGTGAATGTGTACGTAACGGTATCGAAGTAGAGTGCTTGCCGGGGGCGACAGCCTTTGTTCCGGCACTTGTAGCTTCGGGATTGCCGAATGAAAAGTTTTGCTTCGAGGGGTTTCTGCCTCAGAAGAAAGGACGGCAGACACGATTGAAGGCATTGGCAGAAGAACATCGTACAATGGTGTTTTATGAATCGCCTCACCGATTGTTGAAGACATTAACTCAGTTTGCCGAGTATTTCGGAGCTGAACGTCAGGTAACCGTGTCGCGTGAAATATCCAAGCTCCATGAGGAGACGGTTCGCGGCAGTCTGGCGGAATTGATAGAACACTTTACCGCTACCGAACCGCGGGGCGAGATTGTGATAGTATTAGCAGGAATAGACGATTAAAATAACTTCATTTAAAAACGTAAAACGTAAACGTATGAAAAAGTTAGCAGTTTTATTTGTATGCGCAGCCATGTTGGCTTCGTGTGATGGCTTTAAAGGTGGAAGTAAGGACCTGAAAGCTGAAAATGACTCTCTGTTGATGGAACTGAACCAGCGCAATGCTGAACTGGATGATATGATGGGAACTTTCAATGAAGTTCAGGAAGGTTTCCGTAAGATCAATGCTGCCGAAAGTCGTGTAGACTTGCAGCGCGGTACTATTACCGAAAATTCTGCTAGTGCCAAACAACAAATCGCTTCTGATATTGAATTCATCTCCAAGCAGATGGAGGAAAACAAAGCTCAGATTGCTAAATTGCAGGCTCAGTTGAAAAATAGCAGTTATAATTCTGCTCAGATGAAAAAGGCGGTTGCCGCTCTGACTGCTGAATTGAATGCTAAACAACAACGTATCGAAGAACTTCAAACCGAACTGGCTTCCAAGAATATCCGTATTCAGGAACTGGATGCTGCTGTAAGCGATCTATCTGCTGCCAAAGAAACGCTGGTTGCCGAAAACGAAGCGAAAGCTAAGACAGTTGCCGAACAGGATAAGAGCCTGAATGCTGCATGGTTTGTATTCGGAACAAAATCCGAACTGAAAGCCCAGAAAATTCTTCAAAGTGGTGATGTGCTGAAAAGCGCTGATTTCAACAAGGATTATTTCACTCAGATTGATATCCGTACAACAAAAGAAATCAAGTTGTACTCTAAACGTGCTGAGTTGTTGACTACTCATCCTGCCGGTTCTTACGAATTGGTGAAAGATGACAAAGGTCAGTTGACTTTGAAGATTACGAATCCTACTGAATTCTGGAGTATATCCAGATACTTGGTTATTCAGGTAAAATAAGGTAGACACCTCTTTTGAATTGCCAATGTGCTGATTCCTGAATGCAAGAAATTAGCACATTGGCTTTTTGTTTCTTATATATACCCCCGTAACTGTTGATGAAATATAGAAATCTTTTTTTTGATCTTGACGACACTATCTGGGCTTTTTCCCGTAATGCTCGCGATACTTTTGAAGAAGTCTATCGGAAATATTCATTCGAACGTTATTTTGATTCGTTCGATCATTATTATACGATTTATCAGCAACGGAATACCGAACTCTGGATTGAATATGGTGAGGGGAAGATAACGAAGGATGAACTGAACCGGCAACGTTTTTCTTATCCTTTGCAGGCGGTAGGAGTGGAGGATGAGACCTTGGCTGAAAAGTTCTCGGAAGATTTCTTCGCAATTATTCCTACCAAAAGCGGTTTGATGCCTTATGCGAAAGAGGTGTTGGAGTATCTGGTTCCGAAATATAATCTTTATATACTGTCCAACGGTTTTCGGGAATTACAATCACGTAAAATGCGTTCAGCAGGCGTAGACATCTACTTTAAAAAGGTTATCCTTTCCGAAGATCTCGGGGTACTGAAGCCGTGGCCTGAAATATTCAACTTTGCTCTTTCCGCCACTCAGTCCGAACTGCGCGAATCATTGATGATTGGTGACAGTTGGGAAGCGGATATAACCGGGGCACATGGAATAGGGATGCACCAGGCTTTTTACAATGTAACCGGTCGTACCTCATTTCCTTTTCAGCCTACTTATCACATTTATTCTTTGAAAGATTTGATAGATTTATTATAGATTTTATGGATTAAGTCGTATTTTTGTCGTGTTTAATAAATGCATAAAAATGCGATACTGCCATGGATAGTACACTTCTCCCGTTTGCCTTGCTTTGTTTCACTTCGTTCTTTACGTTGACCAATCCTTTGGGGACAATGCCCGTCTTTCTTACAATGACTCATGGAATGACGGATAAGGAACGTCAGTCTATCGTGCAACGTGCCACCATTGTGTCGTTTGTCACATTAATGGTTTTTGTTTTTGCCGGTCAGTTTCTTTTTAAGTTTTTCGGGATCTCTACTGATGGATTTCGTATTGCCGGTGGGGTGATTATCTTCAAAATCGGTTTTGATATGCTTCAAGCCCGCTACACGCCGATGAAGTTGAAGGATGAAGAAATAAAAACTTATGCTGATGATATTTCAATTACTCCTCTCGGGATACCAATGTTGTGTGGTCCCGGAGCGATAGCGAATGCTATTGTTTTGATGCAGGATGCTCACAACTTCGAAATGAAAGGGATTTTGATAGGAACTATCGGACTGATTTATCTGCTGACTTTCTTTATTCTCCGTGCTTCCACGAAATTGGTGAGTGTCTTGGGAGAGACGGGGAATAATGTAATGATGCGTCTTATGGGATTGATCTTAATGGTGATCGCAGTAGAATGTTTCGTCAGTGGGTTGAAACCGATATTGGTGGATATAGTGAGAGAAGGGATGGTTGGTGTCTTAAAATAAGAATAGTGAAAAACCGGGTAGTGGAAAAGTTACTCACTACCCGATTTTTTGTTGTTTGCAGATGAATGAATTATCTGTTACCGCCTGCCCACCAGACTTTTTCGTTATAAACATACTGTCCATTTCCATAAGCAGCTTTCACTTCTGCGTTTGTCGTTGTGTCACTATTGCCATATGGACAACGTAAGGGGAAAGGCTTGGTATTCTGTAATTGAATGAAACTTTCAGTAGGTGCTGTCATTCTACGGAGGTCATTATAAGATTCTGTAGCTTCTCCGGAAGCTCCCCATAGTGCAAAATATTTTTGTATCATGGTAGTTTTCAGAGGCTCATTCGTATATGTAGCTTCTACAGTGTTGTCAAAATAGCTATTCGCTTCTTCTTCCGTGATAGCGCTAGCTGGGTTTAGTAATGTGTTTCCCAATTCTTTTCTGGAAATACTAAAACTGTTCTCTGCATTTAGCAATCCGGCTACCACAGCCTCTTTCAAGGCGCTTTTTGCATCACGTCCCAATCGGCATAAAGCTTCTGCTTCTAAGAACTTTAACTCATGGAAGCTCATTAAAAGAGTAGGGGCTGTTGCTGAATACATAAACAGAGATGTACCATATTTGCTGGTTCCTTGTTCCGGTGTTCCGCTAGGTGCATATACATCAGTATCAGGAGTCCCCGGAGCTTGTGCTTTTCCTTCTTTCTCTTTGTCTAGTTTTGTAATGAATGCCCTGGACAGACGTGGGTCATTATATTCAGCTAGTTTGCTTCTCATGCTTTCGCTTGCTCCCAATGCTGCACGTGCTTTGAAGAAACCATAAAGTGGATTTATGTTATTGACATCATATACACTGAATGCTGCCTGTTCTTCTGTGTTTTTAAAAGACTTGCTTACATACTCCAACACTTTCTCCATATCAGCGTCTTTATTAGTTGACCTTTGAAGTAGGTGCATCGTATAGCGTGCTTTCAGGGCATATGCAAATTTGAGCCATTTTTCTGCATCTCCTTGGTAAAGTAAATCTTGACTGGATGGATCTATTAAATCCTCTTGTTGTAAGTCTGCAATAGCGTCATCCAGATATTGCATTGCTTGTTTATAAATATCCTCTTGTTTATCCATTTTGGGATTTAGATAAACGGGGGAACCATTTTCGTCAACTAAGGCAGCTTGGCTGCACGGAGCATCGCCAAACATATCTGCTATTAATGCACAGTTGTAGGCTGCTAATACTTCGGCCATGCCTTTGGTTGTATAATTGCCGTAATCTATCCCTCCATCACTACATTGGTTAATTATGATACGGGCGGATTTTAATGTTGAGTACAGGTTGTTCCATGTATTATTGAAAGTGGAAGATGATGTCGGTTCACTTTCTCTGGTTTCTGCATAATACAATTGATTGTCAACACCTACTTCATATTCAATATATGAAGATAGATAAGTATTTAAGTCTCCTCCTGCATTTGAAAACGCGGTAGAGGTTATTACATCAGTTAGGATAAATCTTCCAGCCACGCTTTGTGTGTGTCCATGATCTTTATTTATTCTATCCATTGCATCTTCCGAACATCCGGAAAGGACAACTGATAAAACGCCAACGGCAAAAAATCCTTTAATTATAGTATATGTTTTCATCTTTCTTTTTAGCTAATTAGAATTTTACATTAAATCCGAAGCCATAACTGGCCGTTCCGGGTAAAGAGAAACGTTCGAATGCGCCTCCCATATTGTCATTGCCTTGTGAAGCCTCTGGGTCGAATCCTTTAAATTCTGACCAAACTAATATGTTACGTGCAAAGACATTTACGTTTACGTTTAGCCATTTTTTGGAGAGGACCGGATAGCTTATGGATAATTCACGTAACTTAATATAAGAGTTGTCATAAATATAAGACTCGTCAATAGACCTTCTTCTTGTGAAATAGGATTGAGCATCAGATACCTTTATGTCATTAGGAGCATAAATCGGATTTCCATTGGTATCTTTACCCGTTTCTTTAACTGAGTTTTCTACAATAAAATCAGTTTTACGCATATCTCCAGATAATTTACTCACACCGTAATAGTTCATCTCGCCAGCGGTACCGGAATACATTTGACCGCCTTGTTTCCAATCAAATACAGCTGAAATGCGGAACTTGTATAATTCAATATTAGTATTGAACCCCAGGCGGAAATCGGGAGATACAGTTCCGATGACCGCATCTTCTCCTTGCATGGGGAGCCCGTTTTGATCTACAACTATCTTACCTTCATTATTGCGCATATAGCTTTTTCCATAGATTACAGGGAATTTGTCACCAATTCCGGCACGTACTTGTGGAGTAACAAAACCTCCTAACATAATGCTTTCTACTCCTGGAGCCAGTTCATCAACATAATTGTCGATTTTGGAGAAGTTGAAGGCAAAATCAAGTTTAAAGTTCTTTGTATCTACCGGAGAAATGCCCAAGGTCACTTCATGAGTATTAGTATGTATCTTACCTCCGTTCATTATCATACTTGAGGCTCCGGTTGAACCGGCTAAAGGAACTTCAAATATCTGATCCTTTACATTCTGACGTGAGTAAGTATAATTCAATGTGACCAATCCGTTGAAGAAAGTAAGATCAGCTCCTATCTCGTATGATTTTGTATTCTGTGGCTTTAAGTTGGGATCATATACTTTATAGTATGGTACATAAGCCATTGCTCCGGCTATTGGGTATACAATAGGATTCCCCATATAGAAACCGCCACCATAAGCGGGAGTGTAGTAATAGCTTTGAGTATAATCTCCTGCCATACCTACTTCTGCGTAGGAGGCACGTATTTTACCGAAAGTTAATATATTGTTCTTTAACGGTGCCAATTCTGTAAAAATGAATCCTAATGAGACTGATGGATAAGTGAAAGAACGATTGTTACGAGGCATACTTGAAACGATGTCATTACGTATACTTCCACTTAAGTAGAGCATATTTTTCCATGCAACTGATACATTTGCAAAATTACCTACGGTTCGTTTTTTATTGTATTGACTTTCATTGGAAAATACAGAAGCATTATTTAAGTGATTCCAGCCCGGAAAGTTGAAATTCATGCTATACGCATATTCGTATTTTGTCTTTTTATCAACAAATTCATTACCGATTAAAGCGTCTAATGCCCATTCATCATTAATATTCCATGTGTAAGAGGCAGTCAGTAATGAGTTTAGCTCATTAACAGTATAGTGATATTCCGAATCTTCACCTGTAGCGGCCCAAGTGCTTCCATATCCATAAATTTCAGAATAGTTAGTTGTATAAGCATCGTCACCTATTTGATACTTAATATCCAGTTTATGGTTGTCGGTCCCGAATTTAGTGGAGTATTTCACAAAGGCATTTCCAAAGAAGCGTTGTGAACGTTCTGAAAATTGATTATTATCGACAGCCCAGTAAGCATCGTCAATCCAATCACTACGATAGGTATTTTGAGTATATAGGTCACCTTCTATATGGGAAGGAATGCCTGCCATATTATAACTAACAGGAGCATTGTAAACAGTAGCAACTACACTTGTGTTGGCAGTAGATTGTTTTGTGATCTTTGAAGTCACAAAATTCCCATTAAATCCGGTAGTCCAGTTGGGGTGCAGTTGTGCTTCTGCTGATAATTTTACATTGTATCTATCCATACCTGTTGAGGGAACAATACCATTGGTAGTGGTATTACCCATAGAGAAAGAGTAGTTCCCTTTATCAAATTTTTGGGCTACATTCACATTGTTGCTCCACGATACACCAGTTTCGAAGAAGTCTTTCATGTTGTTATATGCTTTTGGAGTAGCCCAAGGGTCCATACCGGCTGCTGCAAGCTGAGGAACGTAATACCTGTCTGGTTGTTTACCATACTTATTGGTGTAACTATTATTAGTATTTCCACCATAGTTAGGATCATTAGGTAATTCTGAGATTCTAGGACCCCATGCAAAAGGTGATAAGGGATCAAATACTCCTTTAGAGCCTTGTGCGTATTCTTGTTGTAACTCTGGCAGGGTTGAGATCTTATCGAATGAAAGGTTGGTGCTAAAAGTGATGTTTGGTTTCCCTTTATTTGCTCCTTTACCACTTTTAGTAGTGATAACAATAACACCGTTCGAGGCCCTCATTCCATATAATGCAGAAGCAGCCTGTCCTTTCAGTATATTAATACTTTCGATGTCGTTAGGATCAATATCGACTGCACGATTAGCATAGTCTGTGCCATATGCTCCGTCAGTAAGAGATGTACTAACATCGGCAGTAGAAGCAATTGGCATACCGTCAATTACATATAAAGGGGTATTATCTCCTGTGAAAGAACGGGAACCGCGAATGGTTATTTTAGAAGAGGCTCCCGGCATACCCGATGAAGGAGTGATGTCAATACCTGATACTTTTCCTTGTAATGCA
Source organism: Bacteroides caccae (assembly GCF_002222615.2). Taxonomy (NCBI): domain Bacteria; kingdom Pseudomonadati; phylum Bacteroidota; class Bacteroidia; order Bacteroidales; family Bacteroidaceae; genus Bacteroides; species Bacteroides caccae. The sequence continues at coordinate 95,570 of NZ_CP022412.2, read as the reverse complement.
CCTGCTAAATCCGTATTGGCCGCCCGTGTCAGTACATCTGATTTTACATCTTGTACAGCATATCCTAATGCTTTTTTCTCACGTGAAATACCCATTGCTGTCACAACTATCTCATCTAATTTTTGTGCATCAGCTTTCAGTATGACTTTTAAGGTCGGTTTAATAATGACTTCCTGAGTCTGCATTCCAATATACGAAATCTGCAAAGTCTTTGCAGAACTTGGTCGTTCGATATTGCTCTTATTATCAATAGAATATAACTATTTGCAAAACATAAGTATCTTGTCATTCTTCTTAATAAAAAACAACCTATATCTTTAATTTATAGCTTATTATTTATAGTAGCAATGATATAAAAACAGAAATTGTGCTACTAAATATCTACTTGAAAAAGAGATAAGTATTTAGTAAATAATCGTTTAGACTTTGAAAAGAACCCACTTTGACTTTGTTATTTTGTTCCACAACAATTTCCATTGAATGCAAATACTAGAATTACTTAATTGAGAATATTCCTCAGATGTTAATAAAAATAGGTTTTATTTATTCTATGTGGTATCTTATTTTATAAATTAAAATGATTTACTTCTTTCCGTACGGTTGTGGATTATTTTTAAGTTAGTAACTATCTACTTCTCGTACTTAATAAATCAATCTTTGTTATTGCATAATTTTATTCGTCTGACAGATGTTGTTTTTTCGTCTGACAACTGTTAGACGAAAGAGAAACAACTGTCAGACGAAAGTTTAACAGTTGTTAGACGAATAAAGCTATGCATAACGAGTACTAACTAATAGTATCCGGAGAGCTTAATCCTGGAAGATTTAGGATTAGTTTCCTTTATGTTTGCCACCGGCTTTTGAGTAGATTGCTTTTTCAAGATCCCGTACAAGAGTTATATCCATAATATTCGCATATACCTGAGTCGTTTTTACACTTTTATGTCCTAACAACTTTTGTACAGTAGTGATATTAGCACCACTATATATTAATAAGGTAGCATTTGTATGGCGGGCGGTATGAAATGATATACGTTTATCAATTTCTGCCAGTTTCCCTAATATATTCAGTTCCTTATTAATATTCGAATTATCTTTCAATTTGAAAAAACGATTAAGATCATCCTTATAGCGCTGCAATATATGAATACCTTTCCCTTCAAACAATAGATATAATGGTAGACGTACCTCAATACCAGTTTTGACTGATTTGTAAATAAGCCACGTTTCCTGTTGAAACTCAACAATATTTGCAGATGTCAAATTGGTAAAGTCGGAGTATCGTAATCCGGCGTAACAGCAAAATAAAAAGGAATCTTTTGTCTTTTGCAATTTAGCATATTTTCCTCCTAGCTGTAAATCCTCCAATTTATGCAATTCTTCCGGTGATAGATGACTATGTCTGCCTTCTACACTTTTTATTTTATATTTTCTGAATGCATATTTCTGCACGTCCATATAATCCTTATTTATAGCGACGTTAACATAACGTTTCAAATGTTTCATATGTTTGGCAATCGTATTCAGGTGATATCCCTTGGATTGCAGATAATTGTCAAATGAAGACACAAATTCAAATGTCAGGTCCGTGAACTGTACTTCCTTCTTAAATTCTTGGAGTAGCTCCAGAGTAGACAGGTGATTCTGTCTGGTGCTTTCTTTCAAAGAAGAATTAGCGACTTCTTCTCTGAAGAAAGTTAAGAACGATCTACCGTTGCTTACAGGTTTATCGATGGAATCCTTTAATAACTCCAAAGAAATACTCTTCCCCTGTTGCCATAATCCAAGTTCTATTTGTTCAATAGCCGCAATGTGCTCGTATAACATACGATTCAATACGTCTGCATTAGGATGTCCCTTTACCATTCTACGTTTCGTATCCCACTGTTCAGGTTTAAGGTATATCTTAGTAGAGAAATATATTTTTCTTCTATTTAAATAAGCTTCTACCTGTACTAATGCCATTCCCTTTTTATTCAATCTTTTTTTTCTGTTAAACACAAGGTTGTAACTAATCTTTTCCATACTTCAGTTTTTTAATTAATAATAGAACAAATTAGACGTAGTTCTGTGCTACGCCAGGGTTGAATATGCATTAATATCTCTAAAAAAATAAATCCTCAAAAATGAAGTATTCACAAAACTTTAAATTAAATGCCACTTTTTTATTGATGTTTTTTCAAAATAAGCAAAAAGGTTTGTTAATAGAGGTGTTTTGTGACTAAAAATGAGTATGTGAAATATTAAAATGAGCATTTTGCTTTTGCAAAGTGTCGCTTCTGAGTTTTGAAATCAAAACTTTTGCAGCCAATATCTATGCTTATTAGCATAAATATTAGCAATTGAATAACAGAATGCCATATTTGCAACCTTTTTTTATTAAATGAATTGTTAGTTTCATATTTATTAATATATTTGCAAATTGTTAGAGTAAAGAAACAATTAATGTAAAGTTAAACTTTAAGAGAGAATTTATGAAAAGAAAATTGATGCTGTTATTGGCATGCCTTTTTGTGGGCATAAGTCTGGTAACTGCCCAAACTCAGAAGATCACAGGTGTTGTGATTTCTGAAGAAGACGGGCAGCCAGTTGTTGGCGCCTCTGTGTTAGTAAAAGGTACTACTCAAGGTACAATCACAGATGTGGATGGTAATTTTAATTTGGCAAATGTACCAAGTTCTGCAAAGACTTTGCAGATTTCGTATATTGGAATGCAGGCGCAAGAAGTGGCAATTAAACCCCATTTAAAAATCACATTGAAGCCGGATGCTAAACAATTAGATGAGATTATAGTTGTTGCTTATGGTACTGCTAAGAAATCAGCATTTACCGGTTCTGCTTCAACTATTAAAGCTGATAAATTGGAAGAGAGAATTGTGTCGAATATCACCAATGCCCTCTCCGGACAGGTGGCCGGTATTCAGACAGTAAATGCTAACGGAGCTCCGGGAGCGTCTGCGACAGTTCGTATCCGTGGTATCGGTTCTATGAGTTCAAGCAATGCTCCGTTGTATGTAGTAGACGGAGTACCTTATGATGGTGATATGTCTTCCATTAACCCTCAAGATATAGAATCCCTTTCTGTATTGAAGGATGCGGCTGCTAACTCTATTTATGGAGCACGCGGAGCGAATGGAGTTATCTTGATTACAACTAAATCTGCTAAAACAGAAAAAGCAAAGGTCACATTTGATGCCAAATGGGGGTCCAATTCGCGCATGGTTCCTCAATATGATGTAATTGGAACGGCAGAATATTACGAAACGCAGTACAAGACTTTGTACAATTCCAAGATCTATACCGGTTCCTCTAAGGCCGAAGCTTATAATTATGCAGATAAAACTTTGTTGGACGCAAAAAATGGTGGATTGGGATACCTTGTTTATACCGTGCCTGATGGTGAAAAATTGATTGGTAACAATTTCAAGCTTAATCCGAATGCTAAGTTAGGGTATTCTGATGGTAAATATTATTATACTCCTGACGATTGGTATGACGAAGTATTCAGTTCAAATTTCCGTCAGGAATACAATGTTAATATCTCAGGCCGTTCTGACAAATTGAATTACTATGCAAGTGTCGGTTACCTGAATGATTCCGGTATTATTCAAAATTCTGCTTACAAACGTTATACCGGTCGTGCAAAAGTTGATTATCAAGCTAAAGAATGGTTAAAAGTAGGAACCAACATTGCATACACTTATTCGGATTCACAAGCTCCTGACTATCAGGATGGTGATTCTTGGGGAAGTTCTGCTAACTTATTTTATGTATCCAATACAATTGCACCGATCTATCCTTTATATGTACGTAATGCTGACGGAAGTATTGCTATCAATCCCAACACAGGGTATAAAATCTATGACTCGGGTAACAACAGCGGCTTTTCTCGTCCTTCGGTAACTGGAAATGCGGCTAGAGACATCGAACTGAACCGTCAGCATGAATATACCGATTTGTTAAGTGGAAAATGGTATGCTAACATCACTCCGATTGAAGGTTTGACGCTGACTGCCAATATTTCTGCGAATGTACAGAACAGCCGTTTGAACCAGTTGAGCAGTGCTTTCGGATCTGCATCGGCAGATGATGGTTCTGTTTTTGTACAGCATACCAGAATGATGGGAGTGAATAACCAGTATCTGGCAACCTATGCACGTACGTTTGCCGATAAGCATAATGCAGATTTATTGGTCGGTTATGAACAATACCGTTATAAGAATCAAGTACTCTACGGAGAAAACACCAATCTGTACAACCCATATATCGGTGAGTTGAATAATGCCGGAGGTATAGACAAGAAGAATGCGAAATCATATACGGACAATTATATGACCGAAGGTATTTTGAGCCGTTTGCAATATAACTATGACGGAAAATACTTCCTCAGTGCTTCTTATCGTCGTGACGCTTCTTCACGTTTCCATAAAGATCACCGTTGGGGTAACTTCGGAAGTGTAGGTGGAGCTTGGCTGATTAACCACGAAAAGTTCATGGAAAACGTGAAATGGGTGAATATGTTGAAATTGAAAGCTAGTTGGGGTGTGCAGGGTAATGACAGACTGCTGATTACTGTAAACGGTGTACAGCGTGACAACTGGTATGCTTATCAAGACCAGTATGATGTGAACTACGCTAACGGGCAATATTCACTGATTCTCAAATATAAAGGAACGAAAGATCTGACTTGGGAAACGTCTTATGCTTTCAATATCGGTACTGACTTTGAATTATTCAACAACCGTTTGAATGGTACTATTGAATATTTCAGCAGAAAAACTGTCGATTTGTTGTATAACAAACCGATCCCTGTATCATCCGGTATCAGTACAGGCTATGAGCCGACCAACGTGGGCGATATTATGAATAAGGGTGTTGAATTGGATTTGAATGGCATTATCCTTCGCGGAAAGGATTATGAATGGGCTATGAACTTCAACCTGACGCACTATACCAATAAAATTACTGCATTGGATCCGGATTTGGAGAAAAATGGCGGTCAAAAAGGTTCTTATTATATTTACCGGGTAGGAGGATCTCTTTACCAGTCTTATTTGAAAACATACGCCGGAGTAGATCCGGATACGGGAAAGGCATTGTATTATGTGGATCCGGATAATGGTGATTATACAAAGACTTCTAACTATGAAGAAGCCCAACAAGCGGATCAGGGTACTACGTTGCCAAAAGTATATGGTGGTTTGGGGACTTCAGTGCGATTCTACGGTTTTGATTTCTCATTGCAGCTTTCTTATCAGTTGGGCGGCAAATATTACGACGGGGCTTATCAGGCATATATGCACAATGGAAATAGTGGTATGCAAGGTACAAACTGGTCTACGGACATCCGTAAAGCGTGGACACCGGACAATCGTTATACTGACGTACCTCGTTTAAGTGCAAGTGATGCAAGCTACCAACAGGATTCCAGCCGTTTCCTTGTTAGCTCGGATTATCTCAGCCTTAACAATATTACATTGGGATATACAATACCGAAACGTTTGACCAGCAAACTGGGACTATCTCATTGTAGGGTTTATTTGACGGCTGACAATGTAGCTCTTTTATCGGCACGCAAAGGTCTTGACCCGCGTTTGGGATTAGGTCTGGGAAGCTCGACTGCTGAAAGTGGTGCCAATACTACCAGTTCATATTCTGCGATGCGTACTATCACAGGAGGAATTTCTCTTACGTTTTAATTAAAAAAGAAAGAACTATGAAACGAATAAATAAGTTTGCACTTTTTATATTGGGAGCATTATCGTTTGCTTCCTGCTCTGACATCAATGATATTGAGAGTGAGGGCTACCGAATTACAGGTGAACAGATAGATGATGCTACATCTGTCATCCCTTCCCGTGTGGAGGCTAAAATTGCAGGTATGTATAGCAGCATGGGGACAGTGTGTGCTGCATTTCCTTCTGATACCAGAGATGATGACGGTGGTTATCCGACAGTTTGTCTTTCTCAGGATTTGAATGGCCCGGATATGATCTGTGCCAATAATGGTTATAACTGGTTTTCTGTCAGCAGTGAATATAGTGACCGTTATGCTACGTATGCCAATCCCTTTGCACGTTATGCTATCTTTTATAATCAGATAAAAGCGGCTAATGATATTATTCTTTCTATTGATCCGGCGACGGCGAGTGAGACTGAAAAGTATTATTTAGGACAAGCTAAGGCGGTTCGTGCGTTTGATTATTTATGTCTGGCACCTTATTATCAGTTCCGCTATGCTACCAGTAAAGACCTTCCATGTGTGCCGTTGATAACGGAAGAAACGACTAATTTTGTCAATAATCCTCGTGCTACGGTAGGTAAGGTCTACGAACAAATTATAAGTGACTTGAATAGTGCTATTGATTTGTTGGAAGGATATAACCGTCAGGGAGATAAGACTCGTATCGACCAACAGGTTGCTTATGGGTTACGTGCACGTGCTCACTTGTATATGGGAATGTGGCAAGAAGCATACAATGATGCTGATAAGGCAATGGAAGGCTATACTCCTTATACTAAGGAAGAAGTGTCCAAACCTGCTTTTTATGATATATCCGATCATAACTGGATGTGGGGAATTAACGTTTCTGTACCTATGGTGAATAAGAATGCGTATGCAACTCCGGCAGGACAATTAGGGTCATTCTCCAGTTATGCTTACACGGCGGGAGTAGCCATGTATAAGACTATAAACTCCTTGCTTTATAAGAAAATCTCAACATCAGATGTCCGCAAACAATGGTGGGTCGATGAAAACCTGAAATCAGACGCATTATCTGGACTTAGCTGGGGCTCTGCAATTGGAAATGATATTTCGACATTGGAAATAGAAGATGTAAAAATGAAATTTATCAAATATACCAATGTGAAGTTCGGAATGAAAAGTGGTATAGGAAGCTCCAATAATGACAATGACTGGTGTATCATGCGTGCCGAGGAGATGATTCTTATCAAAGCGGAAGCTTTGGCACAACAGAATGACGAAGGTAATGCTGCTAAAGAGCTTAAGGTATTGATGGATGAGCGTGATGCGAGTTGGAACAAAAGTTCTGTAACTGTTGATGATGTTTGGTTGCAACGTCGTATTGAATTATGGGGTGAAGGCTTCTCTATGGCAGATATTATGCGTTTGGGTAAACCTGTTGTTCGCTTCCAGGGAAGTGACAAGGGAAACTGGCCGGATGCTTTCTGTTTCAATATTGCTGCTGATGACCCTTGGTTGCTGTTGCGTATCCCGCAGAAAGAAAGCAATAACAATGCCGGTATCGTGAATAATACCGGAGGTAACCTTCCCGTAGCAGGGCAGAATCCGAATTTAAAAGATGGTGCAACTGATTAAAATGAATACTACAATGAAAAAAGTAACAAAATATATAGCTTTATTAATTGGAGGAATAGCATTGCTAAGCATGGCTGCTTGCTCCGATGATGATGGACGTACTCCTTCTCCGGCAGTTGATCCCAATTGTATTGGTGCTTCTTTTGTGGGAGATAATATTGGATATGAAGAGTTGGAAGATACTGATCCTAAAGAACTGACGTTGACAATTAGCCGGGATAAGACAGAGGCGGCTGCAACTGTTGCAATTGAGGTACAGGCTAATACGGAAAATATTTTCAACATCCCTCAGAGTGTTAGTTTTGCAGCCGGACAGGCAACGGCTGATCTGGTTATAACTTTTGAAAAAGCACAGCTAAAAGAGGAGTATTCGTTTCAAATCTCATTGGAAGCTGCTGCCGTTAATCCATATAAAGGAAACGGACATGCTAGTTTCACTGTTCAATGTTTGAAATGGGTGGATGTTTCGGGAACATTTGCTTTCAAAGACTGGGTATTTGATGAATATAATGCTGGTAAAGAATATAATGTAAAAGTACAACGTGTAGATGGCGAGAATCGTTATCGCATTGTTGATCCGTTCTCGCAAGCTTTGGCAGAGTCAGGAGAAGAAGTTGGTGAACCGGATGAATATTTGTTCTTCACGATTAATCCGAAAAACAATGGAGTCGCTTTCGATAGTTATAATACCGGGTACTTGACAGAAGAAGGATCAGATATCCTAGGATTTAGCTCATTGGACTATTTAGGGGTAGATGATGTGGATTCTAAATATGATCCGACAAGCCATAAGATGACTCTCAATGTCTATTATTACGGGGATGGTCTGATTGGACAAAAAGAATCTGTGCTTACAGTGCCGGATGACTTTAAATTGATACTTGAGGATGAGTGATTCGAATCTAATCAATATTTGAAAGACGATTAACATGAAGAAATAGATCATTTCTTCTTGACAAGAATAAATAGAGAGTATGTTCGCGTTTTAAAAAAACGTAAGCATACTCTCTTTTATTATCTCATTGAAATCATTATCTTTGTCCCCGTGTTATATAGGAAAGAAAAAAGTAAAGAATGAAAGAATTTGTAATATCCGAAGCCAAAGTAGAAATAGCAGTGCTTGTGGGACTCATCACTCAGACGCAGGATGAGCGTAAAACGAACGAGTATCTGGATGAATTGGCGTTCCTTGCCGAGACGGCTGGGGCGGAAGTAGTGAAACGATTTACGCAGAAGTTGCCGACAGCTAACTCGGTGACCTATGTCGGTAAAGGAAAATTGGAGGAGATTAAACAATATATCCGGAACGAGGAGGAAGAAGAACGTGAAGTGGGAATGGTTATCTTTGATGATGAACTTTCTGCGAAACAGATACGTAATATTGAAGCTGAGCTGAAAATTAAAATACTTGACCGTACATCACTGATCCTCGATATATTCGCGATGCGTGCTCAGACTGCTAATGCAAAGACGCAGGTGGAACTTGCCCAGTATAAATATATGTTGCCACGCCTGCAACGACTCTGGACTCACTTGGAACGCCAGGGAGGCGGTTCCGGAGCCGGTGGCGGTAAAGGTTCCGTGGGGCTTCGCGGACCGGGAGAAACGCAACTCGAAATGGACCGCCGTATCATCTTGAACCGTATGTCGTTACTGAAAGAACGTTTGGCAGAGATTGACAAGCAGAAAGCTACCCAGCGCAAAAATCGTGGACGCATGATACGCGTTGCATTAGTAGGTTACACTAATGTCGGAAAATCAACCATGATGAACCTTCTCTCGAAGAGCGAAGTATTTGCCGAGAACAAACTATTTGCTACTCTGGATACCACTGTGCGTAAAGTGATTATCGATAACCTGCCGTTCTTGTTATCCGATACGGTAGGATTTATCCGTAAATTGCCGACTGATTTGGTCGATTCGTTCAAGTCGACGCTCGACGAGGTGCGTGAAGCGGATTTGCTTGTGCATGTAGTCGATATTTCTCACCCCGGATTTGAAGAACAGATCGAAGTGGTAAACAAGACACTTGCCGAAATTGGCGGTGGTGGCAAACCCATGATACTTGTATTCAATAAAATAGACGCTTACACCTATGTGGAGAAAGCGCCGGATGACCTTACCCCCCGAACGAAAGAAAACTTAACACTCGAAGAACTGATGAAGACGTGGATGGCAAAAATGGAAGACAACTGTCTCTTTATTTCCGCCCGCGAAAGAATCAATATGGACGAACTGAAAAGCGTAGTTTATCAACGAGTGAAAGAACTACACGTTCAGAAATACCCCTATAACGATTTTCTTTATCAGACCTACGAAGAGGAGGAATAATTAATCAATGTGCTGCTTTGCTGATTGGGGGAAGCGGCACATTACTTATATTTATTAATATGAAAGATTATCGTAGACTAACTGAAGATGAAGTGCTTCAGTTAAAGAGCCAGTCGTGTCTGGCTGATGATTGGGGAAATGTATCAGTTGCAGAGGGGTTTAATTGTGAGTACGTTCATCACACCCGTTTTTCGGGAGAAGTGAAACTGGGTGTATTGGATGCTGAATTTACATTGCCGGGAGGCATCAGGAAACATTCCGGATTACGTCATGTAACTTTGCACAATGTGACAGTAGGGGATAACTGCTGCATTGAAAACATTCAGAACTACATTGCTAATTATGAGATCGGTAATGATACCTTCATTGAGAATGTGGATATCATTCTGGTGGACCGGCTTACTACTTTCGGTAATGGGGTAGAGGCGACAGTTCTTAATGAAACAGGAGGGCGTGAAGTACTCATTAACGACAAGTTGTCAGCGCATCAGGCCTACATATTGGCGTTGTACCGTCATCGTCCTGAACTAATCAATCGCATGAAAGCGATTACGGATTACTATTCCAATAAGCACGCTTCTACTGTCGGCAGTATTGGTGATCATGTGATGATTCTTAATACAGGTTCAATCAGAAATGTCAGGATTGGTGATTATTGCCACATCTGTGGAACCTGTCGGCTGACCAATGGCAGTATCAATAGTAATGTGACGACACCTGTGCATATCGGTCACGGGGTGATCTGCGACGACTTTATTATCTCTTCCGGTTCAGACGTGGACGACGGAACGATGCTAAGCCGTTGCTTTGTCGGACAAGCTTGTAAACTGGGACACAATTATTCTGCTTCCGACTCGTTATTCTTTAGCAACTGCCAGGGAGAAAATGGAGAAGCGTGCGCTATCTTCGCAGGCCCTTTCACGGTGACTCACCATAAATCGACTTTGTTGATTGCCGGAATGTTCTCATTCATGAATGCAGGTTCGGGATCTAATCAGAGTAATCATATGTATAAGTTGGGACCGATTCATCAGGGGACCATGGAAAGAGGGGCAAAAACGACTTCTGATTCATATATCTTATGGCCGGCACGTGTCGGAGCTTTTTCTTTGGTAATGGGACGTCATGTAAACCATGCCGACACTTCCAATCTTCCTTTCTCCTATTTGATAGAACAACGGAATACCACTTATCTGGTTCCCGGAGTGAATCTGAGAAGTGTCGGGACAATCCGTGACGCCCAGAAATGGCCGAAACGTGACAAACGGAAAGATCCGAACCGGCTTGATTATATCAATTATAACCTTTTGAGTCCATATACCATTCAAAAGATGTTCAAGGGACGTTCTATTTTGAAGGAATTGAAACGGGTATCCGGCGAAACCTCTGAAATCTACTCTTACCAGAGTGCAAAGATCAAGAATTCTTCTTTGAATAACGGGATTCGTTTCTATGAAATTGCCATCAACAAATTCTTGGGGAACTCTATCATAAAACGGTTGGAAGGCATTAATTTCCAAAGTAATGACGAAATCCGCCAGCGCCTGAAACCGGATACGGAAATCGGTGTCGGCGAATGGGTGGACATCTCCGGACTGATTGCTCCCAAGAGTGAAATAGACCGATTGTTGGACGGTATCGAAAACGGCTCTATTAACCGCCTGAAATCTATTAATGCCAGTTTTGCGGAAATGCATGAAAACTATTACACGTATGAATGGACCTGGGCATATAATAAGATTCAGGAATTTTATGGCTTGAATCCGGAAACGGTAACTGCTCAGGACGTGGTTACTATCGTGAAAGCATGGCAGAAGGCTGTGGTAGGGTTGGATAAAATGGTTTATGAAGACGCAAAGAAAGAGTTCTCGCTTTCTTCAATGACCGGATTCGGTGTTGATGGTTCTCGCGATGATATGAAACAGGATTTCGAACAAGTACGTGGTGACTTTGAAAGCAATACATTCGTGACTGCAGTTTTGAAACACATCGAGGACAAAACTGCTTTAGGAAATGAACTGATTAAACGAATCGAACATATACAATAAGTGAACCAAACTATGAATCGATGAGCGGTGGACATTGTACAATAAAGTACAATTCGTTCACCGTCTTCATTTGTACCTCGTCATTCTCCGTTATTCATTCTTAATTCTTCTTCTTTCCTTTCTCATTCTTCATTCTTAATTATTACCTTTGCCTCACTAACTAACATTACGTAATAAAATAAGAAACTTATGGCAACACCTCCGTTTAAGTATCAACCCATGTTTGAAAAGGGAAAAGATACAACTGAGTATTATCTGCTTACGAAAGACTATGTGTCGGTAAGTGAGTTTGAAGGAAACCCTATCCTGAAAATTGAGAAAGAAGGTTTGACTGCAATGGCCAATGCTGCTTTCCGTGATGTATCATTTATGCTTCGTCGTTCGCACAACGAACAGGTAGCAAAAATCTTGAGCGATCCGGAAGCCAGCGAGAATGACAAGTACGTGGCACTGACTTTCCTGCGTAATGCAGAAGTGGCATCGAAAGGTATACTTCCATTCTGCCAGGATACCGGTACTGCTATTATTCACGGTGAAAAAGGACAGCAGGTATGGACAGGGTATTCTGACGAAGAGGCTCTTTCGCTGGGTGTTTACAAAACATATACTGAAGAAAATCTGCGTTACTCTCAGAATGCACCTCTGAATATGTATGATGAGGTAAATACAAAATGTAACCTTCCTGCACAGATTGACATTGAGGCTACTGAAGGTATGGAGTATGAATTTCTTTGTGTAACAAAAGGAGGTGGTTCTGCCAACAAAACATATTTGTATCAGGAAACAAAGGCTATTCTGAATCCGGGTACATTGGTTCCGTTCCTGGTTGAAAAGATGAAAACATTGGGAACTGCCGCTTGCCCTCCTTACCATATCGCTTTCGTTATCGGCGGTACTTCTGCCGAAAAGAATTTGCTGACAGTGAAGCTGGCTTCTACTCATTTCTATGATAACCTGCCGACAACAGGAAACGAATACGGTCGTGCATTCCGTGATGTCGAACTGGAGAAAGAAGTATTGGCAGAAGCTCACAAGATTGGCCTTGGCGCTCAATTCGGTGGTAAATATCTGGCTCATGACGTACGTATCATTCGTTTGCCCCGCCATGGTGCTTCTTGCCCGGTAGGTTTGGGAGTATCTTGCTCTGCCGACCGTAACATCAAATGTAAAATCAATAAAGAAGGTATCTGGATTGAGAAACTGGATTCAAATCCGGGCGAACTTATCCCGGCAGAATTACGTAAGGCAGGCGAAGGCGATGTTGTGAAGATTGACCTGAACCGTCCGATGTCCGAAATACTGAAAGAGTTGACTAAATATCCGGTATCTACCCGTTTGTCATTGAATGGTACGATTATCGTAGGTCGTGATATTGCTCACGCCAAGCTGAAAGAACGTTTGGACCGTGGCGAGGACCTGCCTCAATACATTAAGGATCATCCTATCTACTATGCAGGTCCGGCAAAAACTCCGGAAGGCATGGCTTGTGGTTCAATGGGCCCGACTACTGCAGGACGTATGGATTCGTATGTGGAACTGTTCCAGAGTCACGGTGGCAGCATGGTTATGTTGGCGAAAGGTAACCGTAGCCAGCAAGTGACGGATGCTTGTCAGAAATATGGTGGTTTCTATCTGGGCTCTATCGGTGGTCCGGCAGCTATCCTTGCTCAAAATAATATCAAGAGCATCGAATGTGTGGAATATCCGGAACTGGGCATGGAAGCTATCTGGAAGATTGAAGTAGAAGATTTCCCGGCATTCATTCTGGTAGATGATAAGGGCAATGACTTCTTCAAACAGTTAAAACCGTGGAATTGCACTAAATAATTTGTTTGCAGTTCTGATTCAATAAATGATTTATTTAAGGGATACCTGTCAAATTCGTATAGGCATCCCTTTTTTACTAACTCTCTTTTTCTAATCACTAACTATTATGAAACCACCGACAATCGAATTAAACAATCCGAAGAACCAACATATCGTCTGGTTGGATGTAGTACGCCTTATTGCCATGTTTACAGTTGTTTGCTGCCATTGTACCGACCCATTCAACTTCTATCCGGGCACAGCTCCCAATATTGGGGAAATAAAATTGTGGGGAGCCATTTACGGTGCTGTACTTCGTCCGTGTGTGCCTCTGTTTGTAATGATTACAGGCGCATTGCTCTTGCCTGTCCGGGGTGACGCTTCTACTTTTTATAAAAAACGTATTCCCCGTGTTTTTTATCCGTTCTTAATTTGGTCTATTATCTATAATCTTTTCCCTTGGATTACCGGCTTATTGGGGTTAGCCCCAAAGATTATCCTTGATTTCTTTCCTTATTCCGGTGAAGAAGTGATGCAGCAATCCCTTTCAGTAACTATACAATACATTCTGACAATTCCTTTTAACTTCTCCCTTTTGGCAGTGCACATGTGGTATATCTATCTGCTTATCGGACTCTATCTTTACCTGCCTGTTTTTTCGGCATGGGTGGAAAAAGCTTCGCAACGGGCTAAGTTAATGTTCTTGCTGGCTTGGGGAGTGACATTGTTGCTACCTTATTATTATCAGTTTGTTTCCCCTTACTTATGGGGCTCTTGCTCTTGGAATTCTTTTGGAATGTTATATGCATTTGCCGGTTTCAACGGATACTTATTGTTAGGACATTATCTGAAAGATCTCGATTGGAGCCTGAAGAAAACATTGGCAATCGGTATTCCGATGTTTGTGGTGGGGTATGTCGTGACGTTCTTTGGTTTCCGTTACATGACAGCTTTGCCGGATTGTACGGACGAAATGTTGGAACTCTTTTTTACCTATTGTTCTCTCAATGTGGTGATGATGACAATTCCTGTATTTATGTTGGCTAAGAAAGTCAATGTCCGTTCGGAAAGAGTACGGAAGGCATTGGCTAACCTGACCGTATGTGGTTTCGGTGTCTATATGATACATTACTTCTTTACCGGTCCGTCAGTGGTATTGGTAAGAACACTCAATATACCTATTCCTTTACAGATACCGATAGCTGCGATAGTCGCTTTTCTGGTGTCCTGGTTGATTGTAAACTTGGTGAATCGTATCGGTAAACCTGCTAAATACATCATGGGATAATCTGTAAAACGATATACTATAAACGCGATAAACGGTGAACAAACTGCGCAATATGCTGCCAGTTGTGTTCACCGTTCATCGTTTATTATTCACGTAGTTTTTCTATTCTTCCAGGTATTTTGTAATCTTTCCGCTGATTTGCAGCAAAGAGATCTCGCAAAGTTTGGTGTTATATTCTGCGGAGAGGATGCGTTCTTCTGCATCCAGCAAACTCTTTTGTGCTTCACGTACCTCAAAACCGGAAAGGTCTCCCTGTATATAACGATCCATGGCAATATCGTGATTATCTTTGGCAGTTACGAGGTTCTGACGTTCCAGATTCAGTAATTGAAGGTTGTTGCGATAAGCCTGCCATAAATTACTAAGGTCGGAGCGAAGGGCAAGCTCCAATTCCTGACGTTCCAGACGGCGGTTCTTGAAGGCAAGGGTTGCATTCCGCTTTTCACGGCGGCGGTTGCCGTCGAATATATTAAATCCGACAGTTACTCCGGCATTGAAGCCCAAGTTTCCCCTCCGGCTGGTTGCATTAATATCGTACTTATTAAAGGTATATCCATATCCCGTATTCAGTTTAAGGTACGGATAGTTACGTGAATTTACCTTTTTATAATCCAATTGCGCAAGTACCGTATTCTGATCTGCTTTCAGTAAAGAAGCGTTCGTTGCCAGTGTGCCATTCCATAACTCCTCAAATTTCAAATCCCCATGTACGTCGATCGTGGAGTCTTTGATTATAATAGCCTGATTAACATTCTTGTTAGCCATTAGCTCATTTAACTGGATACGCGATGAGTGCAGCAATTCCTGTTGTTTGATATATTGAGCACTGTCTGCATTGAAGTCTACTTTCGCCTGTTGATAATCCAATCCTGAGAACTTTCCGACAAGATGACTCGCTTCTGCTATACGCAGGCGTTCTTTGGAGAGCGACATTGCATAATGAAAGTTTTTCAGACGGATCTTCTGTTGGATAAAGTTATAATATTCCGAGGTCAGGTCCGCAATGAAATCCTCAATGGCGATACGGGTGTTAGTTTCTCCCTGACGTTCCAATTCCTTCAACTGTTTGTACGTTGTACTGATATTGAATCCGTCGAAAATAGTCCAGTTGAGGTTAAGCCCGACGTTGACGGTCTGGTCATAGACCCCATTGTTTTTTGTAATCTCTCCGGTGGCACGGGCCTTACTTTCAATATTATCCAGGTTTCCGGTATATCCGGCAGAGAAATCCAATGTAGGGAAGTATCCTGCATTCCCTAACGTTGCATTGTTCTTGCTGATTTGTTCCTCGTTATGGACGATGCGCAACGAGTAATTGTTTTGCAGTCCTTCCTCCAAACACTCTTTCAGTGTGAGGACTTGTTGCGCCTTCGCAGTAGAAACTGACAAGAAGGCACATGCGGTAACTATATATATGATACGTTTCATGCAAATTCCTTTCTGTTTCATTCGGTTAGTTTTTTGATTCGATTGGTCGAGATATAACTGTAAATAGCCGGTACGATATACATGGTAAGTAGGGTAGAAACGACCATACCACCTACTACTGCCGTACCCATGGCAATACGCTGATTACAGCCTTCTCCGGTGGCGAATGCCAACGGGATAAGTCCCAGAACCGTAGAAGCGCTTGTCATAAGAATCGGGCGGAGACGTTGCAGGGCGGCATCTTTGATAGCACTCATTTTATCCTCTCCGGCCTCCTGTTTCTGATTGGCAAATTCTACAATCAGGATACCGTTCTTTGCCACTAGACCAATCAGCATAATAATACCAATCTGACTGAAAATATTCATTGTTATATCTCCGAAATACATGAATACCAATGCTCCGGCAATAGCCAACGGTACTGTCAACATGATAATCAATGGATCTTTAAAACTCTCGAATTGCGCAGCCAGAATCAGGTAAATCAGAAGAATAGCCAAGACAAAGGCAAACATCAGACTGGAAGAACTCTCACGATATTCTTTGGAGTCACCCGCCAAAGCTGTTCGGAACGTGTCGTCCAATGTTTCCTTGGCAATCTTATCCATTTCGTCTAGTCCTTGTCCGATCGTTTTTCCGTCTGCCAATCCTGCGGAAATAGTAGCTGATACAAATCGGTTATACCGGTATAACTTTGGAGGAGCGATACCACTTTCCAACTCAATCAAGTTGTCCAACTGAATCATATCCCCATTGCTGCTGCGAACATAAATGGCTTTCAAATCGGCCGGCTTATTCCTCTGCTGACGATTGATCTCGCCGAGAATCTCGTATTGCTTTCCGTTCATATAGAAATATCCCATACGCTGGCCACTCAATCCATATTGCAATGTTTGAGCAATATTCTTGGTACTAACTCCCATGATACTGGACTTGTCACGGTTAATCTGAATACGGGCTTCCGGCTTACTGAACTTCAAGTCTACGTCTGCCATCTGAAAGACCGGATTCTCATATACTTTAGCCATAAACTTGGGCAGTACTTCTTCCAGCTTCTCCAGATTAGTAGCTTGAAGCACATACTGGACAGGCATACTTCCACGACGTCCTCCGAAAGAAGACTGCTGTTGCACAAACGAACGTGCCATTGTCTTGCTCCGTATTTCTTTCGAAATCTTTTCGGCAACTTCCATTTGCGTGTAGTTACGATCTTTCATGTCTTTCAGCGTGATACGCACGTTTCCGCTACCACTGGATACACGGGCGGTAACAGATTCTGCGTCAGGAAGAATGGAATCGACAAGCTGGTTGATATCTTCCGTATAATCCCGAATATATTCGTAAGTGACACCCTCTGCACCTCGTGTGTTGATACTGATTTGAGAACGGTCTTCAAGAGGAGCCATTTCCGCAGGAATAGCATTCCACAGAACTCCAATCAGGCAAATAGTAATAAAAGTGAAAGGAAGGGCAATCCAACGTTTGTTCAAGAAAGCAGCTAGCGAACGGCTGTATAGCCGGTTCATGCCTTCAAAGAACGGTTCGGTCTTTGCATAGAACCAGCTTTGCTTTTCCCGTTTGATAAGTAGTTTGGTTGCCAACATCGGAGTGAAAGTCAGTGCCGCGAACGAAGAAATGATAACCGAACCCGAAATTACGATACTGAACTCTCGGAATAACCGCCCCGTCATACCGTCCATGAAGACAATCGGGAAGAATACGGCAACCAGTGTGATCGTCGTTGAAATAACAGCAAAGAAAATCTCTTTCGCTCCTTCGATCCCTGCCTCTTTCGGGCTCATTCCCTTTTCAATGCGGATGTAGATATTCTCCGTCATAACAATCGCATCGTCCACCACCAGTCCCACGGACAACACAATGGCAAGCATGGAAAGTACATTAATAGAGAATCCCGCCAGATACATAACGAAGAATGCTCCGATAAGGGAAACGGGAATCACGATACATGGTACCAGTGTCACACGCCAGTCGCGCAGGAAAAGGAAGATGATGATGATAACGAGTACAAAAGCCTCATATACAGTAGACTTAACCTCATTGATAGACGCACGAATAAATTTGGTGTTATCAAACCCATAATTATAGTGCACGTCTTCCGGCAAGTCTTTTTTCATTTGTTCCATACGCTGGTATACAGCGTCGGCGATTTCAATATGGTTTGCACCCGGCTGTGGAATTACTACCACGCCGACCATGGGTACGCCGTTCATCTTCATGTAGCTCTTGATGTCGGCTGGCCCCAACTCGGCACGTCCGATGTCACTGAAACGTACAATTCGGTTGTTCTCCTCCTTGATAATCAAGTCATTGAATTCATCTGCCGTGTGCATCAGTCCTAATGTACGGATCGTCAACTCGGTAGTATTTCCTTCGATACTACCGGAAGGAAGTTCTACGTTTTCATTGTCAACTGCATTTTTTACATCGATAGGAGTAATTCCGTAACCTGCCATTTTCACAGGGTCGAGCCAGAGACGCATGGAGTAACGTTTCTCTCCCCAGATAGACACACTACTTACATCGGAAATTGTTTGCAACTGTTCTTTGACTGTCAAATCTGCGATTTCACTCAACTCCAGCAGCGAACGTTTGTCACTTTGAAGAGCAACCATTAAGATAGGCATGGCGTCCGCATCCGCTTTTGATACGGTAGGAGGGTCACAGTCGCGAGGTAAATAACGTTGTGCACGTGAAACTTTATCACGAACGTCGTTTGCGGCGGTTTCCAGGTCGACAGACAATTCAAACTCTACGGTAATACGACTTTGTCCTTGCTGGCTGACACTGGATAAAGAACGGATACCGGGGATACCATTGATATTCTGTTCCAATGGTTCGGTTATCTGATTTTCGATAACATCGGCATTAGCTCCCGGATATGAGCAACTAACAGAGATAATCGGATTATCTACTGACGGATATTCGCGGACACCCAGATAATTGTATCCGATAAATCCGAACAGGAGAATAATGATTGTCAATACAGTGGCTAATACCGGGCGGCGTATACTTAATTCGGATATATTCATAAGGCGCTGGTATTAATCAATGTTATCAAGTTTCACAGCCAGTCCGGTGCGGAGCTGCAGTGTTCCTGAAGTAATGATTGTATCTCCCATGTGTAGTCCTCTTATCACTTGCACTTCGGATGCTGTACGGATACCGGTAATAATATCCACCGGTTCGGCTTTCCCCGATTTATACAGGTAGACTTTATCTTTCCCCATTTCCGGCACAATAGCTTCCGTAGGGATAGCGATTGCATCGGGAATCTCTTCCTTTTTCAATAAAACACTGGTATAGCGTCCCGGCAGCAGGATGTGGTTTACATTCGGATAAAGTGCGCGGGCTGTGAATTGGTGCAGATTCGGGTCGATTGCCGATTCTACTGCATATACTTGTGCGCCGAAGGCATCTAGTTTACCTTCAACGCTGAAATTCAGGTTGGTTCCTTTTTTAATCTGCTTGGCATAACGTTCCGGTACGGAGAACTCTACTTTCAGCGGGGCGATTTTAGTCAACTTCGCAACGACAGTGGTCGGAGAGGCGTACGTGCCGACACTGACCTGTCGGAGTCCGATAATCCCGTCAAACGGGGCACGGAGCTCGGTCAATTCGATATTCGCTTTCACTATTTCAATATCGGCATTCAGCGTTGCTAAATCTGTCTTAACTTGTTCGTAGGCTTCCTTGCTGACTGCATCCCGTTTCAGCAGGGCGTCCTGACGGAAAACACGGTCTTCTGCCAGTTTCAGTTGTGAAACCAGTCGTTGTAGTTGTGCCTGTAACTGTCGGTCGTTTACCTTGGCTAGTAACTGGCCTTTCTTGACAGACGTACCTTCTTCAAAGTTGATTTCGACTATTTTTCCGGAAGTTTCGAAAGACAAATCTACTTCTTCATCTGGTAGAAGTACACCGGTAGTCGTAAATTCATCCGTCAATAATTGTGGTTTTATGACTTTGGCATTTACGTTTAAGATTTGTTTTCCTTTTTTTTGATTACCACCCATTACTTTGTCGGCGGCTACCAGTTCGTCGTTTTTCTTTGGTAATTGTGAGTAGATTCCTCCTCCGATAATTCCGGCACCAACGAGGATAATGATGCCCCATTTAGTTTTCTTATTCATGGTTTAGTATCGTATGTATAGCATGTTATATAATATCTTCACAAACTTAGACACTCTCTGAAAGGAAAGGTTTAATGAGAGAAATGGTAAAAAAGAGTTAATCAATCGAAAGAAAAAAAGAGTGCTAGTAAGCAGCCCGGTACTTTCCTTCTTCTTTATCCTCCAGCATATTCAGATAAGAAGCATAGCGAGATTCGCTGATTAAATGCTCCTCTACCGCTTTGCGCACAGCACATCCCGGTTCGTGACGATGCGTGCAGTTGCCATATTTGCACTCGGCGGAAACTTTGAATATTTCAGGAAAATAATGACCAATTTCTTCTTCCTCCATATCGAATGTTCCGAAACCTTTGATGCCCGGAGTATCAATAATATATCCGTCTCCGTCTACCGGGAACATTTCGGAGAAAGTGGTGGTATGCATTCCCTTATTGTGATAAGTGGAGATTTCGCCGGTTTTTGTTTCAATTCCCGGCAGTATAGCATTGATAAGAGTCGATTTCCCTACACCCGAATGTCCGGAGAAAAGAGTAATCTTACCTTCGAGCGCCTTTTTGATTTCGTCTATTCCGTCACCGTTCTTTGCGGAAACCTTGAAACAAGGGTAGCCGATATGCGTATACAGGTTAATAAGTGCGTCCAGATAATGCAATTCTTCTTCGTTGTAAACGTCTACCTTATTAAATACTAATTTGACGGGAACCCGATAGGCTTCTGCGGACGCAAGAAAACGGTCGATAAAAATGGTGGAAGTCTCGGGATAGTTGACAGTTACCACCAACATACATTGGTCGAGGTTGGCGGCAAGTATATGCGATTGTTTAGAAAGATTGGAAGAACGACGGATGATGTAGTTCTTCCTATCTTCTATTTCGTTGATAAAAGCAGTGCCCTCTTGATTGGTTATAATCTGAACACGGTCGCCCACGGCTATCGGATTGGTACTGCGAATCCCTTTTAACCGGAAATTACCTTTGATCTTACATTCAATAAATTGTCCGTCGTCGGTTTTCACCTGGTACCAACTGCCTGTGTTTTTGATTACTAATCCGTGCACTTGCTTTTTGTTTTTTAAACGGTCATGATTTCTTTATCCTTTTCAGCCAGCATATCATCTATTTGCTTGATATACTTATCGTGGATTTTTTGCAGTTTGGCTTCCGCATTCTTCTGTTCATCTTCTGCCAATCCGTCTTTTACAGCTTTTTTCAGTGCGTCGATACCGTCACGGCGGGCGTTGCGTACGCTCACTTTGGCAGTTTCACCTTCTCCTTTACACTGTTTGGCCAGTTGTTTACGACGTTCTTCGGTCAATGGGGGAATACCGATACGGATTATTTCACCATTGTTTTCGGGCATGATGCCGAGATCAGAGTCGATAATGGCTTTTTCGATTACACGGAACATACTTTTGTCCCACGGCTTGATAGTGATGCTGCGTGCATCAGGAGTCGTTACGGCTGCTACATTGCTGATAGGAACCATGCTTCCGTAAGAATCTACGCGGATACCGTCCAACAGTCGGGTACTCGCTTTTCCGGCGCGGATATGTGCCAGCGCTTCTTCCAGATACATAATGGCCATATCCATTTTCTCTTGTGCATTGTCAAGGCAAGTCTTTACGTCTACCATATTTTTTGATAATTAAAGTTGCTATTCGATTGATTAAGTAGCAAAAGTATATTATTTTTTGTTCACCTGCAACAGCATACTCATCTTTTTTATGAGTGACTTACCGATGATGATTAGGGTAACTGCTGTAATAATCATCAGAATACCGACCATTAAGCGGGGTGTCAGCTTTTCGTGAAACAGAAGGACACCGAAAAATAAAGCGGTCACAGGTTCCAGAGCCCCCAGTATGGCGGTCGGAGTGGAACCTATGTAATGGATAGCCAATGCTGTGCAAACCAGTGATACGGCAGTAGGCAGGATAGCCAGTGCCAATACATCTCCCCAGAGCCACGCGGTAGGTATCACTTGCAAATCCGTCAGGAAGTTCAGACGGACGATGTAGACCGACAGACCGAACAAAATAGCGTAAAAAGTGAGTTTTGTTGTCGATAGGTTTTTCAGTGTCGAGCGGTTGACACCTACTATATATATGGCATAAGATAGCGATGATAGCAGGACAAAGATGATTCCAATGGTAGACAACGGTTTGCCTCCGTCTCCCTGATAAAGCAGGGCAATGCCGGCGAGAGCCAGTAGAATGGAAAAGACGGTGATTGCTGAAATCTTCTCTTTAAAGAACGCTCCCATAATGACCGCTACCATTACCGGATAAACGAACAGGATCGTTGACGCGATTCCTGCATCCATATAGTTGTAGCTCATGAACAGTAGTAAGGAAGAAAACGAAAACAACAATCCCATAATAACCAGCGGAAGAATATCCGCTTTACGAAGGGCGAAAGATTGATGCTGCATCTTCATCAGTATCCCTAGTACGATGACAGCAAAAAAGTAACGATAAAATAAAACAGTATCGACGCTCATGCCGGCTGCATAGAGCGGGAGTGTAAAAAGAGGATTCATACCGTAACTTGCGGCGGCAATCGCTCCATAAATAAAACCTTTGGTTTTGCTGTTCATTGCTTTAAGTCTTTAAAATGGCGTGCAAAAGTACACAGTTCACTGATGATAAACAAGTGTTTAGCCTGTTGATAGTATAATTTAATCTTTCGTGTGCTAAAAACTATTATTTTGGCTGCATAAAACTAATCCTGTTTATGCGATCGGAAGATTAAATAAGTGTAGCCGGAAGAATAATTCTTAGGCAAATAGGGAAACTATATGCACGGAAGAAATTGTACCCTTAGAACCAAATCGCCTTTTTCATTGTATCCTATCCAATGCTTGGGAGTTTCTCGTCTTGTACAGATAAACAGGGGGCAGGTAAAATCCGGCTTCTCGGATTTGTTGAAGAAATTTATAGAAATTAATAGCGATAATGCGATAGGAGAGTATATATGCTCTGTCTATCGCTCATCGCTATAATAAATCCTAATTCCCTTATTTACCGGGAACGTCCTCTTTTTATAATTAGTTGTGTACAATTGTACCTATTTCTTCTCCGCTGATTACTTTTTTCAGATTGCCTACCGTATCCATGTCGAAAACGACAATGGGCAGGTTGTTTTCTTTGCACATACAAGTAGCCGTCAGATCCATTACTTTCAGGCCACGTTTCAGCACTTCATCGTAAGTGATGTCGTGGAACTTGATTGCCGTAGGGTCTTTCTCCGGGTCGGCTGTATAAATGCCGTCCACACGAGTCCCTTTCAGCATCACGTCTGCCTCGATTTCGATTCCTCTCAATGAAGATCCTGTATCGGTAGTAAAGAAAGGATTTCCCGTTCCTGCAGACATGATGACGATTTCACCGTTTTCCATGTGTTCGATCGCTTTCCACTTACTATAAAATTCGCCGATCGGTTCCATGCGGACTGCTGTAAGCACACGGGCTTTCACCCCGGCAGCTACCAAGGCCGAACTCAATGCCAGACTATTGATAACAGTTGCCAGCATCCCCATTTGGTCGCCTTTCACACGGTCGAATCCTTTATTGGCTCCACTCAAACCACGGAAAATGTTTCCTCCGCCAATCACGATGCCGATCTGTACGCCTTGTTCATGAATTTCTTTGATTTGTGCAGCATATTCTGCCAGTCTTTTTTCATCAATGCCATATTGCTTTTCGCCCATAAGGCTTTCTCCGCTTAATTTCAGCAAGACTCTTTTATACTTTGCCATACCTTTTTTATTTTATTATTTGCCGCAAATATAGAGATAATTTATTGGATAGCCTCATTGCGGTACGATTACTTTTCTCACGATTTGCCTTCCGATAAAGGTTTGTACAATTCCTCTCAATGAAAGATAAATGAGGAAAGCGAGCCACAAAGCATGATTGCCTAAAAAGTCATGGAAAGCATAGTAGACGAGGAAAAAGCTGGCAGAAGCAATCAGCATTGAATAAAGCATGGAACGGGTGGCAGTGGCACCGATAAAAACTCCGTCCCACAGAAAAGCGGAAAAACCGGCCAACGGAATGGCGAGTGCCCAATAGAAGTAGGTGTCGGAAGCGTTTATTACTGAAGTGTCATTAGTCAGTAATTCGAGAAAGCCTTTTCCGCCTATTGCATACAAAAGGGTGAATGCTGCAGAAAGACCGACGCCCCAATAGAACAGGTGATTGACTGTGTTACGGAGAGCCGGTTGGTTTCTTGCGCCTATATAACGTCCTGCTAACGCTTCACCGGCATAAGCAAAACCGTCCATGATATAAGAAAAGAGAGTGAATAATTGCATGAGCAATGTGTTTACGGCTAATACGATCTCGCCTTGTGCGGCTCCGGCTGAAGTGAAAAACATAGTGACGATAACCAAGCAAAGTGTACGGAAGAATATATCCCGGTTGACCTGAAAGAAGCGGTACATAGCTTGTTTCTGCCATATCTCCCGCCAGGCAATTCGTTTGCGGAGTTTGCTGTAATAACGGATATATAGTAATATTGCCATTATGAACCCTGCATATTGGGCGATAAGGGTTCCGGTAGCTACTCCTGCCACTTTCATGTCCAGCAGATAGACAAGGCATAAGCTGGCTGTGATATTGACGATATTTTGCGTAATGGCGATATACATCGGGAAACGTGAATTTTGCATTCCGATAAACCAGCCTGCAAATCCATACAACCCTAACATGGCAGGTGCTCCCCAGATACAGATATAGAAATAGGTGGTTGCCAGTTGTTCAACTTCCGGAGTCGTCTGTATAAAAGTAAATGCAAGTTTTAGGATAGGATACTGGAGTATTAACAGACAGATTGCAATGGATAGACCGACGCCGACGGAGCGGAGTAATAACCGGGTGATTTCATTCAAGTCATGTTGCCCGTAAGCCTGCGAGGTCATGCCGCTCGTCCCCATACGGAGGAAACCGAAAATCCAGTAGATGATGTTGAATAACATTCCTCCTACGGCAATGGCTCCGATATAGGCCGGAGAACCGAGGTGACCGACGATAGTTACGTCAATCAATCCCAGTAAAGGGACGGTGATATTCGATATAATGGACGGTATGGCAATCTGTAATATGCGTCTGTTTTCGGAGTACAATTTTATATTTATCATCTTGTAGAAACACTTTTATCTAAATGATTGTTCTTTTTGTGAACAAAGGTACGTTTTTTATTTTTTTGTTGTATCTTTGTGTGTCACGAACTAAATAGCAATGTAACGGATTATGAGAACCTTAACTATATTTTTTTTGTCTCTGTTTTCATTGCCGCTGATGCTGAATGCACAGTCGGTTGATGAGATGTTGCAGAAAGTGTCTGCCGCTATTGAAGCCGGGCAGCAAGGGCAGGCTATGAGCTATTTCCGTCAAACGATTAGCTTGAATATAGATCGTACGGAAATGTATTATTGGACAAATATTGATAAGAGCAGTGAGATTAGTGTGAAGTTGGCTAACGAGCTGGCTATTGCATTTAGAAAGAAACGAAATTACGACAAAGCTTATCTGTTCTATAAAGAATTACTTCAAAAGGCTCCCAATAATGTAGCTTATCTGGAATCTTGTGCAGAAATGCAGGTATGTCGTGGGCAGGAAAAGGATGCTTTGCGAATGTATGAGACGATATTGCAACTGGATGCGGACAACTTAGCTGCTAACATCTTCTTGGGTAATTATTATTATCTAATGGCGGAACAGGAGAAAAAGAAGTTGGAAACCGATTATAAGAAAATTTCTTCCCCTACAAAGATGCAGTACGCACGATACCGCGATGGATTATCGAAATTATTTGCTACGGGATATGAAAAGGCAAGAAATTCTTTGCAGAAGGTTGTTTTAAGGTTTCCTTCTACGGAGGCGCAAAAGACGTTGGACAAGATATTTATAATAGAAAAAGAGGTGAAGCGCTAAGCGGTTCACCTCTTTTTCTATTATAAATGCTATTTTATCATTCTCATCGGAAGTTCCTGTTCCCCGGATAGCGTACGAGTAGTTGTTCTTTCTACTTTGGGACCGGGAACGAGAGGACTATGCATCAACACATAGCGAATACGTTCTTGTTGATTGGGAGTGAAACGGTTTACCCAAGATATATCATAGTCCATTATGTTGTTTGGAGTGGATGTTAGATTAGTGACGCAGTCTTTTCGTTCAAACAATTTGTTAAATTCGCTAAGACTCATGTTCTTTATGCCGTTCTTTGATTCGATATAACTTTGCATCCAATTGCTATATGCTTCTCTATCATAGGTTGGAGTGTCATCGCAATAGTCTGTGTCCATACATGTATTAAGTCCTTCATCATCCGATTCGGAGAATGTATGGAATAATCCGAGATAATGGGCTAATTCATGGGCGATTGTTGCCACTATATCAGTAGAACTATATATTTTTTTAGATTCATTACTTGGTGTACTGTTTATATATGTATTATTAATAGAAATACAATGAGGATATTTGAGCGAACTGTGGCTGGGAATACCATTTAATTGATTTAGTCCTTCTAGATAATCGGGCTTGATTGTATATGGTAAATGAGATATACCTAAAATTACACCTTCAGAATTCTCATCTTGCTTGAAAGGGTAAAGCATGATATTTATGTATTTGTCGGTATCCCACAAATATTTAAGATTAGCTTTGTCTGTCATAAAAACCTCACAGTCTTGCACAGGATTGCTTACTTGAATTGGATGTACACCGGGCTCATCAAGTTTTACCCCTTGAGGATTTTCTGTGGCGAGAACAAATTCAAGGTTCATATCTACGCTGTTACTGCCCAAACGATTTTGATAATATTTATTGCAGTCTGTTATGATCTCCTGAATTCGTCCTTTTTTAATATTCTGTTGTTCATTCTGATAGAGAACATGAAAGACAACTGGAAGTTCATAATGATATTCTATTAGTGGAGGATCGGTGGAATCCGGTTTTGACTCCGGTTCGGAATCTTCACAGCCAATAAGCAACCATAATAATGGAAGCAGGAAAATTAATCTTGTTTTCATAAATAAGGGAGTTTTTCATATAAAACATTGGTTCCAAAGATAATGTTTAAATCAGTTCGTGGACTACTTATTTCAATAAATATTCCACTTCTTTAAACATATAACCTCTTTTTGTTTGTGTTTCGTCCTCTAAAATGAGTCTTCCTTCAGGTTCAACACAAACAATATTAGCCATAAATTCGCCATTGACGTCTTTATACCGGTACATTCCCTCTTTTCTAAAAAGCGACCTTTCATATTGGGCGGTTATGAGTGCCGTATTGTTTTTTTGAAGTAAGTCGTAATAAATTTGAATACGTAGCATTATATGCTCTAATATATTGAATATATCATATTGTTTTCCTGTGATCTGAAATAATGATACGGGATTGGGAGCAGAGCTGTGAAACACTTCCTGATTGATATTTATTCCTACTCCTGCAATGCTTTGGCTGATATTTCTTCCCATTAAGTCATTTTCTATCAACATTCCGCATATTTTCTTATCTTTCCAATAAATATCGTTCGGCCATTTAATAGAAATATTGGTGGTGTAAGTATCCAGTTCTTCCTTGATTGCTAATGATACAATTTGAGAGATAAGGAACTGTTGTCTGGCTTCCAAAAAGACTGGAAAAATCACAAAACTGAAAAGAAGGTTCTTATCAGGTTCTGCTTCCCACGAATTGCCACGTTGTCCTCGTCCGGACGTTTGAAAGTCTGCAACCACAGTGGTGAACTCTTCTGTTTGTTGTCGTGCGCAAAGAGCTTGCAAATAATTGTTGGTAGAGTTCGTTTCATTGATATGAACCAATGGGACCGGAAATCGTTTAGGGGAGCGCATCATATTCTGTACGTAGCTTTTTAGTAAACTTCTTGATTACTTCATCATAAGAATGATCGATCAGTTCTTTTATAAGTTTATCATCTGCATCACTGTCGAAGCGGACGCTGTTCCAGTATTTCTTGTTGAAATGATAAGCTCCTTCGATGCCGGCATAATGTTCGCGCAGTTCAATCGCTTTTTCCGGATCACATTTTAATGCAATACTGTTTGCTCCTTCCAGATCAATAAGGGCAAACATCTTATTCATCACTTTTATGACAAGTGACACATCATCGAAAGGGAAAGATTCAGTTGCTCCTTTCTTGCTGAGGCAGTATTCTCTGACAGTTTCTACGTTCATAACTAATAATTATATAATAAATCTGTATACTCTGCATACTCCGTGTTACTCTGTATTTTCTGTGATGAGCCTCGGAACTTCTTAGAATAAAGGAGGAAGAAATGCTTCCTTGATATGCTCAATCTCGAAATTGCCGTTTTCACCCACTACCGTAATGATATCGAAGCGAACCGGAATGTCAATCTGAAATAGCTTTATGTACGTATCCGCAGCACGTACTGTACGTCTTATTTTCGGTACATCCACAGCATCTTCCGGTTGAGCAAACTCGGTGTTACTGCGAGTCTTTACTTCCACGACCACCAGTTCATTATCTTTTGCTGCTACAATGTCCAGTTCGAAATGTCCTTTACGCCAGTTCCGGTGGCGGATGAGATAATCTTCCTTCTCAAGATAAGCCGCTGCTGCGTTTTCTCCAGCTTTCCCTAAATCATTATGTTTGGCCATCTTTTTTTGCAAATTTACTGCTTTTATTCTTTGTTTTTACAGAAGTAAAAGTAATTTTGCAGAAGATATGAGAAAAAGGAGTAAAAAGTGCCTGAAAATGCACGTCGAATGCACCAAACGGGAACGACGGATGAGCATTTTGTTGAGCGACGACGAACAACAGATTGTTGATCGTTATCTTGAGAAGTATAAGATAACGAACAAGTCACGTTGGCTTCGCGAGACGATTCTCATGTTTATTCACAAGAATATGGAAGAAGATTATCCGACCCTTTTTGGAGAACATGATATGAGACGATAAGAAGATGCTGGACGATACTTACTTCATGAAACAAGCCCTGATAGAGGCGGGCAAAGCTGCCGAACGGGGAGAAGTTCCGGTAGGGGCAGTCGTTGTCTGTAAGGAACGAATTATTGCACGTGCTCATAATCTCACAGAAACGTTGAATGATGTGACGGCTCATGCCGAAATGCAGGCTATCACTGCTGCTGCCAATGTGCTTGGTGGTAAGTATCTGAGTGAATGCACACTCTATGTTACTGTTGAACCTTGCGTGATGTGTGCCGGTGCCATTGCTTGGGCGCAGACCGGAAAGCTAGTGTTTGGTGCCGAAGATGAAAAACGCGGATATCAGAGATATGCGGCAGACGCTTTGCATCCTAAGACAGTTGTTGTAAAAGGCATATTGGCTGATGAATGTGCTGCTCTTATGAGAGAATTCTTTGCGGCGAAACGGAAATAAAATTTATTCTTTTATTTCCTCGAAATCTACATATTCACCATCATCTTGGGTGAATATTTTTTTGTGCTTTCTTGCCGAAGTATTCTCGGACAGAATTTCCTCTTCATCATCATTAGAATTGTACGACCCTTGATTGTAGCTTTGTTGGCTTTGTCCGGTCTTCCCGTGATGTGACGATGACGAACGGCGTCCGATCCCGAAAATTGTTCTTAACAGAAATCCTACAATCGAGAGGCCAAATACGATAATGGCAATAATAAAAAAGAGTATAAATAAAAGTATATGCATCGGGCTATGATTTTTTAGTTGTAACTTTGATAAAACTCATAGTACAACAAACGTGCCAAGAGATTGTTTATTTCATTTTTCTTGTAAAAAGTGAAAGTAAAATATACCATACAATGATGGCTGCAAAGCTGGCAATTTCCAGAAATACAAGGAAGGGAATGCAGATAATCAGGAATATAAAACTTATTTTGTTGTCCTTCCATGAGAGATTCTTGAATTTCAGGGAAAACATCGGTATCTCGGATACCAACAGCCACGAAAACAGACATACTAATATAAAAAGGTAGACAGGATGACAGGTTTCGGAGACCAGCAAGTCATGTGCGCCTGCTACTAAAGAACCCCAAAACAATGCATTTGCAGGAACTGGCAGCCCTACGAAAGAGCTTGTCTGCCGTGTGTCATTATTGAACTTGGCCAAGCGCAGCGCGGAGAACACGGAAATCAAAAATGCCGCATAGGGTAGGTAAGGAGCAATAAACTCCATGGTTGCCGGATAGTACATCTCTTTGAACAGAGAGAAGACAATCAATGAAGGAGCGACACCGAAACTGACGTCATCTGCCAATGAGTCCAGATCCTTTCCGATGATTGAGTGAGCGTTGAGTGCACGTGCCAGCAGTCCGTCGAAGAAATCGAAGATAGAGCTTAAAACGATGAAAAGTAATGCCAGCTCATATTTGGCTTCAAAAGCCATAACGCAGGCGATACAACCGGAGAAAAGGTTCAGGCAGGTTACTGTATTGGGAATATTATTTTTAATAACGTTTGTCATTGCGACCGAATTATTTAAGTTTGGCGATAACCGTCTGGTTACCGGTCGTTAACTGTCCCATACTGACACAAACTTCTGTACCAAGGGGCAAATATACATCCACACGGGAACCGAATTTGATGAATCCCATGTGCTCGTCAATATAACATTCTTCGCCTACTTCAGCATAGGTGACGATGCGGCGTGCCACAGCCCCGGCTATCTGGCGGGTAAGTATTTCTACTCCTTCCGGAGTTTCGATAACGACTGTCGAACGTTCGTTTTCCGTGCTGGCTTTCGGCAACCAGGCTTTCATAAAATTACCGTTGTGGTGGGCGACCTTCTTGATTGTTCCATCCACCGGATACCAGTTGGCGTGCACATTAACGATGCTCATAAAGATAGAAACCATTAACCGGCGGTCGTGGAAATATTCATTCTCGTCTACTTCTTCAATGACGACAATCTTTCCGTCGGCGGGGGCTACGACTATTTTTTCCGTATCTTGTCCGAAAAGGCGGATGGGACAGCGGAAGAAGTTCACCATTAGCAGATAGACAACGATGCTCGCCACTGCTACCACATAAAAAGGTATTTTGCAATCGATCCCCCAATAAAGAGCGGCATTAATCAATAGCAGCAGCAAGAAGCTACCCCATAATATATGTGTTCCTTCGCGGTGAATACGTATCTTTTTTAATTTTTTTAGTCGACCCATGAATGCTGTTTAATGATATTGTCTGCAAAAATATACTTAATTTAAAAAATCAGCAAGTAATTCAGCATAGAAATGTGAATGTTGATAACTTTTTGAGGATTATTTTTGTTTATAACGCGGGAGGTAGTAATTTTATGCCTTCAAATAAAGACTTATCATTATGCAGGATTTCGTTCATTTACACGTCCATACGCAATATTCCCTTTTGGACGGTCAGGCTAGCGTCGCTCGTCTGGTCGATAAAGCAATGCAGAATGGAATGAAGGGTATTGCCGTGACCGATCATGGAAATATGTTCGGTATTAAGGAATTTACGAACTACGTCAATAAGAAGAATAGTGGTCCGAAAGGTGAAATCAAGGACCTGAAAAAACGGTTGGTGGGAATTGAAGCCGGCTCCATAGAGTGTGAAGATAAAGAGGCGGAGGTTGCAGCTTGTAAAGCAAAGATAGTGGAGGCGGAAAACAAACTGTTCAAACCGATTATTGGGTGCGAAATGTATGTTGCCCGCCGCACAATGGATCTGAAAGAAGGCAAACAGGACCAGAGCGGTTATCACTTGATTGTATTAGCCAAGAATGAGACTGGCTATCATAACCTTATAAAATTAGTATCGCACGCATGGACGCGCGGATATTATATGCGTCCGCGTACAGACCGCAGCGAACTGGAAAAATATCACGAAGGATTAATGGTTTGTTCCGCTTGTCTCGGTGGCGAGATACCGAAGCGGATTACCAATGACCAGTTTGCCGAAGCGGAAGAAGCTATTCAGTGGTATAAGAATCTGTTCGGCGATGATTTTTACCTTGAAATGCAGCGCCATAAAGCAACTGTTCCCCGGGCCAATCACGAGTGCTACCCTTTGCAGGTAAAAGTGAACAAATATCTTATGGAATATTCCAAGAAGTTCAATGTCAAGTTGGTTTGTACAAATGACGTTCATTTCGTGGATGAAGAAAATGCCGAAGCACATGACCGTCTGATCTGTTTGAGTACCGGTAAGGATATGGATGATCCTACCCGTATGCTCTATACCAAGCAGGAATGGATGAAGACACGAGAAGAGATGAACGAGCTCTTTGCCGATGTGCCGGAAGCGTTGAGTAATACATTGGAACTTCTCGATAAAGTAGAATATTATTCTATCGACCATGCCCCTATCATGCCTACTTTTGCCATTCCCGAGGATTTCGGAACGGAAGAAGAATACCGGCAGAAGTTTACGGAGAAAGACCTTTATGATGAGTTCACTCAAGATGAGCATGGCAATGTGGTGTTGAGTGAAGAAGATGGAAAGGCGAAAATCAAGCGTCTGGGCGGATATGATAAATTGTATCGTATCAAACTTGAAGGGGACTATCTGGCTAAACTGGCTTTCGACGGAGCAAAAAGAATATATGGTGAACCGTTGACGGAGGAAGTGAAGGAGCGTATGAACTTCGAATTGTACATCATGAAGACGATGGGTTTCCCCGGATACTTCTTGATTGTGCAGGACTTTATCAACGCCGCTCGCAAAGAGCTCGGAGTGTCGGTAGGTCCGGGACGTGGTTCGGCTGCCGGTTCGGCGGTGGCCTACTGTCTGGGTATCACAAAGATCGACCCTATCCAGTACGACTTACTGTTCGAGCGTTTCCTGAACCCGGACCGTATCTCATTACCTGATATTGATGTGGACTTTGATGATGACGGTCGTGGCGAGGTACTTCGTTGGGTAACGAATAAATATGGTCAAGAGAAGGTGGCTCATATCATCACGTATGGCACAATGGCTACGAAACTGGCTATCAAGGACGTTGCCCGTGTGCAGAAACTCCCTCTCTCGGAATCCGACCGTCTGGCTAAACTAGTACCCGATAAGATTCCCGATAAGAAACTGAATCTCCGCAATGCGATAGAATATGTCCCGGAGTTGCAGGCTGCCGAAGCCTCTTCCGATCCTTTGGTACGGGATACGATCAAGTATGCCAAGATGCTCGAAGGAAACGTTCGTGGCACTGGTGTGCATGCCTGCGGTACGATTATTTGTCGTGATGATATTACCGACTGGGTGCCTGTCAGCACTGCCGATGATAAGGAGACAGGTGAAAAAATGCTTGTCACCCAATATGAAGGTTCGGTGATTGAAGATACCGGATTAATCAAAATGGACTTCCTCGGACTGAAAACTCTTTCCATTATTAAGGAAGCCGTCGAGAATATCCGCCTGAGCCGCAGCTTGGAAATTGATGTAGACCAGATAGATATTAACGACCCTGCCACTTACAAACTATATAGTGACGGACGCACAATTGGTACATTCCAGTTTGAATCTGCCGGTATGCAGAAGTATCTGCGCGAATTACAGCCTTCTACTTTTGAGGATTTGATAGCCATGAATGCTCTGTACCGTCCGGGACCTATGGATTATATTCCTGATTTTATCGACCGCAAGCATGGACGCAAGCCTATCGAGTATGATATTCCGGTTATGGAGAAATACTTGAAAGATACCTACGGAATCACGGTATATCAGGAACAGGTGATGCTTTTGTCACGTCTGCTGGCAGACTTTACCCGTGGTGAGTCCGACGCCCTTCGTAAAGCAATGGGTAAGAAGTTGCGTGACAAGCTGGATCACATGAAACCTAAATTTATTGAAGGAGGACGTAAGAACGGACACGACCCGAAAGTACTTGAAAAGATTTGGACGGACTGGGAAAAGTTTGCGTCTTACGCTTTCAATAAGTCACACGCTACCTGTTACTCATGGGTCGCTTACCAGACAGCTTATCTGAAAGCAAACTACCCATCTGAATATATGGCGGCTGTAATGAGCCGAAGCTTGTCGAACATCACGGACATCACGAAGTTGATGGACGAATGTAAGGCAATGGGTATCCAGACATTGGGACCGGATGTAAATGAGAGTAACCTGAAGTTTACGGTAAATCATGATGGTAATATCCGTTTCGGACTCGGTGCCGTGAAAGGAGTAGGTGAGGCTGCTGTACAAAGCATCATGGAGGAGCGTAAGAAGAACGGTCCTTTCCTTGGAATCTTCGACTTTGTGCAACGCGTCAACCTGAATGCCTGTAACAAGAAAAATATGGAATGCCTGGCATTGGCCGGCGGATTCGACAGTTTCCCAGAGCTGAAACGTGAACAGTATTTTGCCGCTAACTCGAAAGGTGAATTATTCTTGGAAACATTGATGCGTTATGGCAACCGCTATCAGGCAGACAAAGCTGCTGCCGTCAATTCTCTGTTCGGAGGCGAAAACGTAATTGACGTCGCTACCCCCGAAATTCCGCAGGGAGTGGAACGTTGGAGCGATCTCGACCGCTTGAACCGTGAACGTGACTTGGTTGGTATCTATCTTTCCGCTCATCCGTTGGATGAATTTTCCATTGTGCTGGAACACGTTTGCAATACTCGTATGAGCGAACTGGAAGATAAAGCAGCCCTGGCAGGACGCGAAATAACCATGGGAGGAATTGTGACCAGTGTTCGTCGTGGAGTCAGCAAGAATGGTAATCCGTATGGCATTGCCAAGATTGAGGACTATTCCGGCTCTACCGAAATCCCGTTTTGGGGAAATGACTGGGTGACTTATCAAGGGTACCTCAATGAAGGAACTTTCCTGTATATCAAGGCCCGTTGCCAAGCCAAACAGTGGCGGCAGGATGAACTGGAAATCAAGATTACCTCTATGGAACTTCTTCCGGATGTGAAAGAAGAACTGGTACAGAAAATCACGATTATTATTCCTTTGTCGGTATTGAATACAGCTCTGGTTACTGAACTGGCAACCCTCACGAAAGAGTCTCCGGGCAATACGGAACTTTATTTTAAGGTGACGGATGACAGCGATACCAACCACATGTCGGTCGATCTGATTTCCCGCCCCATCAAACTTTCGGTGGGAAGAGATTTAATAACATATTTAAAAGAGCGTCCGGAACTTGGATTCCGCATAAATTGATTATATTTGTAGCGCAATAAAAACGAGAAGATATATATTAATAATAAACTTAATACTTATAAGAAATGGCTTTAGAAATTACAGACAGCAACTATAAGGAAGTTCTTGCAGAAGGCAAGCCGGTTGTTGTTGATTTTTGGGCTCCTTGGTGTGGCCCTTGCAAAATGGTGGCTCCTATTATTGAAGAATTGGCAGCAGAGTTTGAAGGACAAGTAATCATCGGTAAGTGTGATGTGGATGAAAATGGCGATATGGCTGCCGAATACGGCATCCGCAATATCCCTACCGTCCTGTTTTTCAAGAATGGTGAGATTGTGGACAAGCAGGTCGGTGCAGTCGGCAAACCTGTATTCGTAGAAAAAGTAAAGAAGCTTTTATAGTCGATCATACTTAAGACTTAAAATATATGGGACTGGAAGACGATTTTTTATTAGCAGATGCTGATGATGAAAAGACCATCGAGTTTATCAAAAACTATCTGCCTCAAGAACTGAAAGAGAAGTTCTCGGACGATGAGTTGTATTATTTCCTTGACTTAATCGACGAGTATTACTCTGAAAGTGGAATTCTCGACGCTCAACCCGATGAAGACGGCTACGTTGACATCGACTTGGAAGAAGTGGTGGCTTACATCGTAAAAGAAGCCAAAAAGGATGAAATGGGAGAATACGATCCCGAAGAAGTCCTCTTTGTGGTTCAGGGAGAAATGGAATACGGAGACTCTCTGGGACAAGCGGACTAGAACGCGGTGTCCGGTCTCATAGTGGATAATACAAAATAAAAGAGGCTGTCTCATTTTTCTATTTTGAGACAGCCTCTTTCTGCGTAGGGAAATTGAAATTTCTAACCGTGGAAACTAGAGTTCCCAAGTGCGGAAACGACAATGAACGCATCGCTACGGATCTTTGGTACAAAGGGAACGGGCAGTAAATAAAGTAGTCTTTATATCTCTTCCAATGCATAATACTGATAATCCCGAAGCACTGTTTGAAGGAATTTCTCCTGATTGTTGTCGCGTGGAGTAATGGAAAGCAACTCCTGCACCTTTTGGGCTAGTAGCAAGATACGTCGCGGACGGTCTTTCTCACTGGATTGCAGTGTTCGTGTAATGACATTTACCTGTTCGAGTGATAAATCGGCGGATTGCGGATAGACCGGATGATAATCTTTGGTCAGATAGTCAAATTCATCAAGGCTGACGTGTATCTTACGATAGTTTTTTTCCTTAATCACCATTGTTCCGGCAGCAAGATCCCCTATTCGTTGACTGTTTTTTGTCAACAGGACCACCAGAATGCCTAAACCGCCCGTAATTGGACCGTCAATAGGAAAAAGCAGCCAGCGCAACAGGTAAGAGCTGATACTGGGGGTGGTACCGTCGGCTTTGACAACACGGATATTCATTATACGCTTGCCGAAACTCTGCCCGTGGTTGAATGTCTCGCAAAGAAAAGAATAACCGAGTATCGGTAAATAAATAACGCAGAGAAAGAAAATGAGGGTAAATCCCGAAGGCAACCGCAGTTCGGTTAAGAGGGTGGCAGTAGAATATACGTAGATTACGATTAGGAAATAATCGATAACTAATGCCAACAGTCGTTCGCCAATACTGGCGGGCGTCTGGCTGATACGGACGAATTGGCCGGTTATAATCGTAGATTCTGCCATTTCTGATTAAACATTCTTAGGATTCCGTTGCAAATATATCATATTTCTCTTACTTTTGCTTCCGGTTTCGGACAAAACTTATCCGAAATCCCTTGGAAAGCATGAAAGAAGTTACGTTTATCCGTCGGAACATTGAAAAATGGAAGGAAACCGAAAAGGTAGTGGAGCAGGCCGCGGGCTTGTCTCCCGACCAACTTGCCGACGTATATACGGATCTGACTGCTGATCTGGCATTTGCCCAGACACATTTTCCGACTTCACGCATTACTATCTATCTGAATAATCTTGCTTCGGCACTGCATAACGAGATTTACCGGAACAAACGGGAAAAGTGGTCGCGAATCATCACGTTCTGGACGCGTGAAGTTCCGCAGACAATGTATGATGCCCGGCGTGAACTGCTGACTTCCTTCATTATCTTTATTGTCAGCGCGCTGATAGGAGTGATATCCGCTGCGAATGACCCGAACTTTGTCCGCCTGATTTTAGGGAACGGCTATGTGGATATGACTTTGGATAATATTGCCAACGGTGAGCCAATGGCGGTCTACAACGGCTCGGACGAAGTGCCGATGTTCCTGGGAATTACGCTTAACAATGTGATGGTTTCTTTCAATTGTTTTGCAATGGGGCTGTTGACTAGTTTCGGTACAGGATATATGTTACTTAGAAACGGAATCATGATAGGTGCCTTTCAAACCTTCTTTTATCAGCACGATTTGCTTTGGGAATCCAGTCTTGCTATCTGGCTGCATGGAACGCTTGAAATCTGGGCAATTATTGTGGCTGGTGCCGCCGGACTGGCTTTAGGTAACGGTTGGCTTTTCCCCGGCACCTATTCACGGTTGGAGTCTTTCCGTCGGGGTGCAAAGAAGGGAGTAAAGATTGTCATAGGTACCGTTCCCGTATTTGTAATGGCAGGTTTTATTGAAGGCTTTGTCACCCGACATACGGAACTGCCGGATCTGTTGAGGCTTGGATTCATTCTACTTTCGTTGTCATTTATTATTTTCTACTATATTTATTTACCAAATAGAAAAAAACATGGAATCACAGAAACCTAAGATCGCGATGTATGTGAAACGTCCTTTCGGTGAAAAGTTAAACGCTTCTTTTGATTTTCTAAAAGAGAATTGGAAATTGTTGTTGAAGTTTACTACTTATCTGTTGTTGCCTCTTTGCCTCATTCAGGCGTTGAGCCTGAACGGATTAATGAGCGGGGCATTGTCGATATCCGCTATCGCAAGTAGTACGGCAATGGCTGCGTCTTCTTCTTCGCTCATTGCTTTCGGCTCTTATTATGGATTATATATGTTCCTTTATCTGATTGGAATAATCCTCCTGACATCGTTGGTCTATGGGCTGATCCGGACATATAATGAACGCGAAGAACGCTTGCAGGGAGTAACTTTGGGTATGCTGAAACCTCGGTTGTTCCGTAATATAAAAAGACTGCTACTGATGACAGGTGCTTGTATATTACTGGTACTGTTTGTTGGTATTTTTGTAGGTCTTCTGGTTGCTTTGACGCCTTTCACATTGTTTCTGACTATTCCGTTTATCATAGCTTTCTCCGTACCGCTTGCTCTGTTGGCGCCCATTTATTTGTTTGAGGATATCACTTTAATGGAGGCTTTCAAGAAAACTTTCCGGTTGGGATTTGCTACTTGGGGAGGTGTCTTTCTAGTTTCATTGTTAATGGGAATTATAGCTAACGTCCTGCAAGGAGTAACGATGATGCCTTGGTATATTGCTACTGTCGTGAAGTACTTTTTTGCAATGAGTGATGTCGGTGGAAGCGGTGAGGTTACTGTATCGGCAGGATATAGTTTCTTCCTCTACTTAATGGCGATTATTCAGACATTCGGCGCTTACCTGGCAATGATTTTCACCTTTGTCGGCATGGCTTATCAATACGGGCACGCCTCGGAAGTGGTGGACAGCATTACGGTGGAAACTGATATTGATAATTTTGATAAACTCTAAAAACAGGTTCAGGTAGATGATGACTTCCCCAGCTGATACATTGGTTTGTGATTCTGCACAGCTTGCGGCTTTCCGGTCCGATGCTGCGTATGATTATAATCGTGAGCTGATAACTCCGGAAATTAATATTTTCGAGTGGATTCGCGGTCAGTTCGGGGAGTTGTTGGGTAAAATATTCGGTAGCCGTTTTGCGGAGGAGTATTCCGGGCTTATCATGATTTGCCTGGCCATTCTTCTTTTGCTTCTGATTGTTTGGTTTGTTTACAAAAAACGTCCCGAACTGTTCATGCGTTCGCATAAAAATTCACTTCCGTATACTGTTGAGGAAGATACCATTTATGGCGTTGATTTTCCGAAAGGCATTGATGAAGCACTGTCCCGTCGGGATTACAGGGAAGCGATACGTTTGCTCTATTTGCAGACACTGAAACAGTTGAGCGACGCCGAACGTATTGACTGGCAGCTTTATAAGACACCTACGCAATATATCTATGAAGTGCGGCTGCCGGCTTTCCGGCAAATGACCAACCACTTCCTGCGGGTACGTTACGGTAACTTCGAAGCGACGGAAGAACTTTTCCGTGAGATGCAGGCATTGCAGGAAGAAATAGAGAAAGGAGGCGCTGTATGAAAGGAAGCCACTGGTTTATCATTTTCATTGTAGCCTTTTTGGTCATAATGTTCGCTGTGGAATATCACCTGCCGAAGAAGTTTGTGTGGACACCTACTTTCGGTCATTATGATGACCAGCCTTTCGGATGTGCGGTGTTCGATAGCCTGTTGTCTGCTTCTTTGCCCAATGGATACACATTGTCGAAAAAGACATTCTATCAGTTGGAGGAGGAAGACACGTTGCATAGCCGGGGAATACTGGCAGTTGCCCATGACATGGCATTGACGGACATTGATGTGAAGTCTCTCCTGAAAATGGCGGAACGGGGAAATAAGGTTATGCTGGCGAGCACTATGTTCAGCCGGTACTTGAAGGATACATTGAACTTTGAATCTTATCGTTTTTATTTCAGTCCGTTGGCTCTCAAGAAATATGCCACTTCGTTGTTGGCAAAAGATAGTTTATGCTGGGTGGGAGATTCGGCAATCTATTCCCCGCGAACGTTCTATTTCTACCCTCAGCTTTGTTCCTCTTATTTCTGGGGCGATTCGTTGCCGGGAAAAGAGTTGGCGAGGAAAGCGCTTCATGTGAATGAGTATCGGTATGAGGTAGAAGTCGATTCCGTATCTACGGAATCGGAGCAGGACACACTTCGTTATGTTCCTGTAGCTATGACCTGTCCGGTTGGGAAAGGGGAGGTGATTCTTGTCTCCACTCCTTTGATTTTTACCAATTATGGTATACTCGACGGGAATAATTCGGTTTACATATTCCGCTTGTTATCTCAAATGGGCGAGTTTCCTGTTGTCCGTACCGAAGGATATGTCAAAGAGACGGCGGAAACGCAGCAGTCTCCTTTCCGTTACCTTCTTTCCCGGCAACCGCTTCGCTGGGCGTTGTATCTGACGATGATTGCCATACTGCTGTTTATGATATTTACGGCACGGAGACGGCAACGTGTAATACCGGTTATCCGCGAACCGGAAAACAAATCCCTCGAGTTTACCGAACTGATAGGGACTCTGTATTATCAGAAGAAAGATCATGCAGACTTGGTCCATAAGAAGTTTATCTACTTTGCGGAAGAATTGAGAAGAGAGATTCAGGTGGATATAGAGGAAGTGGCGGACGATGAACGCTCTTTCCGCCGGATTGCGCAGAAGACGGGAATGGATGCGGAGGAAATCGGTACGTTTGTCCGCGAAGTCCGCCCGGTGATTTACGGCGGCCGCGTCATTTCTGCGGAACAGATGAAACTGTATATAGATAAAATGAGTGAAATAATCAATCATATATAAAGAAGAAACTTATGGAAGCGAACACTGAACAACGGATAGATTTAACTCTCTTTTCCGAGAAGATACAAGGACTGAAAGAACGGATTGTCTCCGTCATAGTCGGTCAGGAACAAACGGTGGACTTGGTGCTGACGGCTATTCTGGCAAACGGTCATGTGCTGATAGAAGGTGTGCCGGGAGTAGCGAAAACGTTGCTGGCCCGTCTCACGGCCCGGTTGATTGATGCAGACTTCAGCCGCATCCAGTTTACCCCGGATTTAATGCCGAGCGATGTGTTGGGAACGACCGTATTCAACATGAAGACGAATGAGTTTGATTTTCATAAGGGGCCGATATTTGCGGATATTGTATTGGTGGATGAGATAAACCGTGCTCCTGCCAAAACGCAGTCGGCCTTGTTTGAAGTAATGGAAGAACGTCAGATAAGTATTGACGGGACGACACACCGAATGGGAGAACTCTATACGATTTTGGCTACCCAGAATCCGGTGGAACAGGAAGGGACTTACAAACTTCCCGAAGCGCAGCTCGACCGCTTCCTGATGAAGATTACTATGGATTATCCCTCATTGGATGAAGAAGTGAATATTCTGGAACGTCATCACTCCAATGCCGCCTTGGTGAAACTTGATGATATCACACCTGCTCTTACGAAGGAAGAGTTGTTGACGCTCCGTGCTTTTATGAAGAATGTGTTTGTTGACCGCACGTTGCTTCAGTACATCGCCCTGATTGTGCAGCAGACACGTACCAGCAAAGCTGTGTATCTGGGAGCTTCTCCACGTGCGTCCGTTGCTATGATGCAGGCGTCCAAAGCCTATGCTCTCTTGCAGGGACGTGATTTTGTGACACCGGAAGATATTAAGTTTGTGGCTCCGTATGTGCTTCAACATCGTCTGATTCTGACTGCCGAAGCGGAAATGGAAGGCTATTCTCCGGTGAAGGTGACGCAGCGTTTGATTGACAAGGTTGAGGTTCCGAAATAGATAATGCATGATAGTCCAACTGTCATGTTCCGATTACGGTCTTTAGTTTTTAACTCTTAATTTTTAGCAGACAAGTTGTATTTAACGAATCGTTTCTATATTGTCTTTGTGTTGGTTATCCTGTTTCTGGGTAGCGGATATGCGTTTGCTCCGTTGTTTGTTGTCGGGCAGTGGGCGCTTGTGGCTTTGATTGCGTTAGTGTCGGCGGACGGATTTCTACTTTATCGTACCAACGCGATTCAGGCAGAACGTCACTGTGCCGACCGTTTCTCCAATGGCGATGAAAACGAAGTGGCTATCCGTGTGGAAAATAGTTATCCGCGTCCCGTCTCTTTGGAGATTATCGACGAGATTCCTTTTATCTTCCAACAGCGGAATATCAATTTCCGGATACAGCTTCAGGCAAATGAAGGGAAAACGATTAGTTATCGTCTCCGCCCTACGCAGCGGGGTGTTTACTCTTTCGGGCGGATCAGGGTGTTTGTAACCGGTCGGATCGGATTGATTTCCCGGCGTTATACTTGTGGGGAGCCGTTGGATATCAAGGTATATCCTTCTTATCTGATGTTGCACCAATATGAGTTGCTGGCTATGAGCGACAATCTGACCGAATTGGGGATAAAGCGTATTCGCAGAGTGGGGCATCATACGGAATTCGAACAGATAAAGGAATACGTCAAAGGGGATGATTACCGGACGATAAACTGGAAGGCAAGTGCCCGCCGGTATGAGCTAATGGTGAATGTTTATCAGGATGAACGTTCCCAACAAATTTATAATGTGATTGATAAGGGGCGCATTATGCAGCAAGCTTTTCGCGGTATGACGTTACTCGATTATGCAGTCAATGCATCGTTGGTGCTTTCGTATGTTGCGATGAGAAAGGATGATAAAACCGGCCTGGTAACTTTCGATGAACATTTCGACACCTTTGTGCCGGCTTCCAAGCAACCCGGACATGTGCAGACATTGCTCGAAAATCTTTATAGCCAGCAGACTACTTTTGGCGAAACGGATTTCTCCGCTCTTTGTGTTCATCTGAACAAGCATGTCAGCAAGCGCAGTCTTTTGGTGCTATATACTAATTTCTCCAGTATGGGGAGCATGAACCGTCAGTTGGCTTATTTGAAACAACTGAATCGTCAGCACCGTCTTCTTGTGGTCTTTTTCGAAGATGCCGATTTGAAAGAATATATCGCCAACCCTGCCAGGGATACGGAAGGCTACTATCGCCATGTCATAGCGGAGAAGTTTGCTTTTGAAAAACGGTTGATTGTTTCCACCTTGAAGC
Source organism: Bacteroides caccae (assembly GCF_002222615.2). Lineage (NCBI taxonomy): Bacteria > Pseudomonadati > Bacteroidota > Bacteroidia > Bacteroidales > Bacteroidaceae > Bacteroides > Bacteroides caccae. Next base: position 52,222 of record NZ_CP022412.2, on the reverse strand, counting down.
AGAATGGAATCTATTCTTTATTGACCACGCCGGAGAATCTTTCGATTGATGTGATTAATAAGTACTTGGAGATGAAGTCACGGCAATTGCTATAGCTTTCTGTGTTTCTACAAAGAAGAAGATAGCCATTCCTATTAAGATAACTCCGAGTATTCCATAAAAGAGTCGTGCCCGGTTGCGCCCTACGTTCCGGACAATGGTTTGTGCATTGCGGGTGGTAAAGAACCAGTTCCAGTTGAGCAATGACGCCAGCAGGGAGATGATCCCTGCCAGTGCAAAAATTCCTTGTACGATATATTGTCCGGTCATAGTTTGATGACTCTGCTTCCGTCCTCCAGTTCTTCAATCGTAACTTTTACGGCATCGCCTGGCAGCAGTTCTTCTACAAGTTCCGGCCATTCGATGAAGCAAAGAGCACCGCTGTAAAAATAATCTTCGTAGCCCATGTCGTACACTTCACTCAGTTTCTTGATGCGGTAAAAGTCAAAGTGATAGATCAATTCCCCGGTTTCGTCCGAACGGTATTCATTGACAATAGCGAACGTGGGAGAGCTGATGACATCCGTAACACCGAGTTCTTCACAAAGGGCTTTGACGAATGTAGTCTTACCGGCTCCCATTTTTCCGTATAGTGCGAATACAGTGCTGTCGCCCATAGCAGCGATAAATTCACGGGCTGCTTCGTGGATACTTTCTAATGATTGAATCTTGATTTCCATATATTAATCTGTTATTATGACTGTTTTTTGAAACAACTCTTTCCAATTTTGCAAACGGCATAAATCAGAATGGAGAAGAATATGATTGAAGCTCCCGAAGGGACTTTCCAATGGTAGGAGATGAACAATCCGCCCAGACATCCCAGAAAACCGATGCCGATAGACAACCAGATGATTTTCTTGAAGCTGTAAGTGAACAGGTTGGCGGTCATTTGCGGGATGGTGAGCAGCGAGATGGCCAGCACGATACCTACCATACGAAGGCAGGCAACGATGGTCAGCGCAATAAACATCATCAGCAGATATTCGAATATCTCTACCGGGATCTTTTGCGAACGGGCAAACTCCCGGTCGAAAGCGATATATACGATTGGACGGATGAACAGATAGAAAAATCCGGTTAACAGCAGAGCCAATATGCCGAGCATCCAGAGGTCAGTCTGATTGATTGTCAGGATGTTCCCGAATAGATAGGCGGACAGGTCGGGGGCAAAGCCGGGTGACAGGAAACTGAACATGATGCCTAATGCCATTCCTAACGTCCAGAATACGGCAATGGCAGAATCTTCGCGCATATCTTTACGTCTGCTGAGCCACTCTACACCAAAGGCGGAAAGCACGGAGAAGACGGCTGCCGACAATATCGGGGAAATTCCGGCAAACAGTCCCAATCCTATTCCTCCGAAAGAGGCGTGAGTGATCCCTCCACTGATAAACACCAGTCGGCGGGTAACAATATAGGTGCCGATTATCCCGCAGGCAATGCTTGCCAGCAGGCTCCCCAACAAGGCGTGCTGAAAGAATGTATATTGTAATAGGTTCATATTCTTCTTTCTCCGATAATCAGAAATACTTCGTCTTTGAGATTATCCGGCAACTCGATACCACGAAGTTGAAGACTACGTATCCAGCCGGCAACTTCGTCGTCTTTTGTGGTATATAACACATCACGGAACTGCTCTGTTTCTTCTTCCGTATACATATTGCCTTCACGACCGATGAACTGGTCCAGTTCTTCATCATCGTAATACTCTATTTTCTTACTGACGGCAGCCAGCAGGCTATCCCGTTCGCATACTTCGTGTTGGCCGCAGCATTCTGCATCCACTTCCTTCACTTCCGGCATACGGTCCAGTTCGCCTCTTTCTATCTTCTGTTGTAGTCTTTTGTTGCGGATATACCCGGCAATCAGCGCAATGATACCCAGCAATATCAGACTTATAATGAGTATCCACATAGTTATATCAAATCAATTTTCGGCAAAGTTACTTATTTATTTGTATTCTATTATAGTTGCTATCTATTTCTTTCGTACTTTTGTACGTTGCTAACTTAAATATAATAAGTAATGAAGCGAAAGAGTCTATTGTTCGTTTGGAGTTACGTATTTATCTTATCTACTATCTTTATTTCTTGTAAAGATACGGATAATAGTGTGTTTGGAGATGATTTTGATTTTCCGGCACTAACGGATGCAAATACGATTCGTTTTACAGTGAATGTTACAGGAGATTGGCGCCAATTGAACATTGTTGCAGACGGTGGACGAATGGTAATAGACTGGGGAAACGGTCGAATGCAGAAAGTTGAAGATCCTTCTTCGATGGCTGGCGGAGTGACATATAGATATGGTAATAAAGGATCGTATAACGTAAGAATCTGGGCTGAAGAACTACAACTTATTGATATAAGCGGTCTGTTGATTTCTATAAGTGATTTGCATTTGGGGAATATGCCGGGAATGAAATCTTTGGTTCTGAATAGTATTACCGATACCCGTGAATTGAATTTGAATACTTTTTGTCCTAATGTAGAAAGTATTAATATCGGTAGTTTCGCAGATTTGGAACATTTGGAGGTTGAGCATTGTTCCCGATTACGGAATATACAAATTTATTCTAATCCTAAATTAACTTCAATGGAGCTTGGCAATCATCCGGAAGTGGAAGAATTGTATTGTTCTTATAATGGTTTCTCCTCCTTTTCATTAAAAGGTTTACCCAAATTGCGTTCTGTGGATCTGGGATATAATAGTGCATTGGCGAGTCTGGAGCTAGATGAGAATAATGGGATTAATGCATTACTGATAAGTGGGTGTGCTTTTCAGTCGGTTGACGATGTCTTGGAGTGTTGCCCTTCTCTGAATGAGTTAAGTTGTTCCGGTAACAGATTGACGGAACTTGATTTGACTAAGCATTTATCTATAAGGGAACTACATTGTGACCATAATCGGTTAACCCGTTTATTAGTTCCGGAAGGACAATATTTCGGACATCTCTATTGTCATTCCAACCAACTGGGTGAGGCTGCCTTGAAGACTTTGTTTGTTTCTTTAGGACAAGTTCCGAAACCGACTCCTGAATATCCGAGACCTCCTCAATGCCGGATCTCTTATAGTGATAACCCTGGAAATAAGGAGTCTTTAAAAGAAATACTGAAAGAGAAAAATTGGATAGTTGATGAGGAATAAGATAGTAAAAAGGCGACTTCTTATGAATGAGAAACTACTGATCGTGTGAATATTTGTTTGTCGATATTGCGTATATACCTTTAAATCTTGAATATAATGAAAGAGAAAGTCTTGTTAATTTTCTTTTTGTGTAATGTTGCATTATTTGTATCAGCTCAGTCTCACATGGAAAAAGGATTGCAAAGTATTAGCCGTTCTTCTACTGAAGCTATTATTAATTTTTTAGCAGGTGACGAGTTGCAGGGACGCGAAGCCGGATTCCATGGCTCGCGTGTAGCTTCGGAATATATTGTTTCTTTGTTGCAATGGATAGGAGTGCAGCCTCTGAATGAAAGTTATTTCCAGCCTTTTGAAGCCTATCGCAAAGAAAGGCAAAAGAAAGGTCGCCTCGAAGTTCATCCCGATTCTATTGCTAAACTGAAGCAGGAGGTTCATCAAAAGCTTTCCATGAGAAATGTATTAGGCATGATTCCCGGTAAAAATACAAAAGAGTATGTAATCGTAGGCGCTCATTTTGACCATTTGGGCATAGATCCAGCTCTCGACGGAGACCAGATTTATAACGGAGCCGACGATAATGCATCCGGTGTATCCGCTGTATTGCAAATAGTAAGGGCATTTGTTGCCAGTGGAAAGCAGCCGGAAAGAAATGTAATCTTCGCATTTTGGGACGGAGAAGAAAAAGGGTTGCTTGGCTCCAAATATTTTGTGCAAACTTGCCCTTTCATCTCTCGAATCAAAGGCTATCTGAACTTTGATATGATAGGTCGTAATAACAAACCGCAACAGCCTGAACACGTTGTTTATTTTTATACGGCTGCTCATCCGGTTTTTGGAGATTGGTTGAAAGAAGATATCAAGAAGTATGGTTTGCGGTTGTCACCGGATTACCGCGCATGGGATAATCCCGTAGGAGGAAGTGATAACGGTTCATTTGCTAAAGCTGGTATTCCGATCATCTGGTATCATACTGACGGACATCCCGATTATCACCAACCGTCTGATCATGCCGACCGCCTGAATTGGGATAAGATTGTGGAAATCACTAAGGCGTCCTTCCTTAACATGTGGAAAATGTCGAATGAGAGAGAGTTCTGACACAACAAAATGTGTGACTATGCTGAGACATCTGGCTGGAACGATAATACTTATATTGTTTGGTATATCTTGTGCCGAGAAACGTAGTTGGACTGAGGTAACTTTTGAACATGATTCATATATTAAAGTTCCATTGACTATCAATGGTGATGTTCATTGGTATATATTTGACACTGGGGCTGGAGTCTCAACTATTCTTTCTGAATTGGCAGTAAAGTATAATCTTCGAAATGAGAGGGAAGAGGAACTGGCAGAGAAAATAGAGCAAGGAATTAAAAAAAAGGATTCTATCGGGCGTTTTTCCGTTCCAGCGGTGTTGGTGCCTTTTTGTATTGGAGAAAAAGATTTTTCAAAGATAGACTCTAGTAAAGTAACAAATATTTTTGCGGTAGGGGAACTGAAACACTATGGTGTAAGTGGTAAGAATCTCAGTGGGGCAGTTATAGGGCGCACTTTAATAAATCAATATAATTGGTTGTTCAATTTTCGAACAAATAAATTATTAATAGCTGATTACGATGTAGATATCCCGTTATCTTTGGGAGCAAGTTGTTTGGAGATGCGAATAGATTGTGGTGGAAACAATATGTGTGCTGATGTATTGATTAATGATACTATGCCAATGAGGTTTATATTAGACTCAGGCCTGTATTCCCAACCGGTTTCAGTTGGAGATTATAAGCTTATGTGTGATTTGCTTTTACCATTTTCTCCGGAGGATAAACTGAAGAACTATTTATATGAAGATTATTATAATACTTATCCTTTAACAACATCGGGTAAAATACCTGAAATGGAGGAGCATGGCCGGATTTCGACTTCCTTGGATGACTCGGTTTTTCTAATACTTTCTTCTGGAATGAAGTTTAATAATCAGCATCTGACTGGTGTTGGTATGTATAAATTGCCTGATTATTTTCTAAAAGAGGAGATTTATAATGGCTATCTGACAAATCATTTTATAAGGCGTTTTGGAAATATGTATATAGATTCTAAGAATCAAAGAGTTGTTTTGTTTGATTCTCCTCAAGATTCAACTTCTCTTTTGGTTACAGATTTACAAGAGGTTGTGCAAAAGCTGAAACAGGGTATATATGAATACAGAACGAAAAAGAATAACTCTCTGTTACAACGTGTCTTTAGGAAATAAGTTCTGAAGGGTTTATTCTTTTGGATATGGAAAATAGCAAATGAAGAAGGCTATTAGAAACAGTACATTGTTATAAAAAACTTCAGCTATTTCTACTCTGGGGGAAGGAGAAATAGCTGAAATATTTATAGTAGGCCGATATTAACTGTTATTCTTTATCCCAGCCCGGATTTTGTGTTAAGTTGGGGTTCAACGCGATTTCTTCCAGCGGAACCTGATATAAGTAGTATTTTTCAAGCCATCCTTTACCTTCTTTGATAGGATCGTTGAACAGATAGATATATCCTTCAGTCATAGAACCATTGGCGCCGTCCGATGTTCCGGTCGTTTCGTTCAGTAGGGTTAGTGAACTTAGTTCGTTTTTGGATATCCACATACCTTTCTGTTGCATATTTACAAACCATGGAGCCATTCTCCAACGACGCACATCATAGAAACCGAATCCTTCACCCATTAACTCGATGATGCGTTCGCGGCGTATTTCCCAAAGGACAGGGTCTACCAAGATACCCGTTGTATTGTTTTTCGGATAGTATTTGCCACGTTTGGGATCGAAATTCTCGTCAATATTAGCAACTGTCATCTTTTCTACTCCTGCTCGGGTACGTAACTTGTTAATTGTTTCTTCAGCTACATTTTGGTCAAATGCGCCGGTTTCGTACATCGCTTCTGCATAGTTCAACAGTATTTCTTCTATTTTGAAGATCGGTTTATCGGCTGTATTTACCTGTGCATTGTTATAGTTCTCTTCCCAGTTATCCCAATTTTTCCATACGTAGTATCCCGAACGGCAGGCAACATAAGCATGCGGTCCGTATTTCTTCCCTTCGATTGTGTATTGTGCACCGCCTTGCAAGTTGGGAACCCGTCGTACTAACGAAGCACTCCAGTTTTGTCCCGGCAAGCGTTTCATGCCCACTCCCGGATTACTGCATGACTCGTTTGGACCCATGATGTCAATATATTCGCGGTCGGCAGGATCGCTGGTATACGACCATGTGGTATAGTCCCCTTTACCGTCCACTACTTTATAGGGCGGCATGATAGTATGGTACATACGTGGGTCTCTGTTACGGAAAGTCGAATAGATATCTTTGTCTCCGGCATATAATTCAGAATTGGAAATAGTCTTTCCATCCTTACAAAGATACAGATCTACCGTTCCTTGATGCATCTCTATGTCGTGGGAAGAAGTGTGTTCGTAATAACATGAGTGTCCCGGTTTGATTGTTTCCAACCATTGTTGGTAGAGGATGATGCCCGGAACTGTACTCAAATCGTCCGTAGTCCACATTTCGCCATAACCGGCACCCGGTTGTCCGTCTGTTCCTGTATACAGAGAAGGATAATCTTGCATCAACAGTTTCGAAACGCGCTTACATTCTGTGAAATATCTGTCGTAACTTCCCAGTTCATGGTACTTTCTCCAGGTACCTTCCCGAAGAGTGAAACGGGAAATGGCTGCTCGTACACAGTTCTGGTTGATAGTGTTAGAGCCATCCTTTTTTTCATAGATCGCTGTGTTGCCGATATTCGATTCTGCCCACAGCAAACGGTCTAATACCTTGTCCGCTACTTCGAGGCGGGGCATACGGGAACCGTAAGCTTCTTCCGAAGTATCGTCCAACGGAGTATCTACCCAGGGAACATCACCAAAGCGGTCAATCAATTCCATATACCAGAAAGAATGGAAGAAATATCCCACGGATTTCCAGTGGTTCTTTTCTTCTTCGGTCATGTTAGAGTCATCCACGTGCGACAGCATGATGTTAATGCGGCGAATGAAGGAAGAAAAGTTCCAGCCGTTGCCGGAGGTTGCGTTTGTCACTGTCTGAAACGCATATTTATTTTGGCTGCTTGCACCTCTTTGTTCCAGATATCCGGCATATACGTCACCGAGATAGTGAGAATTACGTCCGATAGCGGTAGTGGAGGTGGCTATATTTGTGTTGGAAAACATTTCATAACAAGGCCACATGAAAGCTTTGAAATTGTCGTATGACTGGAAAGCATTTTCTTCCGTCAAGCTGGTCACGGGGTATTTCTCTAAAAAACTGTCATTACATCCCGTCAATGTCATCCCTGTGAAAAGGGTTAGAAATAATAGTATCTTTTTCATAACTATGTATCAGATTAGTAATTTATAACGTGATATTTACTCCGAATGAAACCGTACGGAATGCCGGGTAGTTCCATTCAATTCTCTCTGGGTCGATACCTGAAGGTAGTGAAGTGAAAGTTGCTACATTTTCTATGCTGACAAACGCCTTCATCTGATTCAGGAAAATCTGGTTTACCCATTTCTTGGGTAATTTGTAGGATAGGGTTATGTTTTTGATGCGCAGATAGGAAGCATCGGACAGATATTTGTCGCTCTGTCTCAGATTCGAACCGGAGTTGCCGCGATTACCGTAGATGCGGGGATATTTAGCGTTAGGATTTACTGCACTCCAATCACCGTTATCAGGATCTTTAGGCATCCAATAGTCACTCAATCCTTCAAAAAGAGGAACAAAGTTATCACCGTTCATCGGGAAAGTGAGTACATTTGAAATCCAGTAATCCCGTTTTCCTGTACCTTGCAAGATAACATTCAGGTCGAATCCCGCATAATTCATTCCGAGATTGATACCATATTGGTAACGGGGAGTTGTGTTTCCGATAACCTTACGATCTCCCGGGTTGTCAAATGTATTGTCACCGCTGGTAATTACGTTGGTGGAAGTATCATCGTCACGTAGATTCTTAAATTTCACATCTCCGGGACGTACATTATAGCCGTTGATAGAAGTAACTCCCTCTTTTAGTTGCCAGGAAGAGGTATCCACAAAGTCGTCAACAGTATAATATCCGTCTACGACATATCCCCAGATTTCTCCCAGTGTTTGTCCCGGATAGTAGGAACTCAATAATTTGGTAGCTGCATTATCGTCATATTTAATGATTTCTGATTTATAATCGGAAAGATTGAACCCGATTCGATAGCCTACCTTACCTATTTGGTCTCTCCAGTTCAGGCTAAGTTCCCAACCTCGTGTACGCATATCGGCTGTGTTCTGATAGGGGGCACTGGCACCTACAACAGCAGGCAATTGTACACCGGGGGCAAGCATCCCGTTCGTGTTCCGTTGATACCATTCGAATACTCCGCTCAGACGGTTGTTGAACAAGTTTACGTCCAATCCTACGTTGATTGTTCCTACTTTCTCCCATGTGAAATTCTGGCTTACTAATGCGGGCAGGGAACTGATAGAGGTTACATACGTATCATCTATAATCCATGAAGTGGCTTTATTATTTACGCTCATAGACGGGGTGAAGGTGTACGGATTGATGTTTTGGTTGCCGATGACACCGTAAGAGGCGCGGAGCTTCAAACCGTCCAGCCAATGACGGGTGGAATTCATAAATCTCTCCTGGGCAATTTGCCAGCCGGCAGATACAGAAGGGAAAAATCCGAAACGTGAACTCTTGGGGAATTTGGAAGAACCGTCATAACGGCCGTTTACTTCCAGCAGATATTTGTCGAGATAATTGTAGTTGACGCGGAAGAATCCTCCACGGATAGCATACTCACTATATGAATCAGTGGCTTTTATCGTACCTGTTCCTGATGACATTGCCGGAACATCGAGTACTGCCTGATTGTATGAGTACGTATCCAATGTCTCTTGATAGCTGGATTCCTGGTTAAAACCAGCCATTACTTTAAAGTGGTGGTTACCGAAGTCTTTGTTATAAGTAGCATATACGTTAATTGAATTATAGTTCGTATGTTGTTTGTACTTTCTCAGATAATCATCTACGAAGGATTTGGAACTTCCTCCCTGGATGGTTGTATAGTCGTATTGTCCGGTGTACCAGTGGTAATCATATATATTTTTATCAAAGGTATATTCAAATACCGCTTCCAGCCCTTTCAGAGGTTTAAGAATGGATTTGAGGAAAATACGCGGATTATCGTTCTTGTTGTTTACTGGGTTTGAGTATAATATCTGGTTGCGGGGAGTGAAGAGAGGCAAATCCTCGTCTGCCAGTGTGTTTACGGAAGCAGGCAGTTCACCTTCCGGATAATAGGAAACCAGACGAGTGTTGTATACTCCTCCCATTCCTCCCGGTGAGGTTTGTAAACTATGGGCATAGCTCATTGTGATCTCCTGTGTAAACCACTTTGTCACGTTGGCAGAAATGAATGAATTGACATTCATACGTTCGAATTTGTCTCTGTCGGAAATCAGGACACCATCGTTCGAGTTGTAACCTCCCGAGATACGGTACCGGAGTTTATCAGTACCTCCGCTTGCAGAGATGTTGTGTGTCATCTGGAAACTGGTCTCCATAAAATTCTTATATAAATCCTTTTCGTTCAGATAATAAGGAACTCCGGATTCGTCTACATAGATGCCGTCGCCTACTGTGTTGAATGAAGAAGGATCTTTTTGATATGCAGTCAGATATTCCATCCATTTGCTGACGCTAGGTGAACCTAGCGACCAGTATGCGTCAGAGTATCCACAGTCCAGATAGGCTTGCAGATAGTCCATTAAAGGAGCTTGTTTTGGTAAGTTCACTGCCTTGCCGAATGCAAAGTTATTGTTGTAATTCAATTCAAATCTGGAAGCACCTTTCGGACGTTTGGTAGTAACCAAGATAACACCTCCTGCTGCACGTGCACCGTAAATAGCAGCTGATGCAGCATCTTTCAGCACATTGATAGATTCGATGTCTTCCGGATTAATCATGTCGATATCCCCTTCCACATTGTCTATCAATACGAGTGGTTTGATTGTATTTCCATACGTTCCGTCCGAGTTTTTGACACCTAATGAGTAAGCTCCGCGGATTTGGAAAGACTTGCTGGTTCCCGGTGCATTACCGCCGTTAGAAACGAACAGTCCAGGAACAGCTCCCTGTAAAGCATCGGCAGCATTCAGAAGCGGACGGTCCCCCAGCGCTTCATCCATTTTCACGGAAGAAACTGCACCAGTCAAATTAGCTTTCTTTTGCGAACCATATCCTACAACAATGATTTCATCCAATGTTTTTGTATCGTCTTTCAGTACTACTTTGAAAGAAGTTTGATACCCCACTTGTATTTCTTGTGTTATATATCCTATATAAGAAATACTGAGCGTTGCGTTGGCCGGCAAGTTAATTGTAAAATTTCCATCAATGTCGGTAATAGTACCGTTAGTTGTGTTTCCTTTTTCTAATACAGTGGCACCTATTATCGGCTCACCTGCCGTATTAGTCACATTACCTGTAATCTTTTTGGTCTGTTGGACAGTCGTTGTTACTTCATTCTTACTTGTGAGGTAAGAGTCTGCAAGCGCATTATTCGGATAGAATAGGCTACTGGAAATACCAAGTCCTATAAGAACTAAGGCATTTGTTGTTAATTTATATGCCTCTTATAATATACTTTTTAGGGGGAAATCTTTTTCATATATGCTAATCTTTACTCTGTTAAAACAGTCTTTTATTATTTTTTTTAGTATTACTGCTTGATTTTATAAAAAATGTACTTATATTTGCGAAGTAATGTTATGGAAACCTTATACCAGAAGTGGGAGTTTTTTATATCAGCGAGACGTGAAGATAGTTCATGATTTTGACGCTATATTTCTGATTTATAAACCTATAATTGATGTACTTATGAAAAAAAGTTCTCTGATTGACTTAAATGTATTTCGGAAAGTTCTTATAGTACTTGGTTATTTTCTTATTAATTGTTGATTTCTGTTATTTTATATTGGGGAGTTACATTTTTTGGCGTACCCCTTCCATATAATTGATTTAATAGGCTTTTGATGCTTTATTGAAATCCTCCACTGTACCGGGCAGCTAGTCTCTGTTTATAACCTGAAACCCGGCTTGCTTTAAGTCTTCCCAGTATCCGGGATATGATTTGGTAACGACTTGCGGGTCGGCAATTAGCATATTGGGGTGACAGATTACGGCTGGTGCAAACGCCATCGCCATTCGGTGATCTTCATAGGTTGTAATCACTGGAGTTTCTTCCGGTTCACAGCGTTCACCGTTCCACATCAATATACTGTCATTCTCTTCCTCTATAACGTATCCCAACTTTTTAAGTTCGGTTCTCAGGGCGGCAATGCGGTCAGTTTCTTTTATTTTCAGACTTTGCAGTCCTGTGAAACGGAAAGGAATGTTCAACAGAGCACACGTAACGACAAATGTTTGCGCCAAGTCCGGAATATCAACGAAATCTTCTTCCAGTTTTTCCGGTGCTTTACCTGTCTTTTTTAGTTTTACGCCTTGCGGGGTAAACTCCGTTGTTATTCCCAAGCGTGAGAAAACCTCTGCTCCCCGGCTGTCTCCCTGATAACTATTGTGAAACAGTCCTACTAGTTCAATTTCCGCTTCTGGAGATAATGTGGCAATCTGATACCAATAGGAAGCTGCACTCCAGTCGCTCTCTACTTTGAAAGGAACGCTTTTGTAGGATTGTGGGGCTACGGAAATACTGTTGGGGGAAGTCCATACGGCTCTGGCTCCGAAATCCTGCATCAGTTGCAGTGTCAGGTTTATATAAGGACGGGAAATAATTTCTCCGCTCAAATGCAAGGTTAGTCCGTCTTTGAGTGTCGGACCTATCATCAGCAATGCTGAAATGTATTGGGAACTGACATTGCCTTTCAGGGTAATTTCATTCCCTTTCAGTACTGAACCTTTAATACGGAGAGGAGGGTATCCTTCCTTATGGACGTACTCTATTTCTGCTCCCAACTCACGCAGTGCATTGACCAATATCTGTATCGGACGTTGCTGCATACGTGCCGTTCCTGTAATAACCCGTTCTCCCGGAGTCACACTCAGATAGGCGGTAAGGAAGCGCATAGCAGTTCCGGCAGCCATGATGTCAATCGTCTCTTGCCCTTCGGTGAGAGCTTTTATCATCACCTGTGTATCGTCACAATCAGACAAATTTTCCGGTGAATAAATGCCTTTACCCAGTGCATTGATAATTAATGCACGATTGCTGATACTTTTGGAGGCAGGCAACTGGATCGTTGCTTTTACCGATGGAGGAGGGATGAGTTTATAGAGCATCATTTCTGTCTTCTTTGGTTTGAGGTGACAAAAATAGTCATTTTCTTTGATTCTTCTTTCTGAAAGTTCAATATTCTGTTGTTTGTCTTGGTTTGTAGCGAGGAAGTTTTATATTTGTGCAATAAAAGTTATCTAAATGAAAATACCGAATATCCGTTTACAGAATCAGCAGTTGTTGAATCCGCTTTTCTGCCAACCGAAAGAGCTTGTGTCTTGGTTGGGAGCTATGCAGGCACAGAATTATTCTATGGTAAAGTGGGCAGTGGGAATGCGTTTGAAGTCAGCAACGATTCAGACCGTAGAGGAAGCGTTGCGAAAAGGTGAAATCTTGCGGACTCATGTAATGCGTCCGACATGGCATCTTGTAGCGGCAGAGGATATTCGTTGGATGCTGAAGTTGTCTGCCCGGCGCATCAAGTCGGCTAATGACTCTTTTGCCAAAGGGTATGATTTGGAAATAACTGATGAGCTTTATGCAAAAAGTTATAATCTGCTGGAGAAGATTCTTTGCGGAAACAAAAGCCTGACCAAACAAGAAATTGCTGAGCACTTTTGTTGTTCGGGGATTTTGGTTGATGCTGATAATCATCGTATGACCCGGTTTATGGTACGTGCCGAGCAGGAAGGCATTGTTTGTAGCGGAGAAGATAAAGGTGGAAAATATACCTATACTCTTTTGGAAGAACGAGTGCCGCCTGTGCCGGAGATTACAAAAGATGAAGCACTGGCACGTTTGGCCAGGGGCTATTTTCGTAGTCATGCTCCGGCAGTGTTGCAAGATTTTATATGGTGGTCCGGACTGCCTGTATCGGAGGCTAAACAGGCTATCTATTTAATAGAATCAGAATTGACGGCAGAGCAATGGAATGGACAAACATGGTATGTCCATGAGGCTTGCCGGACTCGCGGTAAAGTGTCCGGTCGTTTGCATCTTCTTCCTTCATACGATGAATATCTGTTAGGATATAAAGACCGGACGGATGTTTTGCCGAAAGAGCATTATCCCAAGGCATTTACCAATAATGGATTGTTTTATCCGGTTATTCTTCATGAGGGACAAGTGATAGGAAATTGGAGTAAATCTGCTAAAAAAGGAAGCGCATCAATAGAGTGTTCATGGTTCAGGTCGAATGATTGTGTAGATGAAACTGTACTGAATCAGGAAAAAGATAAGTATATGCGGTTTTGGCAATAATCTTTTCTCCATTTATTTAGAATAACCGGATTTTTTTAAAACAGAGATAGCAATTCATCGAATCTTCTTACTTGTTTAAGGTGAACGTGTGTAAAGCTATCTACCACTTCATGCTTCCACATTACTTCGAAAGGAATATGTACTCCGTATCCTCCTAAAGATAGGACAGGTTGAATATCTGATTTCAGGGAATTGCCAACCATGACAAGTTCCGAAGGGGTAATTTGCAGTATGTTCAACATTCGCTGATATTCTTTCTCTGTTTTATCGGACATAACTTCGATGTGATCGAAATAGGGAGCTAAGCCGGAACGTTCCAGTTTATTTTCCTGATCGAGCAGGTCGCCTTTAGTAGCAACCACCAGTTTGTACTTTCCTGTTTTTTTTAGTGTTTTCAGGGTTTCTTTGACTCCCGGCAACAGTTCGATAGGCATTTTTAATAATGATTTTCCTAACTCAATAATATGTTGGATATCTGTGGCTGAAATCTTTCGTCCACTAACTCGCAAAGCCGTCTCGACCATAGAAATGGTAAAAGCTTTGGCGCCATATCCGAGACATTTCAGGTTGTTCATTTCTGTTTGAAATAAAGCGGCCGAAATATCTTCGGGAGTTCCGTAGGACTTTAACAGGTCTGTGTATTGTTTTTCTATATCCTGGAAAAAAGGTTCGTTACTCCATAGGGTGTCATCTGCATCAAAGGCAATTACTTTAATAAGTTCTTTCATCGGTTCTCGTCGTTAATAGGAAATCTTAAATAATATGTTGGGTATTTCGTTGGGCAAAGTTACAATAAAAAAGACGAATAAGGGCGAGTTCCTTGTTTTTAGAATCAAATCCCGGTTTAATTGAATAGAAATCTCTATCTTTGTTACTCATTTTTTAGTTTGGACTTAAATTGAATATGCAACAATGAAAATAGGAGATAAAGTACGCTTCCTTAGTGAAGTAGGTGGCGGAATCGTAACCGGATTCCAGGGAAAAGATTTTGTTTTGGTAGAAGATGCGGACGGCTTTGACATTCCGATGCCGATACGTGAGTGCGTAGTGATAGAAACGGATGACTATAACATGAAACGAAAACCTGGTTCATCGACTCCGAAAACGGAAGGACCTGTCAAGCCCGTAAAACCGGAAATGCCTGTCATTCAGCGTCAACCGGAAGTACGTGGTGGAGATACACTGAATGTTCTTCTGGCTTATGTGCCCGAAGATGCGAAAGCAATGATGACTACTCCTTTCGAGGCTTATTTGGTGAATGATAGCAATTATTATCTGTATTATACTTACTTGAGCGCAGAAGGAAAGGCATGGAAAACTCGTTCGCACGGATTGGTGGAACCTAATACAAAACTGTTGCTGGAGGAGTTTACAAAAGATGTACTGAATGATATGGAACGGGTAGCTGTGCAACTGGTAGCTTTCAAGGATGGTAAAACGGCTGCTATCAAACCTGCCGTTAGTGTAGAAATACGTATTGATACGGTGAAGTTCTATAAACTTCATACGTTCGGTGATTCTGACTTCTTTGAAGAACCGGCTTTAATTTATGATATTGTGAAAGATGATATGCCGGCCAAGCAAGTCTATGTTTCCGCAGAGGAGATCCAAGTTGCTTTATTACAGAAGAAATCTGTTGATAAACCTAAATCGCAGCCGATCGTGAAATCCGGTCATGGGAGTAAGAATGGAATTATCGAAATAGATCTTCACATTGATTCATTGCTGGATGACACACAAGGTATGGGTAATAGTGAGATCTTAAACTATCAATTGGATAAGTTTCGGGAGGTAATGGAAACCTATAAGAACAAGCGTGAACAAAAGATTGTTTTTATTCACGGAAAAGGGGACGGAGTACTTCGGAAAGCTATCATTGACGAACTAAAACGGAAATACAGTAATTGTCGCTATCAGGATGCCTCTTTCCAAGAATATGGCTTTGGAGCTACAATGGTGACTGTTAAATAGGGATATTCCTAGATGTTTGTCGTGAGGAAGCAACAGAACAAAATTGTCGTGATAAACTTGGGGAATTCATAATAAATTCGTTTTTATTGTTTGATGTGCTAAATATACAAAAGAATTACATAAGAGACTATAATAAAAAGAATAAACGTATCTATTTTTATTAGAATGAAATTGAACAAAAGAATGTGACCAGGAAAGGAACGCTGAAGTCTACCACAAAACCATGAAAGATAGAAATAATGACAAATTCTTTTCCGGAACATCGGGTGATGATTGGAAGCGTAGTATCCATAGTTGTAGCTCCACCAACAGAAATAGGGGCTAGTTTTCCGAAATATTTCACTAGTAAAGGCGCTCCGAGTAAGGCTGTAATTTCACGCATGATATTGGAGAGCAATGCAATAGTCCCCAATTCCGGTCCTTTGTATTCGGTGATGAATATACTGGAAAGCGAATAATAGCCGAATCCTGCTCCTATTGCCATACATTCTGATGATGAACGTTGACTCATGAAGAAGCCTGCTACGGCACACCCTGCCAGTGTACCCAGTATTGTCATGATAGGCAGGAACATGAGACGGGGATTCAGTGAGCGGAAACTTTTCAGGGTGTTCGGATCATTTCCGATGCTGGTACCTACACAGAACATCAAACCGCAGAGAGCATAATAACTAAGTTTACTGTCAGTAAAGTCGTAAGGAATCAGATGAAAGAATCCGCACAGGGTACCCACGATAAAGAATGAGACGATAATCAGGCTGCCTTTCATGCTTTCGTCTCCTTTCCTCTATTCCTTATATACAATAAGTACCAGAGCCCCCAGGCGAATAATGTGCTGCCGATAACCGCTGCCAGCGTAATAATAAGTGCTTCGAGTCCTAATGTATGCAATCCTTTGACAATAATATCATTGCCACCTACATCAATACCTAGCAGAAATAGCAGTACCCATATAAGGAAAGTGATTATTTTATGTATCCACGTGAGACGTTTGCTACGTAATAGATAACCAAACAGCATCCCCGTCAGCATAATTCCAATGATGATAAACATAGTCTGTACTCGTTTTTGGTTGCAAAGATAGTTGAAAAAGTGCTTTGCTCCTAATTAAAACTGTCGGGAACTTTCTTTCGGATGAAGGAGTTGTTGGAGAATTTAAGGTAAAAGCTGAAATAGGAGGACCGATTGTAGTAAGATTCCCTATTTTATTAATATATTTGGCAGCAAATCAATACAAGATAAATGCGGAGGATAAAACTATATTATTTGTTTTTCTTCAGTACGTTGAAAATCAATGTACCTTTCTCCGTGTTGGCCAGTCTTCTTATAGTAAAGTGGGATTGGAGTATATTTTTTGAACCTTTTCCTTATATGTTAGGGGGATTGGGTATTGTTGCAAGTTTGCTTTACAAGGAAATTCTTGAAAAGGAAGCCTACTATTTTTATTATAATTCCGGTATTCCGAAGCGGAATTTGATAATTTCCGTATTTGCTGTTTATTGGTTCATTCTCTGGATTATGAAATTATGCATCATTTGCTTGAAATAGATAGTGTTATCAAGAACTTCGGTACCCGGCAACTACTGTCGGATGTCTACCTGAGAATCAATACGGGAGACGTCATCGGATTGTTCGGCAGAAATGGCACGGGGAAATCCGTACTTATGCAAATTATATTCGGTACAATGAAAGCCGACAGGAAGTTTATCCGCTTGGAGGGATGCAAAATTCTTCCGGCTCCTTACCGACATTCCGGAACGATTGCTTTCTTGCCGCAGCAAGGTTATCTGCCTAAACATCAAAAAATGAAACAATTGGTACGTTATTATTTGGATACGGATGTCGTGTCTGATTTTTATAAAGATGATGAAGTGGCACAATCGTGTATGGACCGACGTGTCTCACAGCTTTCCGGAGGTGAACGGAGATATCTGGAAGCCAAGTTACTGTTGCTTGGCGACACTAAATTTGTATTGTTGGATGAGCCGTTTGATTATTTATCTTTTCATTTGGCGGATAAACTGATAGAGCTGATAAAAAAGCATTCGGTAAATAAAGGGATTGTGATCAGCGATCATAATTACGGAAAAGTGCTGGAAGTTGTTAACCGGCTCACTCTGATTCGTGAGGGCGTATTGCTGGAGCTTACTGATAAACGTGGACTGGTGGAGCAAGGTTACCTTTTGAGTGAGAGCTACTTATAATATGAATCGTCTGAGTAACTTCCGTGCTGATTCCTACCATTCCTGTACCTCCGTGCACATTGCTGGGATATTTGATCGGTTCGTTGATTGTTTCATCGTAAGCGTCGGAGTCTACTAAATTGAGTGCTTTCAGGTAGTAATATTCCGTTTCTGTGATACTCATCAAGCGGATAATGACGTCCATTCCTGAAAAATATCCGGAATCGCTACCTGTTTCGATTTTAGTATTGTTGTAAACTGTCATAGTGTAGGAAGTGTTTCTGAACCGGGTGTCGTCGAATACACCATAAATATTTTTAGCTGTATCGAATAGTCCGTTATCTTCATCATCACCGGTGGTGGGTTGTCCGTCTGTAAGAACGACATCCTCGCGGCCAATGAAGTTATAACTGTGTTTTGTCCAATAGATGTAATCGTCTCCTCCTTCTTCGTGGTTATATCCCCAAAGTGTAGTCTGCTTATCTATCACGATACGGTAATAGTTTGTTTCATTGGGACGGTCGTTGATCGTAATCCGATAGCGCAGATATTCTGTGGTATATCCGCTTTGTGCAAGCGGAACGGTGACAGTATCGACATTTTCTATTTCGAAAGGGCGTTGGGGAACGTTGATTTCCGTCCATGCATGATATTGTCCGTCGTCGGTAATAGCGTCAATGCGCACTGCGTCTCCGGGGGTAAATCGGGAAGTAATGCCGAATCTGCATTGTGGATTACCTTCCGTCTCGGGTGGGAGAGGGCGAAGGCTCTCTTTTAGTTCGCCGTTGATACGTACCTCTACGGTTACATTTTGTACATGAGTACTATTTTCTTTACTTGTGAAGTTGAGGAAAAGAAGATTATCCGTGCTCTCCGCATTAATCAAAGCATTCATCACTAGTTTGGGCGGATTATTGTTGATGTTGAAGGGTAACTCATTCTCGCAGGACGACATCATTGTGACTGTAACGAACAGTATAGATAGGTAAAAAATAGTTTTCATATTCAAAATTTATAAGTATAAGTAAAAGAAGGAATCAGTGGAAGTAAGGTGTATTTCTTGATAACGCTTAGTCCTTGTTTGTTGTGGCCTCGGTATACCCATGCCGGATTCATGGCGTTGTATGCATTGTATAGACTGATATTCCAGGTTCGCATACCGTGTTTGGTCTTTTTATTGAAGTTCACTCCCAAGTTGAGGCGGTGGCTTGCAGGGAGGCGGAAGTTGTTACGATGTTCTATGTAAGACACATCTCCGATAGTAGGTGAACTATTGGTATTATCGTAGGTTCCATACCATAGAAAACCGTTGTTTGCACCATTGTGAGGGCGGATAACAGTAGTCTTCTCTTCCGGAATGGTACTGGTGCCTCCCGTGTAGAATACCCAAGAGGCTCCAATATCAATACGGTCGCTGAACTTATGATTAATAGTGAGGTTAATGCTATGTCGGCGGTCATATTTATATGGAAACCACTCACCGTTGTTTATGCCTCCTTTCGTAAACTTACGGTCGCTTTTTGAAAGAGTGTATGACAGCCATCCGGTTGTCTTTCCTGCTGTCTTTTGTGCCATAAACTCAATTCCTGCCGATCGTCCTTTTCCCATTTCTACCTTATTTTCCCAGCCGGAGGAAGAACCGAAGAAACTGACACCGTCTTTGTATTCGAGTACATTGCGCATATCTTTGTAGTAACCTTCTACCGAGAACTCCCAACCGTTTATACCTGTGTAATATCCGCCTAAAGCATATTGGTGAGAACGCATCGGCTTTATTTTTTTTGTGACAGGGACCCATAAATCCGTGGGCATGGCGATAGGCATGGACGACAACAAATGCACATATTGGTTCATTTTTGTATAAGATGCTTTGATAGTAATATCCTTATTAAGTTGATAACGTGCCGAAATGCGTGGCTGTAAGGAGAGATAATTCTGATCTTGTACGTGAAACAGGGAAAGGTGCAGGCCTAGATTCAGCCGGAGGCGGGAACCAATCTTGAAGTTATCTTCCGCATAGGCTGTAACTTCGTGTGCATGAATCCTGCTGTTGTTTGCATTATGATAAGTGGTATCCCTGTCTATTCTGTTATCGGTTTTGTCTGAGATGACAGAAGTCGTTACGTCCGGTTGAAAACGGTGGAAAAGATAGCCGGTGCCGAATTTTATATGATGGGCAGGCGTTGGATTATAATCGAAGTCAATCTGGTAACTCCAGTCGGTAATACCGGAATGATAATTGGAGGAATAACGGTTGAGAATGATTGCTCCCGCACCGGTAGAATACTGGTTATTGGTGTATGCGTTAACGTCGAATAAATAGTTGTTATAGGAAACTGTTGTATTGCTGAATAACCGGTTATTGAAAATATAGTTCCATCGGGCGGAAACAATCGTGTTTCCCCACCCCATATTACTTCCGTCCTTAAAGTCGGTATTACCGTCATAATCGGCTGCAAAATGGTCTTTCCCGTGGTAAGCACTTAGGAACATCCGACTCCGGTCAGAAAACTTATGATTAATTTTTGCATTCATGTCATAAAAGTAATAACTGTATTTTTCATCATCCGGCATGAAAGGCTTTGCCAGTAAGTCCAGATAGGAGCGACGTGCTGAAATATTGAATGATGTTTTTCCTTTGATGATAGGCCCTTCCAGGTTAATCTTGCTGGTTAGCAGTCCGATACTGAACGTACCGTGGTATTTCTGCATATCTCCATCGTTGGTACGTACATCGATAACGGAGGAAAGTCGTCCGCCGAAGCGAGCGGGAAAGGAACTTTTAAACAAAGTGACCTTTTTCACCGCTTCGGGGGTAAAGACGGAGAAAAAGCCGAACAAATGGTCTACATTATATACAGGTGTTCCGTCCAGCAGGATAAGGTTCTGGTCGGGACTTCCTCCGCGTATATACAATCCGGCGGAACCGTCCACTCCGGCTTGTACTCCGGGCATAAGTTGAATGGTTTTCATCACGTCTGCCTCTCCCAATATGCTTGGGGTGTTTTTTATTTGTGCCATTGG
This sequence comes from Bacteroides caccae, assembly GCF_002222615.2. NCBI lineage: Bacteria > Pseudomonadati > Bacteroidota > Bacteroidia > Bacteroidales > Bacteroidaceae > Bacteroides > Bacteroides caccae. The sequence goes on along the minus strand of NZ_CP022412.2, from coordinate 31,338 downwards.
AATCTCTACGGCACCCATTTGCGTGGCTATTGCTCCGGCTTCAGCTTTGTCGGAAATAATGATAACTTCTTCCAGTTGCGTATTTCCCTGCATACGGATATTCAGCAGAGTATCTTTGGAAAGAGTGAATTTGCGTGTTTCCGTAGCATAGCCCAGATAGGAGAAACGCAGTTCGGTTTCTCCTTCAGGCAGTGTGATACTGTAAAAGCCGTAAGGATTGGTGGTGGTTCCCTGATATTGATGACTCTCAATGATGTTACTGCCAATCAACGTCTCGGAAGACGTCCCGTCAGTGACATATCCGCTGATAGTAAACTTGCGGCTTACGGGCTTTTGTCCTTTTTTCTCTTTCAGTAGGATGTAGCGTCCGGAGAATTGATAGCTTATAAGTTCGTCTTTAAACACAGTGTCCAACACCTCATGCAAGGGCATCTCTTTTGCTTTCAGTGTAATTTTGTGCCTGATACCCACTTCTTCACCATAGATAAAAGAATACCCGGTTGAATTTTCAATCAATTTGACGAATTCTTTGAGAGTGGCATTTTTCAGTGTAAACGAAAGACGTGTATTTATATTTTGGGCGTACGTCTGTGTAGTGGTAAGGAGTACCATGCCTATCAGGATGAATGTTCTGACAGGCAGGTAATCTTGGGAAATTATCTTCATTTTAAGTCTGGTTTAGTGGTAATGACAATCTGTTTATTATTTTGTGAATAGTTGAAATAACCTGCATGATGTAGTACAGATAAAATTGTTTCCAAGTCTTCTCCATTGCGGAATCGTGCCGAAATCCGATAGCTTTGTAGTGACGTGTCGGCAATATGAATCGGCGTATCGAATGAATTGGACAGTTCGCGGGCGATCTCTCCTAAGGGAAGATTGTCGAATATAAACTCCCCGTCTCGCCAGGAAATTTCATCTTTTGCATTTTTCGTCACCTGACGGGTCAGTTTATTTCCCACCTTATTATATATAGCAATTTCATTCGGTTTCAAAATCATGCGGACAGAATTACTTTTATTGCTGACTGCTACCGAACCTGTCAATAAAGTAGTCTTTACCTCCGGGTTGTTACGATAGGCGTCCACATTGAAGTGAGTTCCCAACACTTGTACGTTGATGTGCTCGGTCTGTACGATAAACGGGTGCTTCTGGTCTTTGCTAACCTCAAAATAGGCTTCTCCGGTGAGTTGTACTTCCCGGTTGTCCGACTTGAACCGCTTCGGATAGGATAGCGACGAATGACGGTTCAACAGTACAGAACTGCCGTCGGGCAGGATGACATTACGTGTTTCGGCCATTGTGGATACTGTTTGGAGTGAAGTCGGTTGCATATATAAATATACTGTTCCTACCGAAAGACAGAGCAGAATAACAGCTGCCGCTGCTGCCAATATACGCATACGCGTCGGGAATAAACACCGGATATGTGGTTTTAGTCGCTTTTCCAACTGCGGATAGCTGGCTACTGCTGAAAAGCGCCCACGTGGCGAGCGTGTGGAAGCGATGAGCTTGCTTAGTATCGTTTCCAATTCTGTATCGGTATACTTCATATTCTATTCGGTTTATTTGTTGATAAAGACCGGAGGTAACCAGAATTTCCCTATTCGTATTTAGTAAATAAAGGTTAAATATAAACGTATTCCATTTTCTTCTTAATAACTTTCTATCTGACTGCTTGCAATCATTTCCTTCAACCGGCTGACAGCTTTCTGAAGTTGGGCATCTACGGTTTTGGTGCTAATACCGAGCTCCTCGGCTACTTGGGCATAACTTTGATGTTCCTCTCGGATACGGATGAAGACTTCACGGCAACGTTCCGGCAAGCGGTCAAGCGCCTTGACGTAAAGAGCGAATAATTCTTCGGTAATTAATGTCTCCTCGGGTGAACAACTTTGTTCCTGCGGTTCCGGCAAGCAAGAAGAATGGACAGTGGTGTACTTTGATTCCTTCTCCAGATAGTTGAGTGAAGCGTTTTTGACTAGAATGAAACAATAATCCTCGATGTTTCTTACATCGAGCAGTGTGTCCCGTTGTTTCCAGAGTCGGAGAAAAACATCAAGTACGATTTCTTGTGACCATTCCTCTTGCTTTACGTAATAGTAGGCAATACGGAAAAGACGGTCATAAGTCATGTTGTAGAAGTCGCGGAAAGCAGTTTGCGAATCCTGCTCCTTCATTTGCCGTAATAACTTTCTAACTTCAGATTCGGTCATCGGCTTATAGTTTAGTTTTTTAGTCTACCCAGAGTAAATCGCTCATAATACTATCGGAAATGAAAATCCCTTCACGGGTCAGGCGTAAAGCGCCCTCGTATTCTTCCAATTTGCCGTTTTTCAGGTAGGGAGTTGCCATTTTCCGGCAATACTCCCACATCTCAATCCCGAACAGTTGTTTTAGCTTTTCTATGGGGGTACCCCATACGGTACGCATGGTGGTGATAATAAATTCGTTGTAACGGGTGGTCGGGCCGAGATACTCGGTTTCGAAGACCCGTTGCCCTTCTTCAATACCTTTTATATAGCGGTCGATAGAAGAAATGTTCCATTCGCGTGTTGTTCCATTGAAAGAATGTGCAGAAGGTCCGCATCCTAAATAAGGAATTCCTTTCCAATATGAAGTGTTGTGACGGGAATAGTAGCCGGGACGACAGAAGTTGGATATTTCGTAGTGTTCGTATCCTGCCTTTTGAAGATATTCTATCAGTAGCGTGAAAAACTCCAGACTGGAATCTTCGTCTACTTCACATATTTGATGTTGCTTCAACATATTATATATAGGTGTATCTTCTTCATAAATCAGATGATAAGCTGAAATGTGTTCTACATTCAGGCTGATAGCTTGTCGAAGATCCTTCTCCCACCGTTCCTTGGTTTCTCCCGGCAGTCCGTATATGAGGTCGATACTGATATTTTGATAACCGGCTTCCCGGCATCTGCGGACGGCCTCGGTGGCAGTCCGGGCATTATGGCGGCGTTTCAATAATTTGAGAGTTGCGTCATCGAAAGTTTGTATTCCCATACTGATGCGGTTGAAGGGAAGAGCCGATAGCATTTGCAGGTATTCTTTTGATAAATCGTCCGGATTGGCTTCCAGGGTAATCTCCCGGCAATCTTCCAGTCCGTAATGCTTTTGTATGGCTTTAAATATTTGTTGGAAATCTTCTTCTCCTAATTGGGAAGGAGTGCCGCCGCCGAAATAAACAGTTTCTATCTTTTCCTCTTTCAAATATTCTTTCCTCATTTCCAGTTCATTGCATAGGGCGTGTATATAGCGTGTTATTAGTTCACTACGGGTAGTCGAGTAAAAATCACAATAGATGCAACGGGTCTTGCAGAAAGGAATATGAAGATAGATACCTGCCATAGCTATGCTGTTTGAGTTTTGTAGGTGCAAAAGTAAGACTATTATCGGATAATATATCAAAGAATTGTTTTCTCTTAACACAAAACACCGCTGTATATGAATATTTCCGAATAGGTAATGAACTATTAAATTGTTTCTGTTGAGGAAGCAAATTTATACTAAGCGGAATTGTTCATGTTAAGTATATGCTACATAACATTGTTTAGTAACACTGCCCTAAATGTTGTTTTTCCCCCAATAAATCCCTAATTTGCGCAACACTAAATGAATGGTATGTGAGTCATACTAAGTAATTATTTAAATCTTGTGTATTATGAAAGTATATCAGACTAATGAAATCAAGAACATTGCCTTGTTGGGAAGTTCTGGCTCTGGGAAAACCACTCTCGTGGAAGCGATGCTTTTCGAGAGTGGTGTTATAAAACGTCGCGGATCTATTGCCGCAAAAAACACTGTTAGTGATTATTTCCCTGTTGAACAAGAGTATGGTTACTCCGTTTTCTCCACCGTTCTCCACGTAGAATGGAACAATAAAAAACTCAATATTATAGATTGTCCGGGCTCGGACGACTTTGTAGGCAGTACTGTAACTGCATTAAATGTGACCGACACAGCAATTATTCTTCTTAATGGCCAATACGGCGTCGAAGTCGGTACGCAAAATCATTTCCGATATACAGAAAAACTGAATAAACCTGTTATTTTTCTAGTCAACCAGCTTGATAACGAAAAATGCGACTATGATAATATCCTGGAACAATTAAAAGAAGCTTATGGCTCTAAAGTTGTTCCTATCCAATATCCTATTTCTACCGGTCCTGGTTTCAATGCTTTGATTGATGTACTGTTGATGAAGAAATATTCGTGGAAACCCGAGGGTGGGGCTCCTGTGATTGAAGATATTCCTGCCGAAGAACTGGAAAAGGCTACGGAAATGCATAAAGCATTGGTGGAGGCCGCTGCCGAAAATGATGAAGGGCTAATGGAAAAGTTCTTCGAACAAGACTCTCTTTCGGAAGACGAAATGCGTGAAGGCATTCGTAAAGGATTGGTTGCAAGAGGTATGTTCCCGGTATTCTGTGTCTGTGGAGGTAAGGACATGGGTGTTCGTCGTTTAATGGAATTTTTGGGAAATGTTGTTCCTTTTGTTTCCGAAATGCCGAAAGTACAGAATACGGAAGGTAAAGAAGTGGCTCCGGATGTTAACGGTCCGGAATCTCTCTATTTCTTCAAGACAAGTGTAGAACCGCATATCGGTGAAGTTTCCTACTTTAAAGTAATGAGTGGTAAAGTGCGCGAAGGAGACGACTTGTTGAATGCGGACCGCGGTTCGAAAGAACGCATTGCACAGATTTATGTCGTAGCCGGTGGCAACCGTGTGAAAGTGGAAGAACTGCAAGCCGGTGATATTGGTGCTGCCGTGAAACTGAAAGACGTGAAAACGGGTAATACCCTGAACGGGAAGGACTGCGATTATAAGTTTAATTTTATCAAATATCCGAATTCAAAATATTCCCGTGCGATCAAACCTGTGAACGAGGCTGATGTGGAAAAGATGATGACTATCTTGAACCGCATGCGCGAGGAAGATCCGACATGGGTAATTGAACAATCAAAAGAACTGAAGCAAACGCTGGTGCACGGACAGGGTGAATTCCATCTACGTACTTTGAAATGGCGTCTGGAAAATAACGAGAAACTTCAGGTGAAATATGAAGAACCGAAGATTCCGTATCGTGAAACGATCACAAAAGCTGCCCGTGCAGATTATCGCCACAAAAAACAGTCTGGTGGTGCCGGTCAGTTCGGTGAAGTGCATCTCATTGTAGAACCTTACAAAGAAGGTATGCCTGTGCCCGATACATATAAGTTTAACGGACAGGAATTTAAGATAAATGTGAAAGGTACCGAAGAAGTGCCGTTGGAATGGGGTGGTAAACTGGTGTTTATTAATAGTATCGTAGGTGGTTCTATCGATGCCCGTTTCTTACCTGCTATCCTGAAAGGTATTATGGCACGTATGGAGCAAGGCCCGTTGACAGGTTCGTATGCTCGTGACGTTCGTGTTATTGTGTACGATGGAAAGATGCACCCGGTAGATTCAAATGAAATTTCCTTCATGCTTGCAGGGCGTAATGCTTTCAGCGAAGCCTTCAAAAATGCAGGCCCGAAGATTTTGGAACCGATTTATGATGTAGAAGTATTTGTGCCGTCTGATAAAATGGGTGATGTAATGGGGGATCTCCAGGGACGTCGTGCCATGATTATGGGTATGAGTAGTGAAAAAGGTTTTGAAAAGCTAGTGGCTAAAGTACCTTTGAAGGAAATGTCATCTTACTCTACTGCTCTTAGTTCGCTGACCGGCGGCCGTGCTTCGTTCATTATGAAGTTCTCTAGTTATGAGCTTGTTCCGACAGATGTTCAGGATAAGTTGATTAAGGATTTTGAAGCTAAACAGACAGAAGAATAACTAGTAATTCTCTTGATACTGTTAAAACCGTCGTCTTTTTTAAGTAAAAGACGACGGTTTTTGTTTAACTATGATTAATAAAGATAGAAAAACGCAAGGAAAAGATTTAATTTTTTATTAAATTTGCAAACCAAAGAAGGGGTTTTATTGTTGTAGTAATCAGAATACAACCTAAATAGCCTCTTACGGTTAATTTCCGGAAAGTTCCGGTTAAATCAAGTTAATGTGTTAGGAGTGTTAATTAGGGAGTGTTAATTTTGTTGCTATGAAGAAGTCAACAATTTGGATATTAGGTATTGTAATGGGGCTTTCCTTCCTTAGCCTGCTGTATTTGCAGGTAAGTTATATAGAGGAAATGATGAAAACCCGGAAGGAACAGTTTGACTCGGCTGTACGCAATAGTTTGAGCCAGGTTTCCAAGGATGTAGAATATGCTGAAACCCAGCGTTGGTTGGTTGAAGATATTACAGAAGCAGAAAGAAAAGCTCTGACTGAGAATAATTCTTCATTAAGACAGGATGATGTGGTTCAGTCAACACAACGATTCAAAGTGAAGTCACGGGATGGAAAAATTATTTCTGATTTTGAAATGAGAGTAATGACTATCAAACCGTCCGAACTTCCTAAAGTAATGGTACGTGGGCGAAATACGATTCCCCAGACTTCTAATTCGATGTTGGAGGCTATTAAGAATCGCTATATGTATCAGCGGGCTTTGCTGGATGAGGTGGTCTTGGATATGATTAGGCGTGCAAGTGACAAATCAATTGGAGAACGGGTTCGGTTCGGGGATTTGAACGGTTATTTGCAAGCGAATTTATATAATAATGGTATAGATCTGCCTTTCCATTATGAAGTGCTTGATAAAGAAGGACGAAGTGTTTATCGTTGTGCGGACTATGAAGAGAAAGGAAGTGATGAGGCTTATCAGCAGGCATTGTTTAAGAATGATCCACCTGCAAAGACGAGTGTTTTGAAAGTTCATTTTCCGGGGAGAAGGGATTATCTCTTTGATTCGGTGAGCTTCATGATTCCGTCGTTGATATTTACGCTGGTATTGTTGGTGACATTTATCTTTACGATTTATATCGTATTCCGGCAGAAGAAGCTGACGGAGATGAAGAATGACTTTATCAATAATATGACACATGAATTTAAGACACCGATATCGACCATTTCCTTGGCGGCACAAATGTTGAAAGATCCGGCGGTAGGTAAATCTCCACAGATGTTCCAGCATATATCGGGAGTCATTAATGATGAAACCAAGAGGTTGCGTTTCCAAGTGGAAAAAGTGCTTCAGATGTCGATGTTCGACCGTCAGAAGGCGACTTTGAAGATGAAAGAGATTGATGCGAACGAATTGATTACGGGAGTTGTCAACACTTTTGCATTGAAGGTGGAACGGTATAATGGTAAGATAACATCGAACCTTGAGGCTACTGATCCTGTTATATTTGCGGATGAGATGCATATTACAAATGTAATCTTTAATCTGATGGATAATGCGGTGAAATATAAGAAGCCGGAAGAGGATTTGGAACTGAAAGTAAGAACGTGGAATGAGTCGGGTAAACTGATGATCTCGATACAGGACAACGGTATTGGTATCAAGAAGGAGAACCTGAAAAAGATATTTGAAAAGTTCTATCGTGTACATACAGGTAATCTGCACGATGTGAAGGGCTTTGGTTTAGGATTGGCTTATGTGAAGAAAATTATCGTAGAACATAAGGGGACGATCCGGGCGGAAAGTGACCTGAACGTGGGAACTAAATTTATTATTGCATTACCTTTATTAAAAAATAATTGATATGGACGAGAAACTGCGTATTTTATTATGCGAGGATGACGAAAATCTTGGCATGCTTTTAAGAGAATATTTACAGGCAAAAGGTTATTCTGCTGAGTTATATCCTGATGGAGAAGCCGGTTATAAGGCTTTCTTGAAGAATAAATATGACTTGTGTGTATTTGACGTTATGATGCCTAAAAAAGATGGCTTCACTCTGGCACAAGATGTCCGTGCAGCGAATGCTGAAATTCCTATTATCTTCCTGACAGCTAAAACGCTGAAAGAAGATATCCTGGAAGGATTTAAGATTGGTGCGGATGATTATATCACCAAACCGTTCAGTATGGAAGAATTGACATTTAGAATTGAAGCAATCTTGAGACGTGTTCGTGGAAAGAAGAACAAAGAAAGCAATATCTATAAGATTGGTAAGTTTACTTTTGACACTCAGAAGCAAATTCTGGCTACGGAAGGCAAACAAACTAAGTTGACTACGAAAGAATCTGAATTGCTAGGCTTGCTTTGCGCACATGCAAATGAGATTCTGCAACGTGACTTTGCTTTGAAAACAATTTGGATTGACGATAACTATTTCAATGCACGTAGTATGGACGTGTATATTACGAAATTGCGTAAGCACTTGAAAGAAGATGATTCTATTGAGATTATCAATATTCACGGAAAGGGTTACAAGTTAATTACACCGGAGGTTGAATCTTAATGAAAAGACATCCGATAGCTGGAAATAAAAAATCCCGGAAACATTCGTTTTCGGGATTTTTTATTGATTTCTACGAAATTAATCAGCGATCTTCTTATTAATAACGATATAAGAAATGAGTCCCAGTACTACCAGTACTACTGAGGTACCCAGAATGGCGTTGTTGTTTACATTGCCTGTAAATGAACAAGCCAGTAGGATAACTACTCCGATCAAGATTAATATCAATCCTAAGTTCTTTAATAAGCCTTTCATGTGTGTGTATTTTAATAGATTATTATATTCCAGTCACAAATTAAAGCATAATTCTTTAACGGGCGAAATTATTTGGATAAAAAATCCATTATAAAGACAGGATTTAGTGGATTTTATGAATTGTGTGGTTGTTTTACAGTTTAATCTTTCGTGTTGAAGAATACCTTTTTCAACACTTCCTGCCCGATACTCAGTTCTTCGAGGGTGATACCATGGAGTGCCTCTTTCAGTGTTTGCCCTGCTATGATACGCGCCTTTTCTTCCAACTCCTTCCCGTCTTTGGTCAGGTGGATCAGGTTGGTACGACGGTCTTTTTTATCGGAAATGCGCACGACAAGGTGTTGGCGTTCCATATTATCTATCAAGCGGGTCATACTGGGTTTGTCTTTAAAAGTTGCATTACACAACTCTTGTTGGGTAACACCGTCTTTTTCCCATAGAAAAATAAGCACTGTCCACTGTTCCGGACTGATCTCCAATCCATTCTGACGGAAGTTACGGTATAGTTTCCGATTGATTGCTGCGGAAACTTTGCCATTCAGTATGGCGAATATAAGCCGGATATCAAAGTTAAATTGCTCTATCATGAAATTATTGTTTAAACAACTTTGCAAAGGTAAGCCACTTCTCGGATAATTCCTACATTCGGATACAAAAAAAGATTAAATGTTTGTAGTTCAAAATAAATTGTCTAACTTTGCACCCGCATTTAAAATCAAATAATTTATTTATTTAATTAAACGAAGTATGAATCAATACGAAACCGTTTTCATTTTAACTCCCGTTTTATCTGATGTTCAGATGAAGGAAGCGGTAGAAAAATTCAAAGGTATTCTTCAAGCTGAAGGTGCTGAGATTATCAATGAAGAAAACTGGGGACTGAAGAAATTGGCTTATCCAATTCAGAAAAAGTCTACAGGTTTTTATCAACTGATTGAGTTCAATGCAGATCCTACTGTAATTGACAAGTTGGAAGTTAATTTCCGTCGTGATGAACGCGTTATCCGTTTCTTGACTTTTAAGATGGATAAGTATGCTGCAGAATATGCTGCTAAAAGAAGAAGTGTTAAATCAAACAAAAAGGAGGATTAATCATGGCACAACAAGTTCAATCAGAAATCAGATATTTAACTCCGCCGTCAGTAGACGTTAAGAAGAAAAAATACTGCCGTTTCAAAAAGAGCGGTATTAAGTACATCGACTACAAAGATCCTGAATTCTTGAAGAAATTCTTGAATGAACAAGGTAAAATCCTTCCGCGTCGTATCACGGGTACTTCTTTGAAGTTTCAACGCCGTATCGCGCAGGCTGTGAAGAGAGCTCGTCACTTGGCATTGTTGCCTTATGTAACTGACATGATGAAATAAGAAGGAGGAAAAGTATGGAAATTATATTAAAAGAAGACATTGTAAACTTGGGTTATAAGAACGATATCGTAAACGTGAAATCCGGATACGGTCGTAATTATCTGATCCCAACCGGAAAAGCGGTGATCGCTTCTCCTTCTGCAAAGAAAATGTTGGCTGAAGAACTGAAACAGCGTGCTCACAAACTTGAGAAAATCAAGAAAGATGCTGAGGCAACAGCTGCTAAGTTGGAAGGTGTTTCTTTGACTATTGCAACTAAAGTAAGTTCAACCGGTACTATCTTCGGTTCTGTTGGCAATATCCAGATTGCTGAAGCTTTGGCTAAGCTGGGTCACGAAGTTGACAGAAAGATCATCGTTGTAAAAGACGCTGTGAAAGAAGTAGGTAACTACAAAGCAGTAGTGAAACTTCACAAAGAAGTTTCTGTTGAAATTCCTTTCGAAGTAGTTGCAGAATAAGAGCAAATTTACTTCATATACGAAAAGCGATTTGTTCTGATGAATAAATCGCTTTTTTTATTATTCCTGCTAATATTATGAGATTCAAATGTCGTTTTCTGAAGAAGAAATTTTTGCTTCTGCTGATTACTTTAGGAATTGGCAGTGCTCTTTATGCGAATGATGAATTGAAGTCTCTAGCGGATTCATTGCGCAGGATGATAGATGAAAAACCACTCTTCATTCAACAAAAAGAGCAACGGATCAATCGGATTAAATGTCTGCTGAAGGGATCAGGCCTGACTCTTGAACAAAAATATAAGATAAATTTTCAGTTATGTAACGAATATAAGAAGTTTGTCGTTGATTCGGCCATTCATTATGTCGATCAGAATTTAGAGATTGCCCGTAAATTGAATAACAGGGATTTAAAGAACCAGTCATCTTTACAGCTTAGTCTTTTATATTCTATGTGCGGTCGGTATAGGGATGCGGAGTTGATTTTGGAAAAAATAAAAACCTCAGAACTTTCCAAAGATTTATTATCTGTTTATTATGAAACTTATTCCCGTTTCTGGGAGTATTACTCTATCACTGCCAATAGTCGCTATGGGAAGCAGCGGGCAGTATATCAGGATTCATTACTATCTCTTCTGGATCAAACTTCTTTTGATTATAAATTATCCCGAGCATATTATTATGGAGGGCGCGATTCCATAAAAGCGAAAACAGTCCTTCAGGAATTATTAGATACGGAGGAAGTGGGGACGCCTCATTATGCCATGATTACTCATGCGTATGCATCCTTCTGCTGGCATCAGAAAAAAATGGATGAGAGAAAAAAGTACCTGATGATGTCTGCTATTGCGGATATCCGGAACGCAACACGGGAAACCGCTTCCTTGCAAGCATTGGCATTGATACAGTACGAAGAAAAGAATTTGTCTGACGCTTTTAAGTTTACACAGTCTGCTATTGATGATGTTGTTTCTTCCGGTATTCATTTCCGTGCAATGGAAATTTATAAGTTCTATTCTATTATTAATACTGCTTACCAGACAGAGGAGGCCCGGTCAAAATCAAATTTGATTACTTTTCTTATTTCAACCAGTATCATTCTTTTTCTTTTGGTCTTGTTGGTGATATGTATTTATATTCAGATGAGAAAGATTCTGAAGATAAAGCGGGCGTTGGTGCAGAGTAATGAAAAACTTTTGCGATTGAACGAGAAACTGAATACTATGAATAATCAGTTGAACGAACAGAATAATCAGTTGTCGGAAACTAATAATATAAAGGAACATTATATAGCCGAGTTTTTTGATGTATGTTTCAGTTATATCAGTAAAATGGAGAAATATCAGAATGTTCTGTATAAATATGCTATCAATAAATATTATGATGAACTAATTAAGAAGTTAAAATCGTCGGCACTTATTGATGAGGAACTTAACGCATTATATGCCCGTTTTGATAGGGTGTTTCTTAATTTGTATCCCACTTTTGTTTCCGATTTCAATGCTTTGTTGAAAGAAGAAGAACGGATTGTCTTAAAAACTGATACATTATTGAATAGGGAACTTCGTATCTATGCCTTGTTACGTTTGGGAATTTCGGATAGTGGGAAGATAGCAAATTTCCTTCGTTGCTCTACTAGTACTGTTTACAACTATCGTACAAAAATGAGGAATAAATCTGCTGTTGATCGGGATGAATTTGAAAATGAAATTATGAAAATTTGTCTCATAGATGAAAGATAAACCTCGAATCACACAAAAAAAATTCCAATCTTTCTACATTTTTAGCCCTCCTTTGAATGCTTAATGTGTTGATTATTAAGTGATAGTATATTTTTTAAGTCTACATAAATTCGTGTAAGCTAAATGAAGTATTGTTTATTTGGCTAGTTTTGCAATATCAGTTTCCGGTTAATTAGCTTGATAATGAAAATTGACCGATTTATATTGTTTGCACTTAAATTTGCTATGTTTTATGAATACACAATTCTCGCTAGGCACGAAAATAAAAGTAGGAATAATCGGCTTTGGTAGAATGGGAAGATTCTATTGGGATGCGATGCGGAAAAGTGGGCGATGGGATATTGCCTATATTTGTGATACGAATCCTGCATCACGTGAATTGGCAAAAGAATTATCTCCGGAATCTTATGTAATAGAAGATAATCAGAAAATTTTTGAAGATGAAAGTGTGCAGGTTGTCGGGCTTTTTACATTAGCTGACTCCCGAATGGAACAAATAGAAAAGGCCATTCGATATGGAAAACATATCATTGCAGAAAAGCCTGTTGCAGATACAATGGAAAATGAATGGAAAGTCGTGGAAATGGCCGAAAGTTCAGATGTCTTTTCTACGGTGAATTTGTATCTGCGAAATTCCTGGTATCATAACCTGATGAAAGAATATATTCGGCAGGGCGAAATCGGTGAGTTGGCTATTATTCGTATTTGCCACATGACGCCTGGATTAGCACCGGGTGAAGGGCATGAATATGAAGGTCCTGCTTTCCATGATTGTGGCATGCATTATGTAGATATTGCCCGTTCGTATGCCGGATGTGAATATCGGACATGGAACGCCCAAGGAGTGAATATGTGGAATTACAAAGACCCATGGTGGATTCAATGTCACGGGACTTTTCAGAATGGAGTAGTTTTTGATATTACGCAGGGGTTCGTTTATGGACAATTATCTAAAGACCAGACACATAATTCATACGTCGATATTATCGGAACAGAGGGCATTGTACGCATGACACATGACTTTACTACCGCTGTAGTCGATTTGCATGGGGTGAACCAGACACTTCGCGTTGAGAAACCTTTCGGTGGCAAAAATATTGATGTATTATGTGATTTGTTTGCCGATTCTATCGAAGCCGGGCAACGGGACCCTCGCTTACCATTATTGCGCGACTCTGCTATTGCATCCGAATATGCATGGAAATTCCTCCAAAACGCACATATGCACGATTTACCGGCTATCGGTGATCTGCGTACGCTTGAACAAATCCGGGAACGAAGAAAAAATATGAAAAATGGATACGGATTGCTACATAGTAATCTACCACAAATAACAAACCCTTAAAATTACTAATTATGTCAGACATTTCGAGAAGAGATTTTCTTAAAACGGGCGCTATGGCTTTGGCAGGCATTACCATTGCTCCAAGCTCTATTCTAGGTATGAGCCACGGACACGTGTCTCCCAGTGATAAATTAAATATTGCAGCCGTAGGTATTGGTGGCATGGGGCATGCCAATATCAATAAAGTAAAGGGTACGGAAAACATTGTGGCTCTTTGTGATGTGGACTGGAAATATGCAAAAAGGGTATTCGATGAATTTCCGAAAGCAAAGAAATACTGGGATTACCGTAAGATGTATGAGGAAATGGGTAAATCCATTGATGGGGTAATCATTGCTACTGCCGATCATACGCATGCTATCATCACTGCCGATGCAATGACAATGGGTAAACATGTATTCTGCCAGAAACCCTTGACTCACTCTGTTTATGAATCTCGTTTGTTGACTAAATTAGCTGCTTCGACTGGTGTAGCCACTCAAATGGGTAATCAGGGAGCATCCGATGAAGGGACAGATTTAGTTTGTGAATGGATATGGAATGGTGAGATAGGTGAAGTGACTAAGGTGGAATGTGCTACTGACCGTCCTATCTGGCCGCAAGGACTAAATGCTCCAGAAAAGGCGGACCGTATTCCTGGTACCTTGAACTGGGACTTATTTACCGGTCCGGCTAAGTTGAATCCGTATAATGAAATTTATCACCCTTGGAACTGGCGCGGCTGGTGGGACTATGGAACAGGTGCGTTGGGTGACATGGCTTGTCATATCCTGCATCAACCGTTCAGAGCTCTGAAATTGGGCTACCCTACAAAGGTGGAAGGTTCTTCTACTTTGTTGTTGAGTGCTTGTGCTCCGCAGGCACAGCATGTGAAAATGATTTTCCCTGCCCGTGATAATATGCCGAAAGTTGCGTTGCCGGAAGTTGAAGTTCATTGGTATGACGGTGGTATGATGCCTGAACGTCCGAAAGGATTTCCGGAAGGAAAACAGCTAATGGGGCCTGGTGGTGGGCTGACTATTTTTCACGGAACAAAAGATACATTGATCTGTGGATGTTACGGTCAGCAGCCATTCTTGTTGTCGGGCCGCGTGCCGAATGCTCCGAAAGTTTGCCGCCGTGTACCGAATGCGATGAATGGTGGTCACGAAATGGATTGGGTACGTGCCTGTAAAGAAGATAAGTCAAGCCGCGTCATGACTAAGTCTGACTTCTCGGAGGCAGGTCCGATGAATGAAATGGTAGTGATGGGAGTATTGGCTATCCGCTTGCAGGGTTTGAACAAAACGTTGGAATGGGACGGTGTCAATATGTGCTTTACGAATATCAGTGATACGGAAACTCTTAGAACTTGTGTAAAAGACGGATTCAAGATTCACGACGGTCACCCGACATTTGACAAGACTTGGACAGATCCGGTTAATGCAAAACAGTTTGCTGCCGAGTTGGTGAAACATAATTATCGTGAAGGGTGGAGATTGCCCGATATGCCTCGGTAAGAATAGATGAAAGAAATTAAAAGATTAAAAATTAAATAACTATTAGTATGAAGAAAGTATTTTACCCTTTAGCTTGTCTTGCAGCAGGAGCCTTGGTTGCTTGCGGTGGTCAGAAATCAGGAAGTGCTCAGGCCGATCAACCCAATGAAGTAGCATTGGCATATTCAAAATCATTGAAAGCACCCGAAACGGATAGTCTGAAATTGCCTGTTGATGAAAACGGTTACATCACGATCTTTGATGGTAAGACGTTTGACGGATGGCGTGGTTATGGAAAAGACAAAGTTCCTGCTAAATGGACTATTGAAGACGGTTGTATCAAATTTAACGGAACCGGTGGCGGTGAAGCGCAAGACGCTGATGGCGGCGACCTGATTTTTGCTCATAAGTTTAAAAACTTTGAATTGGAGTTGGAGTGGAAGGTTGCTAAAGGTAGTAATTCCGGTATCTTGTATTTAGCTCAGGAAATTACTTCTAAGGATAAAGACGGGAATGATGTGCTTGAACCTATCTATATTTCTGCACCTGAATATCAGATTTTGGATAATGCCAATCATCCGGATGCAAAATTGGGTAAGGATAACAATCGTCAGTCGGCTTCTTTGTATGACATGATTCCGGCAGTTCCTCAAAACTCCAAGCCGTTCGGTGAATGGAACAAGGCTAAGATTATGGTTTATAAAGGTACAGTTGTCCATGGACAAAATGATGAGAATGTACTTGAGTATCATCTGTGGACAAAACAATGGACTGATATGTTGCAGGCAAGTAAATTTAGTGAAGAAAAATGGCCTTTGGCATTTGAACTGCTGAATAACTGTGGTGGTGATAATCACGAAGGTTTTATCGGATTGCAGGATCACGGCGATGATGTTTGGTTCCGTAATATCCGCGTGAAGGTATTGGACTAATCACATAGATAACTCGAAATTCCGCAAGTGAATGAATTTATGTTTGTTTGCTTGTGGAATTTGAATCATTGTAAACTCCTGATATCTAATTATATGAAGACTCGAATTTGCTTATGTGTGTTAGCTGCTCTTCTGATGATTCCGGTTGCAGTGACGGCACAGACTAAGAAAACTAAGAAAGAAGTGGCTATTCAGCTCTATTCTGTTAGAGATATATTGAATAGGGTAGACAATAAGGACGGAAAATGTGATCCGGCTTATACTGCCATTCTCGCGAAATTGGCAAAAATGGGATATACCGGTGTTGAAGCGGCTAATTATAATAATGGAAAATTTTATGATAGAACTCCCCGACAATTCAAGAAGGATGTCGAATCGGCCGGAATGAAAGTTTTGTCTTCGCATTGCACACGTGGATTGTCGAAAGAGGAACTGGCTTCCGGTGATTATTCAAAATCACTTGAATGGTGGAATCAGTGTATCGCCGACCATAAGGCAGCAGGAATGAAATATATCGTAGCTCCCTGGATGGATGTTCCTAAAACATTGAAGGATTTGGAAACTTATTGTGCTTATTACAATGAAATAGGTAAGCGCTGCAACCAACAAGGCTTGCGGTTTGGCTATCATAATCATGCGCATGAATTTCAGAAAGTGGAAGGTCAGGTGATGTATGACTATATGCTGGAACATACGAATCATGAATATGTTTTCTTCCAAATGGATGTTTATTGGGTCGTTCGCGGACAAAACAGTCCGGTAGATTACTTTAATAAGTATCCCGGTAGGTTCAAGATATTCCATATCAAAGATCATAGAGAAATCGGGCAAAGTGGAATGGTCGGTTTTGATGCTATCTTTAAGAATGCAAAGACAGCGGGAGTTCAATATCTTGTTGCTGAGATAGAAAAATATAGTATGCCGGTAGAGGAAAGCGTAGAGGTGAGCCTTGATTATTTATTAAATGCTCCTTTTGTAGAGAAGTCCTATACTAAATAGCGTAATTACTTGGATTTAAGATATAAAAAAAGTCTGTGCATGCTTTCGCATGTCAGACTTTCAATTCTCTCTAGCAGTTTCTGAATTATTCAGCTGTTTCAGCTGCTACGCTATCAGTTGCCAATGTATCAGCTGCTGCTGCGGCTGCTGCTTCTTCAGCTGCTGCTGCTTCTACTGCTGCGATTGAGTCAGCGATACGGATAGAATCTGCAGTTGCTTTTGCAGCGTCTGCTGCTTTGTTACCACATGATGCGAATGATACAGCTACGATAGCTACTGCCATTAAAACTAATTTTTTCATTTTCTTTGCTTTTTAAAAACGTAATACAATCAATTGCTTTATTAAAACGCTGCAAAGGTATGTACTTTTTCAATATGTTGTTCTCTAAAAGCCAACTTTTTTTATGTTTTTTTTCGGAAGGTTGGTTAATATACCTTCACTTTATGTTTTAAAACATGCTAATCTATTGTAATACTGTTATATAGATATCTTTTGATACTCCGTTTCGGAGTCTTTTCAAATTCTGTAGGATATAGCTGGATTTTGCTGATTTTTTCATAAGCAGCCACACTGTTATTCAGATTCTTCAGATTTTCATCCATAATTGTTTTCAGATTATCCGGATTGTTCAACCCGAGAGAGTCCAATGCTTCATAATCAGCATAAACAAGTGCCACCAATTTCTTGTTGTACTCGATAACAAGGCTTTCAAGGATAAAAGGCAGGTTGTTGAGTTTGGTTTCCAGTTCTTCGGGGAAGATGTTCTGCCCGCTTGAACTTAAAATCATTGTTTTCAATCGTCCGCGAATGAAGATGTTGCCGTTTGCATCCATTGTGCCGAGGTCGCCGGTACGTAGCCAGCCGTCTTCGGAGAATACTTCGTTTGTAGCTTCGGGATTCTTATAATATCCCACCATTACATTTTCGCCCCGGACTTGTATTTCTCCGGTTTCTGCCTCCGGGCTTTCCTTGTAGATGCGTGCCTCCATAATATCCAGAATCTTTCCGGAGGAGCCTAGAACGAACTCATTCCATGGAGCATAACTGATAAGGGGACCACACTCTGTCATTCCATAACCAATAGTAAAAGGGAATTTTATTTTGTAGAAAAATTCTTCCACTTCTTTGTCCATAGCTGCGCCGCCGATAATAATCTCTTTGAAACGGCCACCCAGCGCATCAATCAGTTTTTTGCGTATCTGATTGTAGATTTGCGTATCAAGCAAGGGGATGTTGAGTGCCCACTTCATACCTTTCTTATTAATGAGCGGCTGAATGATGTTCTTGTATATTTTTTCGATGACTAATGGAACAGTGATAATCAAATTGGGTTTCACCTCCTCGAAGGCCTTCATAATGATTTTGGGAGAAGGGATTTTACCGAGCAAGGTGACATGGGTTCCGACTGCTGTCGCTGTCAGAAAATCAAATGCACAGCCATATGCATGAGCGAGCGGGAGGAAAGAAAGCACTTTATCTCCCTTTTTCAGTAACTCGGTCCGAATACCGAAAGTGACGTTTCCTGCCAGGTTGTTACCTGTCAGCATGACTCCTTTACTGAAACCGGTCGTTCCGGAAGTGTAGTTTAGGAGCATTACTTTATCGTTGGATAAAGTGGTATATTGTATATTTTCACGGCTGAATCCTTGCGGATAAGAAGAATGCATTTCTTTATCAAGATTCTTCAGGAATTTCTGTATGGTTTCTCCGTCCCGTTGGTAGAGACAACGGAAATCGGTTAATGAGAATACACCACGCAATCCGGTGAGTTTTTCTTCCTCCAGGTTATCCCAAATATTGTCACTGGTGAATAAGAAAGTTGATTCGGAATGGTTGACAATATGGTGAACATCGTTTGGAGAAAAGTCCTGTAAGATAGGGACAATGATTGCTCCGTATGTAATTGTTGCCATATAGGCGATGCACCAATGGGCATTATTTTTGCCGATAACGGAGATCTTATCTCCTCTTCGGAGGCTACAATGTTTGAATAACAGGTGTAAACGGGCGATTTCTTCGGCTACCTGACCATACGTATATTGGGTATTTTCTCCATAATCGGTGTAACAGGGCAAATCCCAATTCTCACGAAAACTGTTTTCGTATAGTTTAATGAAATTCTCTTTAATCATTGCACGTTTTTTAGTGAATTGTGCAAAAATAGGAATAAACTTTCGTATCCTAAAGTGTTTTACTAATAATAATGTGTAACTTTGCACGAAATATGTGTTTATAACAGCTTATGATAGATACCACTGTGTTTCAAAATAAGACAGCCGTT
The DNA here is from genome assembly GCF_002222615.2 of Bacteroides caccae. Taxonomy (NCBI): domain Bacteria; kingdom Pseudomonadati; phylum Bacteroidota; class Bacteroidia; order Bacteroidales; family Bacteroidaceae; genus Bacteroides; species Bacteroides caccae. Next base: position 12,131 of record NZ_CP022412.2, on the reverse strand, counting down.
TATTATACATTAGGCTGCAAATTGAATTTTTCAGAGACTTCAACTATCGGTAAAATCTTGCGTGAAGCAGGGGTCAGAACTGCGCGTAAAGGAGAAAAAGCAGATATTTGTGTGGTAAATACCTGTTCGGTGACGGAAATGGCGGACAAGAAGTGCCGGCAGGCCATTCATCGGTTGGTAAAACAACATCCCGGTGCTTTTGTGGTAGTGACCGGATGCTATGCGCAACTGAAACCCGGCGATGTGGCACAGATAAAAGGAGTGGATGTCGTGTTGGGTGCTGAACAGAAAAGTGATTTGCTCCGGTATCTCGGCAACCTGCAAAAACATGAAGAAGGAGAGGCTTTTACTACTGCAACCAAAGATATCCGTTCATTTTCACCCTCGTGTTCCCGTGGAGACCGTACCCGCTTTTTCCTGAAAGTGCAGGATGGCTGTGATTATTTTTGTTCGTATTGTACGATTCCTTTTGCCCGTGGGCGTAGCCGTAACGGAACAATCGCTTCTATGGTGGAACAGGCTGGGCAAGCTGCTGCCGAAGGCGGAAAAGAAATTGTATTGACTGGTGTCAATATCGGAGATTTCGGTAAGACAACAGGAGAAACCTTTTTTGATCTTGTAAAAGCATTGGATCAGGTTGAGGGCATAGAACGTTACCGTATATCTTCCATTGAGCCAAATCTGCTGACAGACGAAATTATTGAGTTCGTATCCCGTTCGCGTAGTTTTATGCCTCATTTTCATATTCCGTTGCAATCCGGTAGCGATGAGGTGTTGAAATTGATGCGTCGTCGTTATGATACCGCTCTTTTCGCATCGAAGGTGAAAAAGATTAAGGAAGTGATGCCGGATGCTTTTATCGGTGTTGATGTGATTGTGGGTACTCGCGGCGAGACGGAGGAATACTTCGAGGAGGCTTATCAGTTTATCGCCGGATTGGATGTGACACAGTTGCATGTGTTTAGCTATTCCGAACGTCCCGGCACGCAGGCATTGAAAATAGACTATGTTGTTTCTCCGGAAGAAAAACATCAGCGCAGTCAGCGGCTGTTAGCGCTTTCTGATGAGAAAACGCAGGCTTTTTACGCCCGACATATCGGGCAGACAATGTCGGTTTTAATGGAAAAATCAAAAGCGGGGACTCCGATGCATGGGTTTACGGAGAACTATATCCGTGTTGAAGTGGAAGCGGACAACTCATTGGATAATCAGGTAATCAATGTCCGTTTGGGAGATTTTAACGAAGATAAGACAGCACTTAAAGGTACAATTCTGATATAAGTATGAAATCGAGATTTATCTATTGGCTGGTATCCACTGGAATGTGGCTGTTTTCAGCTCTTCCTTTCCGGGTTCTGTATATACTTTCGGATTTCAATTATCTGTTGATGTATTATGTGGGAAAATATCGCCGTAAGGTTGTCAGAGGAAACTTGACGAAGTCATTCCCGGAAAAGACTCCCGCTGAAAGGTTGCAGATAGAGCGTAAATTTTATCGTTATCTGTCGGATTATATGCTTGAAGACTTAAAACTTCTGCACATGTCGGCTGAAGATCTTTGCCAACGGATGATTTACAAGAATACGGAACAATATCTCGAACTGACGGAGAAGTATGGCGGGATTATTGTGATGATTCCGCATTATGCCAATTATGAGTGGTTGATCGGAATGGGAGCAATAATGAAGCCGGGAGATGTACCCGTACAGGTCTATAAGCCATTAAGAGATAAATATCTGGATGAACTGTTTAAACGTATCCGTTCTCGTTTCGGGGGATACAATATTCCTAAGCATTCTACTGCACGGGAGATTATAAAGTTGAAACGTGAAGGAAAGAAAATGGTTGTCGGTTTGATAACCGACCAGTGGCCTAGTGGTAATGACAGGTATTGGACTACATTTTTAGGTCAGGAAACAGCTTTCTTGAATGGGGCGGAACGGATTGCCAAGATGATGAATTTCCCGGTCTTTTACTGTGAACTGACTAAGAAACGCAGAGGATACTGTGAAGCGGAATTTAAATTGATGACGGAAACTCCTAAGGATACAGCCGAAGGAGAAATTACTGAAATGTTTGCCCGGTATCTGGAACAGACAATCCGTCGGGAGCCGGCTTATTGGCTGTGGTCGCATAAGCGTTGGAAAGCCTCCAGAGAAGAATGGGCGGACATCGTGGAACAGGAGAAAGAAAGGCTGAAAGAGAAGCAAAAGCAATGAAAGTATCAGTAGTCATTTTGAATTGGAACGGGTGTGATATGCTTCGCACTTTTCTTCCGTCGGTAGTCCGGTATTCGAAAGGAGAGGGGGTAGAGGTTTGTGTGGCTGATAATGGTTCTACGGACGCTTCGGTGGAGATGCTCCGACAGGATTTTCCTTCGGTTAGGGTGATTCTATTGGATCAGAACCATGGTTTTGCAGACGGATACAACTTGGCTTTACAGCAGGTGGAAGCCGACTATGTTGTTCTTTTAAATTCGGATGTTGAAGTAACGGAACATTGGTTGGAACCGATGATTGCGTATCTTGATATTCATCCGGAAGTTGCTGCCTGCCAACCGAAAATACGGAGCTGGCGGCAAAAAGATCATTTTGAATATGCCGGGGCGGCAGGTGGCTTTCTGGATAAATATGGTTATCCCTTTTGTCGTGGACGTATAATGGGAGTGGTTGAGAAGGATGAAGGCCAGTATGATAAGGTCATTCCCGTTTTTTGGGCAACAGGCGCGGCTTTGGTTATTCGTCGTGCCGATTATAAGGAAGTGGGCGGACTGGACGGACGTTTCTTTGCGCACATGGAAGAAATTGATTTGTGCTGGAGGTTACGCTCTCGCGGACGGGAGATTGTTTGTGTCCCTCAAAGTAAGGTCTATCATGTAGGTGGGGCTACACTTAAAAAAGAGAACCCCCGAAAGACCTTTCTTAATTTCCGTAATAACCTTGTCATGTTGTATAAAAATCTCCCGGCAGAGGAGTTAAATAAAGTGATGCGTATCCGGGCTTGCCTGGACTATGTGGCGGCATTTGTTTTTTTGCTGAAAGGCGATTGGGATAATGCTTGTGCCGTGATGCGTGCAAGGAAAGAATATAAGCAGATTCGTCCTTCATTTTCTTCTTCCCGTGAAGAAAATATGAGAAAAAAAAGGTTGGATCTGATACCTGAACGGACAAAAAATAGTATCTTGTGGCAGTTTTATGTGAGAGGATGCAAACGATTCTCTCAATTGTCGGACTTAAAAGGATAACGAAATGGAATCAAAAGTTAGAAAAGGTATCGGGCTGGTAGCACATGATGCCATGAAGAAAGATCTCATCGAATGGGTATTATGGAATTCAGAACTATTAATGGGAAATAAATTCTATTGTACAGGTACTACCGGTACCTTAATATTGAAAGCACTGAAGGAGAAACATCCGGATGAGGAATGGGATTTTACGATTCTAAAATCCGGTCCCCTGGGAGGTGACCAGCAAATGGGATCGCGCATTGTAGACGGTCAGATTGATTATCTTTTCTTCTTTACTGACCCTATGACACTGCAACCGCATGATACGGATGTAAAAGCATTAACCCGTCTGGCAGGTGTGGAAAACATAGTTTTCTGTTGTAACCGTTCGACGGCTGACCATATAATCTCCAGTCCTTTATTTATGGATCCTGATTACGAACGTATTCATCCCGACTATTCCGGTTATACGAAACGTTTCGAGAATAAGCCTGTCGTGACGGAGGCTGTGGAATCTGTGAATAGAAGAAAGAAGAAGAAATAGAAACTTCCGGAAGATTAATTGCAGAAAGAATATAATTTGTAGGGTATCCCAAGCTGGATACCCTTTTATTTTCTACTACAATACAACTCAATGCCTGCGGCATCAATGTCTGCTCCCATAGGTGGATTCCGCTTAGAAAGGCGAAGCTCCACTTCCTCAATATCAGGAAATGTCTCGAAAAGTTTTTGTACGATTCTGCCACCGGCATGTTCCAGCAATTTGGAAGGAATCGCCATTTCGGTTTTTATCACATTATGTACTTCGGCGTAGTTGACTGTATCTGCCACTTCATCCGTTTGTGCGGCTTTGCTGATATCTACTTTGAGTTTCAGGTCAATGACATACTCATTTCCGATAAGATTCTCTTGTGGTGCTACTCCGTGGTAGGCGTAGCAACGGATATCTTTTAAAAAAATAGTACTGTTGTTTATCTTCATGTTATTCTTGGTATCTCCCATTATTTTAGTCTTATTTTTGGGGAGCTCTCCCTGTATATTTGATAAGTTCGCCTATCTTCTTATTAAGTTCTTTAGCCTTCATTAGTTGTTCCAATGTGAGATGCATTCGATATCGCCAGTAATTTCTCGGGTTCGACGGTACGTTGATCCGTTCTTCCTGCACATTGGGATTTCTCCATTTTCCGTCAATCGACAACCAGTCTTGCAGGGAAAGAATACAGAGAATTGAGTTACTGTTGAGATGGTTACGTACCACCTCCTCGCATAGTTCGGGGGTTGCAACAGTTGGAGCAATACCATAATGTCCCAAAATCGTATTATAATAACGTTGGGTCTGTTGGTAATCTTCTTCCCACCAACCACGTAAAGTGGACATATCGTGAGTAGAGATCGTGCAGACAGATCGGTATGGATATTCGCTCAGATGTCCGAACTCGTGCAACGGATTCTTAGGCATTCGCTGAATCTCCAGGCTAAGGATGCGTAAGTCGTTCATTACCGATGCAACGCAATCGGGAATCATTCCCAAGTCTTCTCCGCAAACTAACATACGGGTGGATTGTGTCAGTTGTGGTAACTTCTTCATTGCCTGTTGCTGCCAGAATGCATTGTGCCGGTGATAATAATACTGGTCATAGAGCTTGTTAAAAGCATTCTTTTCTACCTCACTCAATGAACGGAAAATAAAGTCGCGCTGTACTCCGATGCGGGGATGATATTTTCCTTCCTCTTTCTTGTCCGGAACAAACAGTACGTTGCTAATTAAAGAATAAAGTCCTTCCCGAATCCAAATACTGTCTTCATCTTTTCTGTCGGAAAAGAAATTTTCCACTTCCCGTTGGGTCTCAAATCCCGGTTTCATGTGGTAGATACCGGATACATCAGTTGTTTGAAGAAAGTTCTGTTTCACGAATTCGGTATGCGGCCCGAACACTTGCCCGAGGAAAGACTCATGGATATAAGGAAGCAGATATTCGTCACGGAATGTAAAACCGAAACTCTCAATTTCTTCCCGGCTCATAGGGAGAGAAGGGGTAAATTGTCCTAATAAGCCGTGTACAGCGTGCATCGGTATTTCCCAAATACGGAAGAAGCCGAGAATATGGTCGATCCGGTAAGCATCGAAGTATTCCGCCATTTTTTGGAAACGTCTCATCCACCAGCGGTAACCGTCCTTTTCCATGATATCCCAGTTGTAGGTAGGGAATCCCCAGTTCTGTCCGTTTATCGAGAAATCATCGGGAGGTGCACCTGCTTGTCCGTTGAGGTTGAAATAATAAGGCTCCGTCCAGGCTTCCACACTATTCCGGCTGATACCGATAGGGATATCTCCTTTCAGTGCGACACCTTGCTCGCGGGCATATTGGGTAGCGGCCAATAACTGCAAATGCAGATGATACTGAATATAAAAGTAAAGGGCGATATGCGGATAATCTGCCGTCTCCGGCTGGCACATCTTTTCTATCTCCTTTGCATGGTAAGTAGAATATTTAGGCCATTCACGGAAATTCGGTGTTTTGTAGGCATCCCGTAAATAACTGAAAACAGCATACGGTTGCAACCATTCTTTATTGGCATCGAAAAACTCTTTGAAACCTTTGGAAGATAATGTCTTTTCTCCGTCCTGCCGAAATAATAGGCGGTAATACTCCCATTTGGTTTGGTTGACTGCTTCATAGTCAATGGCCGGCAGACTGTTCAATTCTTTTTGTTTTTTGTTGAACCTTGCTACCGCTTCTTTGTCTTTGAGCGTTCCCATTTGCCTTATATCCGCGTACATCGGGTGAAAAGCATAAATAGAAATACTATTATAAGGATAAGAATCAGTCCATGCGTGTGTCATTGTTGTGTCATTGACCGGCAGAATCTGTATCACCTTCTGATGAGTAGATACAGCCCAGTCAACCAACCGTTTCAGATCACCGAAATCCCCGACTCCGAAGCTCTTTTCTGATTTTAAGGAAAATACGGGTATAGCCATACCTGCTCCTTTCCATGCAGGAATATCGAAATAGACATACCGGTCGGAGATTACTAGTGTCTCGTTGGTCTTTAATTCCGGATCGGCTAAATACCGGTTAGGATTCTTCTCCCAACAATCCGCTTTCTTTTCCTGTTTGTTATAGAGGATAAACTTATATTCCAGCGGGAACTTCAGTTTACTTGCATCCAGTTCTATCTGCCATTCCGGAAAGTTTGCATCACTCATGAGGACGGCCTTCTCCGGATTCCAGTTGCCTAATGCCTTTTGATTGCCGCAGATTGCCAGGCAGTAATCCTTGTTGATACGTGGAGCATAAGCCTTGATAACCAGCCCTTTTTTGTAACTTTGCGGAATTTCTTCCCTTTCAGGATGTGCCAGCAGGGCTTCTGTAAAAGCAGAACTGTAAAAGCATAATTGCTCGGGAATATTCTTCCAGCAGTCATTGATTCTATATTTCTTCTTGGAGGTACCGGACAGGAAAAGACATCGGGAAAAACTGTCCCATTCTTTGCGGGTCACAATTCCGTTCTGTTCTATCTGGTAATTGTAATGAATTGTCAATCCTTCGTTGGGAACTTCGAATTCCAGTTCTGTCGTCCAGTAGATACCGTCTGTGGTATGCAAAGGGACAGATTCCGGAGACAGCCCGGCAATTCTGACCTCTTCTCCCCAGTTGGTGCGGTATTCTATATTAAATGATAAAATCATATATATTAGATTTTGATTGGATACTAATGATACTGCAAGTATAAGACATTTTTTTGAATAAAAAATAAAAGGAGCCGCACCGGACTCCTTTTAACCTTTTGTTTATATATTAATTAACATACGAGTATGTTTATCCGCATCTGGAAGCGCCGCAAGTCGTACAAATCAGACAGCCTTCCTGATAAACCAAAGTTTCGTTGCCGCAGTTCGGGCATTTCTTTCCTTTGGCTTCCGTTCCGTCCTGAATGTATTTCTTCAATGCACGTTCCACACCATTTTTCCAGGTATTGATACTTTCGCTGTTCAACTGGAGCGAACCGACCAGCTTGATTACTTGTTCAATCGGCATCCGGTAGCGGAGTACGCCGGAAATCAATTTGGCATAATTCCAATATTCTTTGTTGAACTTTTCGGACAATCCTTCAATAGTAGTCTTATATCCGCGTTTGTTTTCAAACTGGAAGTCATAACGTTTTGTTCCATCTTCGTCCACATTCTTGATGATACGCCCGCAAGTCACACTCTTAGGCAACAAGATACCTTCGTCATCATCCTGCAAACCGGTAAAGATCTCATAAGGATGTCCGTCCAGCAATCCGACAAATGCCACCCATTTTTCCTTATTGTTCTGGAAACGGACAACGTCAGCTTCCAAAACTTTCGGGCGTACCTCTACTACCGTAGGCGGTTTGCAAGGAGGAAGTTCCTCTTTTTTCTCTGATTTTGTAGAAATCAGTACTCCGGAACGTGAACCGTCACGATATACCGTACAGCCTTTGCAACCGGATTTCCATGCTTCTACATATAACCGGTTCACTAAATCTTCGTCTACATCGTTCGGCAGATTGATAGTTACACTGATAGAGTGGTCAACCCATTTCTGGATTCTTCCCTGCATCTTCACTTTCATCAACCAGTCTACGTCATTGGAGGTAGCTTTATAGTAAGGTGATTTGGCAACCAGTTCGTCAATTTCTTCCTGTGTATAGCGTCTGGCAGGATCATAACCGTTCGCTTCCATCCATGTAACAAACTTATGGTGGAATACAATGTATTCCTCGAATGCGTCTCCTGTTTCATCAACGAAATCCACATGTACATTGGTGTCATTCGGGTTGACCTTTCTTCTACGTTTGTAAACAGGCAGGAATACAGGTTCGATACCTGAAGTAGTCTGCGTCATCAAACTGGTTGTACCGGTAGGAGCGATAGTCAGACACGCAATGTTACGGCGTCCGTACTTCTTCATTTCTGCATATAGCTCCGGATCAGCTTCGGCAAGGCGTTTGATGAACGGATTATTCTGTTCGCGTTCGTTATTGTAGATTTCAAAAGCACCGCGCTCTTTTGCCATTTCGACAGAAGAACGATAGGCACCCAAAGCCACTGTCTTATGTACTTTCTCAGAGAACTCTGTTGCTTCTTCCGTACCATAACGCAATCCTAAAGCAGCAAGCATATCGCCTTCGGCAGTGATACCCACACCGGTACGACGGCCCTGACCGCTCTTCTTATATATCTTTTCCCAAAGTACACGTTCCGCACGTTTCACTTCTTCGTTTTCCGGATCTTCATCAATCTTCTTCATGATACGCTCGATTTTCTCCAGTTCGAGGTCGATAATATCATCCATGATGCGCTGAGCCAGAGCCACGTGCTTCTTGAATAAATCAAAATCAAAATATGCGTCCGGCTTGAACGGATTCACTACATAAGAATATAGATTGATAGCCAGCAATCGGCAAGAATCGTAAGGACACAATGGTATTTCACCGCAGGGATTAGTAGATACTGTCTTGTAACCCAGATCAGCATAACAATCGGGCACAGATTCACGGATAATCGTATCCCAGAACAATACACCCGGTTCTGCTGATTTCCATGCATTATGTACGATCTTCTTCCATAGGGTAGAAGCGTCGATTTCTTTTGTGAATGCAGGATTGGCAGCGTCAATGGGATATTGCTGTACATAAGGTTTGCCCTCTACGGCAGCCTGCATGAAAGCATCGTCCAGTTTGACTGATACATTTGCTCCGGTAACCTTTCCTTCCGTCATTTTTGCATCAATGAATGCTTCGGAATCCGGATGTTTGATAGACACACTTAACATCAACGCGCCACGACGTCCGTCCTGGGCAACTTCACGGGTCGAATTGGAATAACGTTCCATGAACGGAACAAGGCCGGTAGAAGTAAGAGCCGAGTTTTTAACGGGAGAACCTTTCGGGCGGATGTGAGACAGGTCGTGACCTACACCACCACGTCTTTTCATCAATTGCACTTGTTCTTCGTCGATTTTGATGATAGCACCATAAGAGTCTGCGGCGCCGTCCACTCCGATTACGAAGCAGTTGGATAATGAAGCCACCTGATAATCATTACCGATGCCTGTCATCGGGCTGCCTTGGGGAACGATATATTTGAAATGATCCAATAGATCATATAGTTCCTTTGCAGTCAGGCCGTTCGGGTACTTAGATTCGATACGTGCCACTTCATTTGCAATTCTCCAATGCATATCTTCCGGAGACTTTTCGTAAATATTTCCGAAAGAGTCCTTGACTGCGTATTTGTTTACCCAAACCCTGGCAGCAAGCTCATCGCCTTGAAAATATCGTAAAGATTCTTCATAGGCTTCATCATAAGAATAAATTTGTTTTTCCACGATGTTATGTGTCTTAGATTTTATTTTTAATAAGTAATGTGTAGAAGTTTACTTATCATTAACAAATGTGGTTGCAAATCTAAGAATGTTTTTTCATCTATCAAAATAAAAATGAAATAATTTATTAACAGGTTGCAAGTTTTCCATTTGTCATTGCTAAGTAATTGATAAACAATGAAATCGTAGAAAGGTTTAAAGGTTAAAGTTCTCCAAAAAGAAAACTATTCTTTTCTGTCGATATAGTGGAATGAATTTTTCTTTTTATATCTTTGCAAAAAAAATATATGTTTGAAACCGTAAAGAACAGAAGAACTATTCGGAAATATCTACCAAAAGATATCGCTCCCGATTTGTTAAATGATTTGCTTGAAACCTCTTTCCGTGCTTCTACAATGGGAGGAATGCAACTTTATAGTGTAATTGTCACGCGTGATACAGAAATGAAGGAGAAACTTTCGCCTGCACATTTTAACCAGCCAATGGTAAAAAATGCACCGGTCGTGCTTACTTTTTGTGCCGATTTCCGTCGTTTTTGTAAGTGGTGCGAACAACGAAAAGCTGTACCGGGCTATGACAATTTAATGTCTTTTATGAATGCCGCCATGGATACTTTGCTTGTTGCCCAGACCTTCTGTACGTTGGCAGAGGAAGCCGGACTGGGAATCTGCTATTTGGGAACAACTACTTATAATCCGCAGATGATTATTGATACTCTGCAACTTCCGGAGCTGGTATTCCCTCTCACAACTATAACGGTAGGCTACCCGGACAGTATCCCTGCACAAGTTGACCGTTTACCTTTGGAAGCGGCTGTACATCAGGAAACCTATCATGACTACACATCCGAAGATATTGATAAACTGTATGCCTATAAGGAATCGTTGCCTGAAAATAAACAATTCATCGAGGAGAATCAGAAAGAAACGCTTGCTCAGGTTTTTACAGACATACGTTATACAAAGAAAGATAATGAATTTATGTCCGATAACTTGTTGAAAGTACTTCGTCAACAAGGTTTTTTGAAATAAGTACTTGAAATAAACAGCAGGTATCAAGTATTATCGCAGTTACATTTGCTTTATATGCACACACATGGATAATACTTAATACCTGCTATTTTTATCGTTGATTTAGTTTCTCTTCTTCAGCAGTGATTCAATTTCCTGTACTTCTGCATGAAAGCTCTTGTCTACTTCCAGTTGGCCTTTTACTGTTTTGCAGGCGTGAAGTACTGTTGCATGGTCTTTGTTACCAATGAATTTGCCTATCTTGGATGTTGAAAAGTCTGTGTGATTTTTAGCCAGGTACATGGCAATCTGGCGTGCCTGAACCACTTCTCTTTTTCTGGATTTCGTATGTATGGCAGACGGTTCCAAGTCGAAATGCTTGCATACGACTTTAAGAATATCGTCAATTGTTACAGCTTTTGTTTCGTTGTGAACTACGCCATGCACAATGTGTTGTGCCAAATCCAGATCTATTTCCTTGTTGAAAATAGTAGAACGTGCCATAATCGCAATAACGATACCTTCCAGATCGCGTACGCTCTCATTCACATTTTCAGCAATATAATCAATCACTTCCGGTGGGAATTGCAATCCGTCGCGGTGTATCTTATTACGCAGGATATTTTTGCGAAGTTCTACGGTCGGCTTTTCGAGTTCGGCTACCATACCCCATTTGAAACGGGTCAACAGACGTTCTTCGATACCTTGCAGCAACACTGGAGCGCGGTCGGAAGTCAGAATGAGCTGCTTGCCGTTCTGATGCAGATGATTGAAGATATGGAAGAAGTTGTTCTGAGTTTTGGTAACTCCGGCAAACTCCTGAATATCATCAATGATAAGTACATCAATAGTCTGGTAGAAGTTGATAAAGTCGTTGGTCGTGTTGTTACGTACTGAGTCTGTATATTGAACCTGAAATAAATGCGCCGAAACATATAAAACTCTTTTTTCGGGATATATTTCTTTGATTTTCGTGCCGATTGCATTTGCAAGGTGCGTTTTTCCTACTCCGGAAGCTCCATAGAGGAATAACGGGTTGAAAGCGGTACCTCCCGGTTTTTGTGCTACGGCTTCGGCAACGCTTCTTGACAGTTTGTTGCTGTATCCTTCGATGAAGTTCTCAAAGTTATAGTTGGGGTTCAAGTGTGGATCCAAATCCTGAACAGCAGGAGCTTGCAGGAAATTGGGTGCTTTGTTGGCACCAAATATACTTTTGGGAGTAACAGCGGTAGAACGATTGCTTGCTTCGAGATTCACGGTTTGATTCGGAATCGAAGTCTTGTCGACCATGACGTTGTACATCAACTTGGTGCCTTCGCCAATGACCTTATATAATGTCTTGCGGATTAGATCTACGAATCTCTCCTCCAGAATTTCATAGAAAAACTGGCTCGGGATCTGCAAGATCAATGTTTTGTCCTCATATTTTAATGGAACAATCGGGGCAAACCAAGTATTATATGTCGTCTCGGGAACATTGTCTTTAATTACCTCGAGACAGCGGTTCCAAAGTACGGCATGATTTGATTCAATCAT